>NZ_JBHMQT010000067.1:0-98734 GCF_042435035.1 Sphaerimonospora cavernae
GCCCGGTTCCTGCTGGTGCGGGAGACCGACTCGGGCGGGATGGAGGGCGAGTTCCGCCTGCCGCGGGAGGCCGCCGCCCGGCTGCGCACCCTGCTCGACGCCTACGCCAAACCCAAGGCCAAGGGCGACGACCGGCCGCTTCGGGTCCGCAACGCCGACGCGTTCATCGCACTGCTGGAGCAGCAGATCACCGCCGAGTTGCTGGTGCTGGTCAACGCCGAATCCCTCCCCGACGACGGGCCAGTCGGCGATCCGTCGTCCACCGACACCGCTCCCACCGACACCGCTCCCGGCGACGCTGTCCAGAGGGACGACGCCCAGGCGGGGGCGACCCGTGAGGGTGATCACATGCCCGGTGAGGATGTCATGAGCGGGGGCTACCAGCCTCCGGGGAGCGGCGCGGCTGCGGGCGAGCCGACCAATGGTGACTTCGCCAGGGGGACGTGCGGGAGCAGTGATTCGATCGGGGATGTCGCCGACCCGGTCGACGGCACTCTCGCTGATGGCATCGCTACCCGCAGTGGGGAGTGTGCCGCACCTGATGACAGCGGTAGCAACGAGGTTTGTCACGCGGGGGAGAACGAGGACGCTGCAGCCGGCGGTACGGCCGGTTCCGCGGACATCGCTGAAGCGGCGGACTCCACTGAAGTGGCGGACACCGCTCAGACGGTGAGCGATAGACAGGCCGGCATTGCCGAGACGGCCGACGCTGCCGAGCATGAAAGCTCCGGACAGGGCACGGCCAGGCCGGGAAAGGTCGGACCGGGTAAGGCACGACCGGGCGAAGCCGACTATGCGACCAATCGGGAAGAACTCCGACGCACCGGATCCGGCCCCGGGGTCGATCGGAAGGAAGCCGGAGGGGCCAAGCCCGATCGGCGGGCCGAGCAGGAGGAATCCGGTCCAAACGAGACCGCGCCGGGTGAGTCCGCGGACGATGGTCGGGTGCGTCGGATCGGTGGTCCCGGCCGTCCTGGCGGGAGAGGTGCCCCTGACGAGGTGGGGAGCCGCCGAAACGGCGGCCGAGGCAGGGTGAGAGACCGCGACAGGAGCGGCGGTCCAGACGAGATGGGCGGGCTCGCGGACTGGCGATGGCAGGCCGTGCTTCGGACCCTGCCGGGGCTGCTGCTGTCCACCGGACAGTTGTTGCCGATCACCGACGTGCACCGCCTGGCCCGGACCTCCACGCTGATGCGTCTGGTGATGAACGCCGATGGTCAGGTCCTGGACATGGGCCGCAAGGTCCGGCTGGCCACCGCCGCCCAGCGTCGCGCGGTCCTGGCCCGCTATGACACCTGCTGGGTGGAAGGCTGCCCCCTCCCGGCGAGCATGTGTCAGGTCGACCATCTGGACAACTGGAGCGAAGGCGGTCTGACCGACCTGGCCAAACTCGGGCCGGCATGTCAGTGGCACAACAGAGATCGCTACCTGCGTCCCGACCGTTACCGACGCCGCCAGATCGGCCCCGACCGATGGGCCTTCACCTACACCGGCCCCTCGTACGCGACCACACGCAGATAGATCCGGTCGAAACGACAGAGCGCACTCGTACGGCCCCCTGCTACCTGCCGATTGGCCCCTGCCCTCGCATGGCCAGGAAATCCTCGGTCAGGGCCCGATCGGTCGGAGGTGGCGCCGCGGAGGAACGCTGCGGCGCCGCGGGCGGCGGGGAGAACGAACCGATCGGCCGGCCCGGCGCCCAGCGGCATGTCGAAGGCGGACAGGATGCTGAAGAACGATGGCTCCCCCTTTTGCGGCGATACACCCAAGATTGAAGTTGACGGAGTGAGCGCTCACTCCGTAACTTGAAGGGCATGACAGAACCCCCTCCCCGGCGGCGTGCGCCGGGAATGAGCATCGAACAGCGCCGCGCCGTGATCGTGACGGCGGCGCTGCCCCTGGTGACCGAGTACGGAGCGGCGGTCACCACCAGCAAGATCGCGCGGGCGGCCGGCATCGGCGAGGCCACGATCTTCCGGGTCTTCGCCGACAAGGACGAACTGCTGGACGCGTGCGTGGCCGAGGCGATGAACCCCGACCGTGTGCTCGACGAGTTGGCCTCGATCCCGCTGGAGGAACCGCTCGACGCGCGACTGGTGGAGGCGATCGAGGCCCTGCGGGCTCACCTGGAACGCATGGGTGCGGTGATCGGCGCCATGTACGCCTCAGGTGGGCACCGTTCGCGTGGCGGCACGCGCGAACGGCGGGAGCCGGGCGGGCGAGAGGCCTTCCTGCGGGCCATCCACGAACGGGTGACAGAACTGATCGAGCCCGACCGGGCGGCCCTGCGCCTGGAGCCGGACAAGGTCGGCTCGATCCTGCTCGGCATGCTCTTCGCCCGGCACGTCGGTCCCGCCGGCTCCGACGGTGAAGGTGATGCGGCCGACGCGCGGCCGTCTCCTCGGGAAGTCGTGGACGTCCTCCTGCACGGTGTCGCCCGAAAAGCCTGATGTATCCGAAGGGCCCGATGCATCCGAAAAGTCTGAGATGCCGGGAAATGTGTTCGAAAAACGCAGTGTTCCAGAAGGAAGGCCGACACGATGACCGTCACCCTCGACCACACCATCGTCCCCGCTCTCGACCATCTGCGAGAGGCCGACTTCTTCGCCTCGATCATGGGCCTGGAGCGCCTGCCGCTCACCGGCCGGGCCGGCCACTTCGCCCCGGTGCGGGTCAACGAGCAACTGACCCTGGACTTCATGACGGTGGGCGACCCGAGCGGGGTCCATCTCGCCTTCGACGTCGACGCGGCCACCTTCGACCAGATCCTGGCTCGCCTGCGCGCGGTCGGCGTACCGTACGGCAACGACCCCGCCGACCGGGACAACGGCCGCATCGATCATCCGCTCTACGCCCGCGGTCTGTTCTTCGTCGACGCCGCGAGCAACCTGTACGAGGTGATGACCGCGGAATGACGTCTTTTACTCCGCCGCGTTGCTGTGGCGGCGGCGGTAGGCGCGGGCTTTCGCCCGATTGCCGCATTCGGCCATCTGACACCAGGTCCCCGAGCGGTTTCGTGAGTGGTCGTAGAACGCCCACAGGCAGCCTTCGGCCGGGCACACCTTGAGCCGTTGCCAAGTGCCGTCAAGCGTGGTCGTTCCGACGATCGCCAAGATGCGGCCGAGGGCTTCCCGTACACCCTCGCCGTGGCGGGGGCCGAGAGTCTGCGTGCCGTCCAGGTCGTAGCGGAGTCGCACATCGGCGTCGCATGAGAGCCGGTTCAGGGCCGCTGTGTCCTCTGGGGAGATCGGCCTGCCGGAGTTGCGCCGCGCCAGTGCGCGCAGAGCCTCACGGACCTCCACCGCCTGTCGCCATTCCCCAGGTGAAACCGAAGCGGACGGATCCAGCAGGCCGTGTCCGCTCAACCAGTCACGCAACCCTTCGGGATCCGACAGGTCGTCTGTCGTCAGTTCCAGATCACGCGTGTTGATGAACGTGCGCACGATTTCGAGTGCTCCGGGCGCGTCCTGCCGCTTGGACTGACCAACCGAGCGTTGACTAACCATCAAACGAGTTTATAGGTTACTTAACGGGAGGTGGGCATGCGGTCACGCGGGGGTCTGGTGGCGGTGGTGGTCGCCTCGGTGCTGTGGGGGCTGGGCGGGACCATCGCCAGTGCCCTCTTCGAGAAAGGCGCCGACCCCTTGGAAGTCGTAGCCGTACGCACCTGGATCGCCCTGATCGGCCTGGCGTCGCTCATGGCATGTCGGAGGTCCACGAGCGCGGCTCGTACGGCACCCGGCCGGGCGCGGGTGGCATGGCGTCCGATCTGCGGTTTCGGGCTGTCGCTGGCCGTGGCCAACGCATGCCTCTTCCTGGCCATCAGCCGACTTCCGGTGGCCGTCGCGCTCGTCCTGCAGAACCTCGCCCCGGCATTCGTCGTGGCGGGGAGTGCAGTGGCGATGCGCCGACCTCCGGGGTGGCGTACCGTGCTCGGGTTGGCCGTCGCCTTGGCCTGCGTCGCCTTTGTGGTCCGGTTGCCTGCGACGCAGCTCGGGCGCATCGACCTGGCCGGGGTCGGCCTCGGGCTGCTCACCGCCGTGGCCGTCGCCGCTTTCTCGATGTACGGTGCCCGCGCGGCGGGCGTTTGCGGAGCGTTGACCGCCAACGTGTGGGCATTCGCGCTCGCTGCGGTCCTGTGGCTGGGCTATCAGGTCCCACAAGGGATGCCCGAGCTGTTCGAGCGACCCGGGCTGCTGTTCGGCGCGGTGGTCGTCGGCCTGTTCGGCACGCTTGTTCCGTTCTTGTTGTTCTCCTGGGGAACGGCTCGCGTCGGGGCGACAGTCGGCGCCGTCACCATCTCGCTGGAGCCGCTGTTCGGCGCTCTTCTTGCCTGGGAGTGGCTCGGTCAGGCACTCACTCTCGGCCAGGTCATCGGAGGGTCCTGCTGATCGTCGCGGTAATCGATTTGCAGCGTGCCTCGCTCCGGCCGCCCCGCGCAGCAGCCGCTTCCTGACAGGCGACGGGGTCAGCTGACGAGCTGGAGCAGGGCCTGGTTCCGGGCCTGCGCCGGTTCGGCGAGTCGCTGCAGTTCCCGGCCGGCGGAGTCGAGTACGACCAGGGTGTTGTGCGTGCGGCCGAGGACGCGGACCACCAGGCGGCCGTCGGGGAGGTAGAACGCGCCCACCTTGGTCCCCTTGACCGGAATGGGCACCCGCTTGCCCGTGACGGTGTCGACGACCGTCGGGGTGAACCCTCCCGGCCAGAGCCCGTCGCCCCCGGGCTCGGTCGGCGACAGCGTGCGTACGACGACCTTCCTGGCATCCGGGGACAGGCTCTGCACGTGGTTGGCCAGTCTGATGCCCTTGGCTCGGACGGACTTCCCGGTCTTCAGATCGAATATGTAGACGCCGTCGGTCTCCCCGGTGTATCCGGCGAGGCGCCGGCCGTCGGCGGACCAGGCGAGGTGGCAGACGCCGCGGGGATTGCCGGCCTTGCGTACGCCTGTGCCGTCCGCCTTCACGATTGTGAGCGTTGAAACGCCCGTGTGGCTGTCGCCGCCCAGGTACGCGACACGTGCGGAGTCGGGAGACCAGACTGGCGTGGCACAGGGGAAGCCTCCGGCGGCGTCCTTGGCGACGACCTTCTCCTTACCCCCGGTGCGGATGTGCAGCTTGCCGCCCCACGTGATCCAGGCGAGCTTCGTGCCGTCGGGAGACACGGAGAACTGGAAGGCGTCCGTTGCGTTGCCGAGTTTGGTGAACCCCTTGCCGGGCTCGTAGCGGCTGATCGGATGCCCCTTGTCCCAACTCCAGTAGACGGCGACACCCGCAAGTGGCTTCGGTGCCGTTCCAGTGGACCCGGTGGTCGTCGCGGTAGTGGCGACGGCGGCGGAGGGGAGGACGGCGAGGCCGGTGATCGCGGTGACGGCCAGAGCGAGTGCGG
This sequence comes from Sphaerimonospora cavernae, assembly GCF_042435035.1. Lineage (NCBI taxonomy): Bacteria > Bacillati > Actinomycetota > Actinomycetes > Streptosporangiales > Streptosporangiaceae > Sphaerimonospora > Sphaerimonospora cavernae. Next base: position 5,386 of record NZ_JBHMQT010000067.1, read on the forward strand.
TGCGCTTCATGGTGTTCTCCTGGGTACGGTCGCTTCCCGGCATGATCGACGCCGGGCTGGTCGCGCCCAGTGAAAGACCGACCGCTTGCACAGCTCTTGATCGCGGCGTGCCCACCATGCTGTAAGCAGCCTGCAAGCGTGGCCGGGCTTTATCCTGCGCCTATGGTGATCACAGACGTGGAGTTGGCCGTCGCGGCCGTGCAGGCGGGAGCCGCTGTCGTACGCGGAATGTACGGGGAATCCCTGCCGCGGGTCCAGAAAAGCGCGGGCGACTTCGCCACGGCCGCCGACATCGCGGCGGAGAACGCGATCCTCGGCGCGATCCGCGCCGCCCGGCCAGGCGACGCCGTGACGGGAGAGGAGAGCGGACGCTCGGGCTCGTACGGGGCTGAGCGCATGTGGCTGGTCGACCCGTTGTGCGGCACGCTGAACTACGCCGCGCGGAGCATGCTGGTCGCGGTGAACGCCGCCCTGCGCACGGGTTCGGAGATCACGGCGGCGGCCTCGGGCGACCCGTTCGCCGAAGAGGTGTTCTGGACGGACGGCGATCACGCGTACGTCCGCCGCGACGGGGTGGACGAGAGGCTCACGCCGTCGCCCGAATCGCGACTGGTGGACGTCAACCTCGACCCGCCGTTTCCCAACGCGCCGAGCTTTCAGGCGGCGCGACTGCTCGCCGAGGCGGGGTTCGCCGAGCGGTTCCGCCCACGCGTCGTCTCCACCACGCTCGCGGTCGCCTGGGTCGCCGCGGGGCGCCGAGCCGCGTACGTCACCGACGGCCGTCATCTGCACGACAGCGTGCACTTCGCCGCCGGGATCGCGCTGTGCCGGGCCGCCGGATGCGTCGTGACCGGCCTGCACGGTCAGCCGGCGCACACCGGGACGGGCGGGCTCGTCGTGGCGGCCGACCAGGAGACGCACGCCGCATTGCTGGCGCTCATCGCCGACCAGTTCCCACCCGATCAGTCATGAAGCAGCGGTGGAGCCCGGCTTGAAACGACGACCACGAAGGTGATAGCGGTTCGGGGGGTCGGATCCGCAAGTGGACCGATCTGAACGACTATCCGATGAGGGGGCCCGTGTGGCCGGAATGTTGCGGGTCGCGGCGGTGCAGTTCGAGCATCGTGCCGATGACAAGCGGTACAACCTGCGCCGGGTGGAGCATTTCGCCGAGGAGGCGGCCGCGGCCGGCGCGCACCTGGTGGCGTGCCCGGAGATGTGCCTGCTCGGCTACTGGCAGTTGCGCCGCTACTCGGCCGACCGGCTGCGCGAGCTGGCCGAGCCGGTGGACGGTCCGCTGGTGACGGCGGTGCGCGAGCTGGCGGTGCGGCATCGCGTCGGTGTGGGCGCCGGGTTCCTCGAAGACGACGGCGGCCGGCTGTTCAACTCCTACGCGCTGTGTCTGCCCGATGGAACCGTACGAGTGCACCGTAAGCTGCACGCGTTCGAGCACGAGGCGATCTCCAGCGGTGAAGGCTATACCGTGTTCGACACGCCGTGGGGTGTGCGGATGGCGATCCTGATCTGCTGGGACAACAACCTGGTGGAGAACGTGCGGGCGTGCGCGTTGCAGGGCGCCTCGGTGCTGATCGCACCGCATCAGACCGGCGGCACCGCCTCGCGTAGTCCGCACAGCATGCGGCCGATCCCCCTGCGCCTGTGGGAGAACCGGCGTGAGGACCCGGCGGCGATCGAGGACGAGTTCCGCGGTCCCAACGGGCGCGGCTGGCTCATGCGCTGGCTGCCGGCCCGCGCCCACGACAACGGCATGTTCGTGGTGTTCAGCAACGGGGTGGGACGCGACGATGACGAGGTGCGCACCGGCAACGCGATGCTGCTCGACCCCTACGGGCGCATCCTCGCCGAGACATGGGCGGCCGATGACGCGATGGTCGTGGCCGATCTCGACCTGGATCTGATTCCGCTGTCCACCGGCCGAAGGTGGCTGGCCGGACGCAGGCCGGAGCTGTACGAAATCCTCACCCACCGGTTCGGCACCGAACGCGACCCGCGCACCGCCCGCTTCGCCACCGAACCGATCACGCTGACGCCCTCTGACCGTCCCACTTCATAGCGGTTTCGGCCCGGGATTCTCTTTCCGGAGGGTCGGCCGGGTGGTCCCTGGGGGAGGGATTTCCCAGGGACCACGTGCTGGGCCTGTGCCGCCGGTGGATCAGGCGCCGAAGCGGGGGACGGGCAGATCCTCGGTCGCCAGGTGCACGATGTGCGACTCGGTGTAGACGTCGATGCTGTGCTTGCCGCCCTCGCGGCCGAGGCCGCTGGCCTTGACCCCGCCGAAGGGGGTGCGCAGGTCACGGACGTTCTGGGAGTTGACCCAGAGCATGCCCGACTCGATCGCCTGGGCGAGGCGGTGCGTGCGGCGCAGGTCGTTGGTCCACAGGTAGGCGGCCAGGCCGTACCGGGTGTTGTTGGCCAGCTCCAGCGCCTCCTCCTCGGTGGAGAACGGCGTGACGCACACGACCGGGCCGAAGATCTCCTCCTGGAAGATCCGCATCTTGGGCGTCACGTCGGCGAACACCGTGGCCGACAGGAAGTTGCCGGCCGGCAGGTGCTCGGGGCGTGAGCCGCCGGCGACCAGACGGGCGCCCTCGTCGACGCCGATCTGGACATACTCCATGACCCGGGCGTAGTGCTCGGGGTGCACCAGTGCGCCCAGTTCGGTGTCCGGGGCGTCGGGGGCGCCGACCCGGACGCGGGAGGCCCGCTCGGCCAGTCGCCGTACGAACTCGTCGTAGATCGTGTCCTGGACGAGGACCCGTGAACTGGCGGTGCAGCGCTCGCCGTTGAGGGAGAAGACGCCGAACACCGCGGCGTCCAGCGCCCGGTCCAGGTCGGCGTCGTCGAAGACCAGCAGCGGGGACTTGCCGCCCAGCTCCATCGAGAGGGTCTTCAGATGGTCGGCCGCGTTGCGCATGATTATCTGACCGGTGGTGGTCTCTCCCGTGAAGGAGATCACCGGCACGTCGGGATGCGCGACGAGGGCCGCCCCGGCCTCCTCGCCGATGCCGTGGACGATGTTGAACACACCCGTGGGCAGGCCCGCCTCCTCCATGATCTGCGGCAGCAGGCCGGCGGAGGCCGGGGACCACTCGGCGGGCTTCAGCACGACCGGGCAGCCGGCCGCGAGCGCGGGCGCCAGTTTCCAGGTCTCCAGCATGAACGGGGTGTTCCACGGAGTGATCAGACCGGCCACACCGACGGGCTTACGCAACACATAGTTGAGCTGGGAGGAGGCGACCCGGTAGACGTCCTCCCCGAGAGTCGTGATCACGTCGGCGAAGAAGCGGAAGTTGTGCGCGGCCCGGTGGGCCTGGCCGCGCGCCTGGGTGATCGGCAGACCGGTGTCGCGGCACTCCAGCGTGGCGATCTGGTCGTCCCGCTTCTCGATCGCGTCGGCGATCTTGCGGAGGATCGCGGCCCGCTGCTGGGCGGGCATCTTGGGCCACGGGCCCTCGGTGAAGGCCCGGCGCGCCGCGGCGACCGCCGCGGCGACGTCCTCGGCGCCACCGGCCGCGACCGTGAGATAGGGCTCGTTGGTCGCCGGTTCCAGAGAGGTGAAGGTCGCGCCCGAGACGCTCGGGACGTACGCCCCGTCGATGTAGTGCTCGATCTTGGACGGGGCGGTGCTCATCGGGTGACTTCCTCGCTTTGTGCCAGCAGTTCCTTGATCCGGGCGATCCCCGCGTCGGTCGGAGTGATCAGCGGGGGGCGGACGTGCCCGGAGGCGATCAGTCCGCGCTGCTCCAGCACCCACTTGGCCGGGGCCGGGTTGGTCTCGACGAACAGCAAATCGACCAGGGGGTGCAGGGCGTAGTGCAGGTCCAGGGCGGTCTGGTGATCACCCTCGACGTAGGCGTTGTACATCCGGGCCACGGCCGCCGGCGCCAGGTTGGCCACCGCGCTGACGAAACCGACGCCGCCGATCGCCAGCAGCGGCAGGCACAGCAGCTCGATACCCGACCACATCAGGAAGTCCCGGCCGCACAGGTGCAGGACCTTGGAGAAGTGTTCGAAGTCCTTCGTCGTCTCCTTGATGCCCACGATGTTGTCGTGGGCGCGCCGCAGCCGGGCGACGGTCTCGGGGGCGATGTCCACCGCGGTCCGGGACGGCACGTTGTAGATGACGATCGGCAGGCCGGGGAACTCTCCGGCCACCGTGGCGTACCAGCGGAACAGCGCCTCCTGGGTCGGCCGGGCGTAGTAGGGGGTGATGACGAGGGCGGCGTCGGCGCCCAGCCGCTCGGCCTCGGCGGTCAGGCGCAGCGTCTCGTCGAGCTTGGCCGAGCCGGTGCCGGGCAGGAACGGCACCCGGTCGGCGGTCTCCTCGGCCACCGCGGTCATCGCCGCGATCCGCTCCTCGGCGCTCTGGGCTCCAGGCTCGCCGGTGGAGCCGCCGGTGGAGATGCCGTGCGAGCCCTGGTCGAGTTGCCAGCGCACCAGCGCGCGCAGCGAGTCGACGTCGAGCTCGCCTCCGGCGGTGAAGGGGGTCACCACCGGAGCGATGGACCCGCGGATGGTCGCCGGATCCGATCTGAACTTCATGAGATCACTCCTTGGGAGTCCAAGCCGAAACAGAAGGGGCCGAAACAGAAGGGGGAGGTCATCGGGCGTCTCGCCGTGACTCGTAGGTCTCCCGCCAGGCCTTGTTCATCGGGTAGAGCCCGTCGATCGACGCGCCCTCGTTCACCCGTTCGTAGATGAAGCGCTCCTCGTCCTCCTGCCGGGCGGCGTCGCGAGCGACCTCGGCGGCCAGGCCCGGCGGGATGACGACCACGCCCTCGGCGTCACCGACCAGCACGTCGCCCGGCATGACGAGGACGCCGCCGCAGGCCACCGGCACCTGGGAGTCCATCGGGACGTGGCGGCGGCCGAGCACGGCCGCGTGCGGCGCGCCGAAGTAGACGGGCAGGTCGAGACCGGAGAACGACGGGCTGTCGCGCAGCCCGCCGTCGGTGATGACGCCGGCCGCGCCCCGCCGCAGCGCGCGCAGGGCGAGGATGTCGCCGATGGTCCCGGCGCCGTGCTCGCCGCGCGCCTCGATCACGAGGATCTCACCGGGACGGATCTCCTCGACCGTGCGCTTCTGCGCGTTCATCCCGCCACCGATCTCGGCGAACACGTCCTCGCGCAGCGGGAGGTAGCGCAGGGTTCGCGCCACGCCGACCATGCGCAGGTCGGGCCGGGCGGGGCGGACTCCTTCGATGAAGTGGTGGTCGATGCCGCGCTTGCGCAGCTGCGACGACAGCGTCGCCGTCGAGACCGAGCGCAGCGCCGTGACGGTCTGCTCGTCCAGCGGGTGCGGCGGACGCCCGGAGTCGGAGGCGGAGCTGTGGGCCGTGCCGTACGCGGCGGCCCTGGTCTCCTCGCTCACCTTGGGCTGTACGCCGTAGGCGGCGAGTTCGCCGGGATCGGCGACGATCTCGTTGCGCAGCCGTCCCGCCCCTTCCAGCTCGACCTCCACGACGTCGCCGGGCCGTACGACCGTGGACCCCGTGGGGGTGCCGGTGAGGATGAGGTCGCCGGGCTCGAGCGTCATCAGGCGGGACAGGTCGGCGATGAGCAGGTCGAAGCCGAACAGCAGTTCGTCGGTGCCGGCGTCCTGGACGAGTTGCCCGTTCACGTACGTGCGCAGCCGCAGTTTCGCGGGGTCGACGTCGGTGAGGACCGCCGGGCCGACGGGAGTGTAGCCGTCCTGGCCCTTGGCCCGGAGGTTGGATCCCAGATCGGCGTGCTTGAAGTCGTAGACGCCGAAGTCGTTGGCGGCCGTGTATCCCGCGACGTGCTCAAGCGCGCGTTCGACTGGAACGCGGTGCGCCCGCTCGCCGATGACGAGGGCGATCTCGCCCTCGAAGGCCAGTAGATCGCAGCCGTGGGGCCGGACGACCGGCCGGCCCGACCAGGACAGCGACGAGGATGGCTTGAGGAAGTAGGAGGGGACCGCCGGGGTCCGCCCGCGCTCGGCGGCGCGGCTGCGGTAGTTGAGATGCACCGCGATGATCTTCCCTGGGGCCAGCCCGAGTGGGTGGTCCAACATCATCCCTCCTCCAAATCGTATACGACTTCATGCATGATAGCCGATCAGAGGGACGAGCACTATAGACAAAGATATCTGGATTCGTACATGATTTGACCGGGTCGGCGCCCTGTGTCAGGGGCCACCCAGGTGACGCCGAGACAAGCGACTCCTCACCGGTGTACTAATTGTCCCAATCCACGACCCTTGGGAGGATGCGTCATGGGAGAGATCGTTCTGGCCGCCAAGATCACGCATGTGCCGTCGATCTGGCTGTCCATCCAGCCGGGTAAGCACTACGGCATCCGCCGCCCCGCGGAGGAGGCGCTCAAGGAGGTCGGCAGGCGCGCCCGCGAGCGCGGCGCCGACACCTTCCTCGTCGCCGACAGCCACTGGCTCAACAGCATCGGCTTCCACCTCAACGGCAGAGAACGGCACCACGGCTCCTACACGAGCCACGAGCTGCCGCACTTCATCCATGACCTGGAGTACGACTACCAGGGGGATGCCGAGCTCGCCGAGCTGGTCCGCGAGGAGATCGTCGCCGGCGGGCAGAAGGCGCGCGTGCACACCTACAAGGATCTGGGCCTGGAGTACGCCACGCTGGTCCCGATGTACTTCATGAACGGCGACTCCTCGATCCGGGTGCTGCCGATCGGCTGCAACATGTACTCGACGATCGACGAGAACCGCCGGATCGGCGAGGCCCTGCTGCGTGCCGTACGGCGCAGCGACCGCAAGGTGGCCTTCCTGGCCAGCGGGTCCCTGTCGCACGCCTTCCCGCCCAACGCGATCGCCGAGACCATGCTCGACGACGTGAGCAGCGAGATCAACCGGACGGTCGACCTGGCGGTCCTCGAGATGTGGAAGGAGGGCAGGTTCGGGGAGTTCCTCGCGATGCTCCCCGACTACAACGCGCGGTGCGCGGGCGAGGGTGCGATGGCCGACACGGCCATGCTCTTCGGCCTGCTCGGCTGGGACGGCTACACCGGCAAGGGCGAACTGCTGTGCCCCTACTTCGGCAGCACCGGCACCGGCCAGGTCGTCGTCGACTTCCCCGTGCCCGCCTTCGCCGAATGAAGCCACCGAATGAAGTCGACGGGTGAGGGCTCCCGGGCTCTCTGAAGAGGGTACCCGTGCAGTAGGATCACAAATCGTATGTGAAACCTGCTATGAAGAGGTGCTCACCCATGGCGACCCCCCTGGCCGTCCAGACCTACACCCCCGACCAGCCCGATGAGGGCCTGCCGCCCGTGCTCCTGATCCACGGCCTGTGCTCCGACGGGCACCGTGACTGGGTCGAGACCGGTACGGTCGCCGCGCTGACCGACGCCGGGCGGACTGCCGTCGTGGCCGATCTGCCCGGCCACGGGGACAGTCCCGCCCCGGCGGCCGCCGCCGAGGCCGGGGCCGGCGCGATCGCCGTGGCGCTGCTCGCCGCACTCGACGGCGCGCTCGCCGGGGCTTCCGCCGGGGCTTCCGGCGGGGCTTTCGGCGGGGCTTTCGGCGGGGCTTTCGACGTGGTGGGCTACTCGCTGGGCGCGCGGCTCGCCTGGGAGCTGCCCGAGGCCGCTCCCGGGCGGGTACGCCGGGCCGTGCTCGGCGGGCTCAGCCCGGCCGAGCCGTTCGCCGCGGTGGACATCGAGGCGCTGCGCGCGGCGGTCGGCGGCGGTCCCGAACCGGCCGACCCGTTCACCGCGATGTTCGCCGGGATGCTCGGCGCCCAGGGCGACCGGGCCGCCGGACTGGTCACCTGCGTCGAGGGGCTGCGGAGCACGCCGTTCGAGCCGACCGGCTGGGCCGGTCGGACCCCGCCCGTGTTCGTTGTCGGGCAAGACGACATGATGGTCCGCGGAATTGAGCGTATCGTCGGACTCGCCGGCGCGGCGGACCCGGTCACGGTTCCCGGCGATCACTTCCAGGTCCTGGCGAGCGCCGAGTTCCGCACGGCCGTCGTCAAGGCCCTAACAGGCCGAGAGTGAGGGGACTTCGGTGAGTTCCGCGAAGAGGACCACGCGCGACAAGGCGTCCAAGGCCGAGATCAGCTATGAACTGCTGCGCTCACGGATCCTCGACGGCACCTACGGCCCGGGCTACCGCCTGGTGATGGACCAGCTCGCCAGGGAGATCGGGGTCAGCACGATCCCGCTGCGCGAGGCGCTGCGCCGCCTGCAGTCCGACGGCCTCGTCGAGGTGGTGCGCAACATAGGGGCACGGGTCGCGGTGTTCGACGCCCATCAGGTGGAGCACACGCTGCAGGTCCTGGCGCGGCTGGAAGGGTACGCGACGGCGATCTCCGCTCCGATCATGACGGCGGAGCACATCTCGGTCTCACGTGCGATCAACAAGCGCATGATCGAGGCACTCGACCAGTTCGACCCCACATCGTTCACCGCGCTCAACCGGGACTTCCACTTCTCCATCTACCAGCACTGCCCCGATGACCATCTGAGTTCGCTGCTGAGCTCGGAATGGGCCAGGCTGGACCACATGCGGCGCTCGTCGTTCAGCTACGTGCCCGGCCGCGCCCGCCGCTCGGTCGAGGAGCACGACCACATGCTGGATCTCATCGAGGCCGGCGCCGACGCCGGCGAGATCGAGCGCGTGGCCTGCGCGCACAAGGTCGCGACCGCCGACGCGCTGCACGACGCCCACACCTCCGCCACCTCGCACACCTCCTCCTCCCTGTCCGCCTGACCTTCCGACGCGGAACCGCCCCCTTCGTACGGATCATCCGTACGAAGGGGGCGGTTCCGTTGTCCGGTGTCGTCTGCCGCCGGCGTCCGCCGAGCCGTCAGGTGAGAAGCTGCCCGCCGTCCACCTGGACGACGGCGCCGGTGATGTGGCCCGCCTGCGGGGAGGCCAGGAACATCACCAGCGGGGTGAGGTCGCCGGGGACGGCGATCCGGCCCAGCGGGATGCGGGCCTCCCACGCGCCGCGCGCCTGCGGATCGTCCATCAGCCCGGCGGTCATCGGCGTGTGCACCGGGCCGGGCGCCACACCGTTCACCCGGATGCCGTGCCCGGCGAGCTCGATGGCGCCGGTGCGGGTGAGCGCGTCGACCGCCGCCTTCGTGGCCTCGTAGTGCCCCAGGCCCGGGGTGGGCTGGCGGGCGCCGATCGAGCTGATGTTGACGACGCAGCCGCCCCGGCCGGCCTCGATCATCTGAGCGGCCGCGGCCCGCGTGACGAGGAATGTGCCGCGCACGTTCACGGCCAGGACCCGGTCGAAGACCTCGACGGGCAGCGACACGAGCGGGCCGCCGCCGGCGACGATCCCCGCGTTGTTGACCAGGATCTCGACCGGCCCCAGCTCATCGGCCACCCGCGCCAGGCCGGCCGCGACGGACTCGGCGTCGGTGATGTCGACGGTCACGGCCAGCACGCCCAGTTCGGCCGCGGCCCTGCCCGCCGCCGCCTCGTCGACGTCCGCGATCGCGACCCGGTCGCCGGCCTCGGCGAAGGCCTGCGCGACGGCGCGGCCGATCCCGCTCGCGCCGCCGGTGACCAGGACGACCCGGCCGCCGGTCTCCGCCGTACTCATCGGGCCTCCGCGATGATGACGCGCGGGCTGCCCGGCAGCGCACGGGTCTCGACGGGCTCCCAGCCGGCGTCGCGCAGCCAGCCACGCACCTCGTCCTCGGGGTAGACGACGGTCCCGTCGATCACGAGGTACTCGGCGGCGTGCAGCGCGTCGATGGTCCGCTGCTCTTCGTCGGAGTCGAGGAAGAAGTCGAGCAGGATGAGCGTGGCGCCGGGTGTGGCGGCGGTGCGGGCGCGCTCGATGATGCGCCGGTTCTGCTCGGCGTCGTAGCGGTGCGCCACGTGCTCGAGCAGGACGAGGTCGAAGCCGGTGGGGGTTTCGTCGGTGACCGGGTCGCCCGCCACGACCTCGAAGCGGTCGGCGAGGCCGGCGGCCTCGATCGCGCTCTTCGCGCCCTCGATCATGAACTCGCCGGTGAAGAACGTGCCCTGCAGGCCGGGGGCCGCGGTCATCGCCTCGGTGAGGAAGGCGGCGGACAGGCCGCCGAGGTCCAGGGCCCGCTGGTGCCGGGAGAAGTCGTAGTTCTCGGCGAGCATCTTGGCGTGGAGGGCGTTGTAGGTCATGACCCCGTTCATGAACACGCCCATCCGGTCGCCGCCGAGGTCGAGGTCGCCGGGCTTGGCGGTGCGCGCGGTCTCGCCGAACGCCAGCCAGTGCGGGTAGCTGATGGCGTCGAGGAAGGCCAGGAACGGGCGCAGGTCGACGTCGTCGCCGGAGCCGGCGAGGTAACGCGCGACCGTGGGGGAGTTGGCGTACACCCCGTCGGTCCGGGTCAGCAGGCCGAGGCCGGACATCGCGTCGGCGAGGATGCGGGCGGTGCGTTCGGGGAGCCCGGTGCGGGCGGCCAGGTCGGCGACGCCGGCCGGGCCCTGCGCCAGCGCGGCGAACACGCCGTTCTCGCTCGCGGCGAACAGTTGCTTGGCCGCCATGTAACCGGTGGCGACGGCGAGGATGCGCTCGGGGCCGGAACTCTCCGGATGAGACGACATGTGCACTCCTTGGATACCAAAACAGTATGGGAGATGATATACGATTTGCGTTGCAGGTGGCTAGAAGGAGGTTCAATGACCACAGATCAGGGGAACGAACCCCAGGTGCCTAGGCGCAGGCTCGGCGCGGCGGGACCCGAAGTCCCGGTCTTCGGTCTCGGCTCGTGGAACACATGGGATCGCATGGAGACGGACGACGCGGTCGAACTGGTCCGTGCCGCCGTCGGCCGCGGCGTCAACCTCTTCGACGTCGCCCACTACAACTTCGGCCCGCATGCCGAGAACGCGGTGACCGACATCATCTTCGGCAAGGTCGTACGGGAGGCCGGCCTTCGCCGGGAAGACTACCTGCTGTGCGGCAAGCTCTGGCTGTGGGACTACCCCAAGGTCTCCTTCGCCGAGCAGATCGAGGTCTCGCTGGAGCGGATCGGCACCGACCGCGCCGACTTCGTCGTGGCCGGTGACTTCTTCGGCGAGCTCGACATCAGATCGGTGGTGACCGACGCCTCCGAGCTGGTGCGGGCCGGCCGGTTCGACGCCTGGGGGGTGAACAACTGGTCGGCCGCCGACCTGTGGCTGGCGCGTGACTTCGCGCTCGCCGAGGGAATGACGCCGCCCTCGTTCGCCCAGCTCAAATACAGCCTGGCGCGACGCTCGGTGCCCGAGGGCGAGCCGTACGGGCGCCTGTTCGACGAGGCGGGGCTGGGGCTGCAGGCCTCCGACGTCTTCGAGGGCGGCATCCTCGCGGGCAAACTGAACCCCGAGCGCAAGATCGGCGCCGACCCGGGCGGGATCCGCGAGCGCATCCGGGCGGCCTACCCCGCGGTGGAAAGGGCCGCCGAGCGGTTCGGCGCGACGCCCGCCCAGCTGGCCATCGCCTACTGCCTCACCCATCGTGCCGTGGGCAACGTGCTGTTCGGGGCCAGCCGGATGAGCCAGTTCGACGACAACCTGGGCGCGCTCGACCTGCTGGCGCGGCACGGTGACGAACTGCGCGAGGCGGTCGCCGACCTGTGGATCGACCGCGACGTGGTGCGGCCCGAGGCGTCATGGGGGACTGACTAGACCATGTCGTACATTCCCGTTCCCTACGACCCGGAGCTGGAGGAAGGCCTGGCGGCGTTCCTCGCCATGGTCGAGACCGTACCGCTACGTGCGGACACCATCACCCGCAATCGCGAGAACTTCGCGGCGCTCATCCCGCCCATGACGGAGATCGTCGGCGGCCGAGCCGTCGAGTGGTGGGACGTCGACGTCCCGGGTCCCGAAGGCGCCCCCGACGTGACCGTCACCGTAGTACGCCCCAAGGGCGGGCCGCGGCCCGGCGCCGCGGGCATCTACGAGATCCACGGCGGCGGCATGATCCTCGGCACCCGCTTCTTCGGCATCGAGGGCCTGATCCAGTCAGCTCTCGAGTACGGGACCGTCGGCGTGAGCGTCGAATACCGCCTCGCCCCGGAGAGCCCCGCACCGGCGGCGGCCGAGGACTGCTACGCGGGCTTCGTCTGGATGGCGGAGCACGCGCGGGAGCTCGGGTTCGACCCCCGGCGCCTGCTCGTCTCCGGCTTCAGCGCGGGCGGGGGACTCACGGCGGCCGTCGGCATCATGGCGCGCGACCGAAGGGGGCCGGCCGCCGCCGGTCTCTACATGGGAGCCCCCATGATCGACGACCGCAACACGACCGTCTCGAGCCGCCAGTACGACGGCATCGGCGCATGGGACCGCAACAACAACGACACCGGCTGGGACGCGCTGCTGGGCGACCGAAGAGGCACCGGCGACGTGCTGCCGCATGAGGTTCCGGCGCGTGCCGCGGACCTGTCCGGCCTGCCGCCGGTCTATGTCGAGGTCGGGGCGGCCGAGGTGTTCCGCGACGAGGCGGTGGAGTTCGCCGGCCGGGTCTGGGCGACCGGCGGCCAGGCGGAGCTCCACGTGTGGGCGGGCGGGTACCACGGGTTCTCCGGTAGTGCGCCCGGTGCCCGCGTCTCCCGCGCCGCCGCGGATGCCAAGCTCTCCTGGCTCCAGCGAATCCTCGCCGTTTCCCCCACCCGCTGACCCACCCACCCCACCCCCCTCGCCGTGATCTTGCGAATGCTCGCAGAGGCGTGCGCTGACCTGCGGCAACTCTGTTCGTGATCTTGCAGATGCTTGCAGGGATGTCCGCTGAGCTGGGGCTTAACCATTCGTGATCTTGCACTGCAAGATCACGCACGGTGTTCGTGCAGGTCACACGCATGCCTTGCAAGTATTCGCAAGATCACGCTTGGGGGGGTCTTGGGGGGTCAGGCTTGGAGGGTACGGCGCAGCCACGACAGGCGGGCGGCGAGCGCGGCGCGGGTCAGCTCGTGATCGGGGGCGAAGACGTCGAAGCCGTGGAAACCTCCGCTCCAGATGTGCAGCTCGGCCTGTCCGCCCGCCGCCCAGATCCGGGTCGCGTACGCCACGTCCTCGTCGCGGAACATCTCGGCGCTGCCGGCTTCGATGAATGCGGGCGGCAGGCCCGACAGGTCGGCGGCCCGTGCGGGCGCGGCGTAGATCGAAACGTCGGCCGTCGGGTCTCCGGCCTTCTCGCCGAGCAGTGCCCGCCACCCGAGCAGGTTCATCGCGCGCGGCCAGGTGCCGATGCCGTCGTACTGGTGACTGGAGACGGTCGTGTTGGTGTCGTCGAGCATCGGGCACAGCAGCAGTTGCCCGGCCAGGTGCGGCCCCTTGCGGTCGCGTGCCAGCAGGGCTACCCCGGCCGACAGACCGCCCCCCGCGCTGCCGCCCATGACGACGATGCGCCCGGGGTCGACGCCGAGCTCGGCGGCGTTCTGCGACATCCACGTCAGACCGGCGTAGCAGTCCTCCACCGGTGCCGGATCGGGGTTTTCGGGCGCGAGGCGGTACTCGACGTTGACGGCGACCACGCCGAGCTCCGCGACGAGGTCGACGAGGCGCACGGTGTCCATATAGCGGTGACCGCTGATCATGCCGCCGCCGTGGATGTTGTAGAGCCCCGGGACGGGAGCGCTCAGTCCGCGGGGACGCAGCACGGTGATCTCAAGATCGGGGGCGCCGTCCGGCCCGGGAATCGTGCGTTCCTCGGCGTCGATCTCCCGTGTGCCGATGATTTCGGCGACCGACGGCATGAACATGGCCCGGCCGGCGTCGCGCATCGCCGGGATGCTCTCCAGGGACGGCGTGGGCCCGGCCGTGCGGGGCATTCTCTCCAGCACCTCGTTCAGCGCCGGGTCGAAGGGGACCGCGTTGATGGGGGCCTCATTGATGGGGGCCTCATTGATGGGGGTCTCGTTGATGGAGGCCGGGGTGACTGTCATGGTTTTCCCTCATTGAACTGATGGTCACGGCGGTCCTGATCGCCGCGTCGGCATTACTGCGGCTGGGCGAAGGTGAGCGCGCGCGCCGGGTTCTCGACCATGATCATGTGGATGGCCTCCTCGCTCACACCGAGGCGGCGCAGGGCGGGCAGGAAGTGATGCGGGATGTAGTCGTATCCCTTGCCGCCGTACCTCTTGAGCTGGATCTTCTGGCACACGTCGTGGCCCAGCACGATCTGGCGGGCGTAACCCCGTTCGACAAGCTCTGCGATGCCGCGGACGACCTTGTGATCGCTCATGAGGAAGAGGTGGCCCCACGGGCTGCCGGGTGAGGCCAGGAAGTCGAACTCCACGAAGACGCCGCGCGAGAGGAGACGATCGGCGAACGACGGGTCCATCAGGACGTCCGAGGCATGCCCGAAGACGACGTTCGACGGGGGGACGCCCTCCTCCTCGAGGATGTCGAGGACCCGGAACTTCTCCTCGCCGACGCCGCCGACATGGAAGGTGATCGGAGCGCCGGTGACCCTGCTCGCGCGGCCGCTCGCGCGTACGCTCTTGAGCTCGTTGTCGGTCAGCGGCGCAGTCTCCGCGCCGACCTCCCCGATGACGCCTGAGCGAATGCCGGTTCCGTCGGCCCCGACCGCGATGTCCCGCACGATGATGTCGGCCAGTTCGTCGACGCCGCGCTCGTCCATGTCGGCCGGGTGGAAGACCGGGGTGTACCAGCCTCCGCCCATGACGATGTTGAGCCCGCTCGCGAGAGAAAGCCGGAGGAGCGCCTCGGGATCTCTGCCCAGGCCGATGGGGGAGACCTCGACCATCGTGCGCCCTCCGGCGTGGGCGAAGGCGAGCACCTCCGAGAGCATCTCGTCGAAGTCGCCCATCACGTCGTTGTCGGCGTTCGGGCTCCCGTGGCGTACCCGTGCGAGGTTGGCGAGCGTAAGCGGTTCGGCGGCGTCGGGGGAGTCCTCGCCTGGCCGGTGAAACCGCGGCGGTCGCCTCAGGTCGACGAAGACGTGCTCGTGCATGAGCGTCTCCCCGAGCGTCGAGGGGTCCACGGGGCCCGCGACGGTGAGAGCCCTGCCGGCGATGTTCGGAATCTCGAAGGGATAGCGGCTCACGAGTCTGCCTTCGGAGTCGGGTACGGCTTCCGGCCGGGGGTGGGGGTGGTGAGGAGCCGTTTCGGGTTCCGCACGGTGATGGTCTCGATGAGGGCGTCGTCCGCGCCGAGCATCTTCAGGTACGGCACGAACTGCTGAAGGACGAAGCCGTATCCGCCGCCGCCGTAGGCGAGGAGCTGTGACTTGGCGGAGACGTCGTGCGACAGGAGGATCCGCTCGGCGTGGCCCCGGCGGGCGAGCTCGATGACGGCCGCGGCCACATCCTGGTCGTCGGACACGTTGTGCACCGAGGGCAGCCGGCCGAGCCGGTCGAACTGTACGAACACGCCGCGATCGAGGAGCGGTTCGAGCTCGTCGGGACGCGGGGAGAGCGCGTCGCAGTGCCCGATGGCGACGCGGGTGAGGTCGGCGCCCTCCTCGGCCAGCAGATCGAGCGCCAGCCGCTGTGTGACGGGGTCCGCGCAGCGGTCAAGGGAGATCGGGGTGCCCGTGGCCGCCGACGCCCGTGCCGCCGCGACGAGGACGGCGCGCTCGGCGGGCTCTCGCGGATCGAGCGGCGCGATCTCGCCGATGATGCCGGCACGCACCCCGTCCACCCCCTCGGTCAGGTCCCGGACGATCTCTTCGGTGAGGCTGCCGACGTCGCGGCCGGCGAGTCCTCCGGCCCACGCCGGGTGGTACCACCCCGAGCCCATGACGACGTTGAGGCCGGTCGTCTCGGCGATCCGGCGCAGACCGCCCGGATCACGGCCGAGCCCGATGGACGTGACGTCCACCAGCGTGCCGCCTCCGGCGCGTTTGAACGAGGCGGCCTCGTCCGCGGCGAGTTCCCCGTCACCGAGCAGCCGGTCGTCCCTGTTGGGAGCGCCCATGGCGACCTCGCCGAGCAGCTCCATCGTGAGCGGTGCGCGGTAGATGCGGAGACCGCTCGCGGACCGATCCCCGGGGGTTTCGCCGGGCGGCGTGAAGTCGCTCAGGAGATGCTCGTGCGGGAGCACCGTCCCGAGCAGGTCCGGTGCGATGTCACCCCTGACTGTGACGACCCGTTCGCGTGGGGTCCCCGCGGCCGCCGGCGCGTGTGCCGCTCTCGCGACCGCTTCGGAGTTCGACACTTGATCCTTATAGCGCATAAGACATCATATAAGATTCGTCTGGTTCTCGTAGACGATCTGACCGTCCATCATGGTCAGCAGCACCGGGACCTCGGGGAGCGCCGACGGCTCCGTCTCCAGTGGGTCGGCCTCCAGCACACACAGGTCCGCGACCTTGCCCGGCTCCAGCGACCCCTTCCACGCCTCGTCGCCGTCCTGCCAGGCCGGCGTGATCGTGTACGCCCGCAGGGCCTGCGCCACCGTCAGCCGCTGCGCCTCGCCGCGCACCCGCCCGTCCAGACCCCGCCGGGTCACCGCCGCCACGACCCCGGCCCGCCAGTCCGGGGTGAGCACGGGCGCGTCCGAGCTCAGGCAGAGCGGGACCCCGGCGGCCAGCGCGTCGCGCAGCGGCCAGGCGTGGGGGAGCACGTCCTGGCCGAGGACGGCGGTCAGCATGTCCTGCGTCGCCACCGGGATCCCGGCCTGGGTGTTCAGGCCGACCCCGGCCGCGGCCATCGCCGCCAGGGTGCTCGGATGCAGCAGGTCGCCGTGGATGACGTAATGTCGTGCGGGGTGTTTAGTGATTATTTGTCCGTTTTTGCGGAGAGCTGTGGCCAGCGCGTCGGTGACCGTGCGCGTCGTCCGGCTGCCCGTCGCGTGCACACCGATCTGGTGGCCGGCGGCGTGCGCCGCGTCGACCATCGCGATGAGGTCGGCCTCGCGCCGCTCAGCCGTATCGCCTTCGATGAGCAGGCCGCCGTACGTGCCGTCGCCGTAGGGCTCGTCGGTCCAGGCGGTGCCCATCGGCGGGATGCCGTCGGCGAAGATCTTCACACCGGCGACGCGGAAGCGGCCGGGCACGTCGGCGGGCGGGACGAACGTACGCAGTCCCTCCAGCAGGCCCGCGAGCGAGCTCGGACCGTCGAGTTCGCCGAACAGCATGAGCGCGGTGACGCGCGAGGTGAGCAGGCCCTCGGCCGCGAGGTCGGCGTAGTCGCGGAGCGCGGCCGAGCCGAAGCACCCGCTCGGCCCGGCGTCCTCGCCGGGGCCGAGACCCGGCTCGGTGTAGCTGGTGATCCCCAGCGAGGCCAGCAACTCCGCGGTGCGCAGGATCGCCCGCCGCCGGTCGGCGCTCGTCTCCAGACGCGCCGGGGGCGGTCCGCCGTGGTGGTCCCCGTGGTGGTCGCCGTGGTGGTCGCCGTGGTGGTCGCCGTGGTGGTCGCCGTGGTGGTCGCCGCCCGCCAGCTGGTCCATGAGCAGGTTCGGCCACATCGTGCCGAGCCACACGCCGTGCAGGTGGGAGTCGTTGATGCCGGGTAGCACCGCCCCGCCGCGCAGCCGGATGACCCGGGTCCGCCGGTCGATCAGCGGCGTGATCTCTTCGGCCCCGCCGACGCGGGCGATGCGGCCCGCCCGGATCGCGATCGCCTCGGCGACGCTGCCGGCGGCGTCCATGGTGTGGACCCGCCCCCCGGTCAGCACGATGTCCGCCGGGGAGTGGTCGGTGTCTCCCGGGGCCGGGGTGTCGTCTCCCGGGGTGGGGGTGTCACGGTGCCTGCGGGAGTCGTCCCTGGTTTCGTTGCGCAACCTCAACCTCTTCACCTCTGGACATCCACGTTTGGACACGCATAACGTACATGGAATCAGATACGATTTGCGAGTGCCTGAAGGGCACGCCGGCAACCGGAGGTTACCGATGCCCCTGCATCCGGAGGCGCAGAAAATCATCGAGCGCGACAGCGCCGACGACTTCTTGCGGGACGCGTGATGTCAGACCCGATCCTCAGCCTGACGGGGGTCCACATCAACCGGGGAGAGGTCGAGGTCGTCCACGACGTGTCACTCGACGTCACGCCCGGTGCGGTCACCGTCGTCCTCGGCGCCAACGGCGCGGGCAAGACCACGCTGATGGACGGCATCGCCGGTCTGGCGCCGGTGACCAAAGGCACGGTCAGCCTGGGTGGACAGGCCATCGAGCGGCTGCCGACCTACAAGCGGGCCCTGGCCGGCCTGGGCTACGTGGAGCAGGCCCGTACGACGTTCCGTACCCTCACCGTCGAGCAGAACCTGCTGGTCGCCCAGGCGGGCAAGGGCGACCCCGCGACGGTCTTCCGGCTCTTCCCCGAGTTGGACAAGCGCCGCGGCCTCCAGGCCGGGCACCTGTCCGGCGGCGAGCAGCAGATGCTCGTCGTGGGCCGGGCCCTGGTCGCCGACCCCAAGGTCGTGCTCATCGACGAGATGTCCCTGGGCCTGGCGCCGGTGGTGGTGCAGCGCCTGATGCGGGCGGTCGTCGACCTCGTCGGGCTGGGAATCGCGGTGCTGCTCATCGAGCAGTTCGCGAATCTCGCGCTCGAGGTGGGTGCGAACGCGTACGTCCTGCAGAAGGGACGCGTCGTGTTCGACGGCCCCTGCTCCCAGCTACGCGGCGACAGCGCACTGCTGCACGAGGCCTACTTCGGCCAGGCACCGACGGAGAGCGAGACACGATGAGCGCGATCAACGTGCGTTCGACGGCGATCGGCCTCGGCCTCGCCGTGGCGGCCTGCGTCGCCGTCCCGGCGCTGCTGTCGTCCTATTGGATCTACCTTGCGATCACCGCCGTGGTCAGCGGCGTGATCATGCAGAGCTACGGCGTCATCGTCGGCCGGGCCGGAGTGATGTCGCTGTGCCAGTGGTCCTTCGCGGCCATCGGCGCATGGGTCGTGATGCGGCTCAACCTGTCCGACGCGCCCGGCGGCTTCCTGCTGTGGCTGCTGCTCGGCGGTCTGGCGGCCGTCCCGGTCGGGGTGGCCATCGGGCTGCCGGCCCTGCGCATCCGCGGTGTCAACCTCGCCGTCATCACCTTCGGATTCGCCGTCTCAGCCGACCTGGTGCTCAACGTCAACCAGTTCCCCGGCACCTCCGAGCTGAAGACCGTGGCGCGCCCGTCGATGTTCGCCACCAACGGGCGGTACTTCATCCTCGCGGTCATCGTCTTCACCGTCCTGGCGATCGGCCTGGCCCTCCTCAACCGGACCCGGCTGGGCATGTCCTGGCTGGAGCTGCGCCACTCGGAGCGGGCCGCCGCCGCGCACGGCATCTCCGTGGCCCGCAGCAAGCTCGCCGCCTTCGCGATCAGCGCCTTCATCGCGGGCATCGGCGGCGGCCTGTTGGCCGGCCAGCTCGGGCTCGTGGTGTCGAGCAACTTCTCGATGGGCCAGTCGCTCGCGATGTTCGCGATGGCGATCCTGATCGGGCCGCACAACATCGAGGGCGCGATCATGGGCGGCGTGATGGGCGCCATCATGGCGACGATCATGGACAAGCTGAAGCTGCCCCAGGACCTTGGCGGCATGCTGTTCGGCGTGCTCGCGATCTTCGCCCTGCGCAGCGGAATCAGCCAGACCGACATGGTCCGCGCCCGCAAGCGCGAGCGGGCCGCCCGAGGGCTGCTCGACAAGGTGAAGGACGCGACCGGTCCCGCCGACTCCGCCCCGGCCGAGGCCACCCCGGCAGTCACCCCGGCAGTCACCCCGGCAGTCACCCCGGCAGTCACCCCGGTGGCCGCGGCCGGTGAGCCGTGCCTGGCCGTACGGGACCTGACTGTCCGCTTCGGCAAGGTCGTGGCCCTGGACTCGGTCGATCTGACCGTGCCCGCCGGCTCGGTGGTCGGGCTCATCGGCCCCAACGGCGCCGGCAAGTCGACCTTCATCGCCACGGTCACCGGCTTCGTCTCCGGCTATGAGGGCGCCGTCGAACTGGACGGCCGCCCCATCGACAAGCTGACCCCCAGTGTCCGGGCCCGCCGCGGGCTGCGCCGCACCTTCCAGACCACCGTCATCGCCCCTGAGCTCACCCAGTACGAGTATCTGACGATCGGCGCGGGCCGGCGGCTGGCCAAGGCCGAGGCCGACGAACTGCTGGACTTCTTCGGCTGCCCGCCGGGCGAGGTCCCGGTCTCCATCGTCGACGTCGGCACCCGCCGCCTGCTGGACGTGGCCGCCGCCATCGCCGCCCGGCCCAAGGTCGCCCTGCTCGACGAGCCCGCCGCCGGTCAGTCGGCCGCCGAGTCGCTCCTGCTCGGCAGGAGACTCGCCCAGGTGCCCGAACGGTTCGGCGTGTCGATCCTGCTCGTGGAGCACGACATGGAACTGGTCCGGGCCGCGTGCTCGCAGGTGACCGTCCTCGACTTCGGCCACGTCATCGCGTCGGGCCCCACCGAGGCCGTCCTCGAAGACCCGGCGGTCATGGCCGCCTACCTCGGCACCGCCGACGTGCCCGCCGACGTGCCCGCCGACGTGCCCGGCGCAGAAACCGGCGCAGAAACCGGCGCCGAGCCCGTGGCCGAACCGACAGCCTGACTCCACGCCGGACCACCGTCCGGCCCCCTCCCTCCCCCCCCAGTAAAGGAAACTCCCATGAAGCGCGCATACCGTTCCCTCCTGGCCACCGCGGCCGCCGGGGTTCTCGCCCTCGCCGCCACGGCCTGTTCCGACGACGGCGGCGACGCCAGCGGCCCGATCAAGGTCGGTGCGATCAACGGCGTGACCGGCCTCTTCCAGACCCCCGAGGTCCCCCAGGCGGTCAAGGCGGTCTTCGACGAGGTCAACGCGGCCGGCGGCATCAACGGCCGCAAGATCGAGTTCATCAGCAAGGACGACGCGATGAACCCGCAGCGGGCCACCGAGGCCGCCATCGACCTCATCGAGTCGGAGAACGTCGTGGCGCTGGTCGGCTCCTCCAGCGCCGTCGACTGCGGCCTCAACCGCGCGACCTACACCAACAACGACATCGTCTCCATCCCCGCTGTCGGCGTCGATCCCGCCTGCTTCACCAGCCCGAACATCGCCCCGGTCAACCCGGGCCCGTTCAAGCTGATCACGGCGATGCTCTACTACGCATCCGAGACGATGGGACATGACAAGGTCTGCATGATGTTCGTCACGCTGCCCGGCGCCGGCGCCGGCATCGACAGCGCGATCAAGGAGTGGGAGGGCATCACCGGCAAGCAACTCGCGCTGAAGAACACCGCGGTCGGCCAGGGCGACCCCACGCAGTACCTGGTCCAGGCCAAGAGCGCCGGCTGCCAGGCCGTGCTCTACAACGGTGTGGTCGGCCCGTGGACCGCCCAGGCCAAGACCCAGGGCATGCAGGACGTCGACTTCATCGTCGCCGCCAACAGCTACACCGACGCCAACGCCGAGGTCGTCCCCGCCGACATCAAGGTCTACGCCGGCACCGAGTGGCAGCCCTACACCGACGAGACCCTGCCCGGCAACGACCGCTGGGCGAAGATCATCGACGCCAACAAGATTCAGAAGACGGCGTTCAGCCAGGGCGGCGTGATGGCCGCCGACATGTTCGTCGAGGTCCTCAAGACGATCAAGGGTGACATCACCCGCGAGTCGGTGACCAAGGCGTTCAAGGAGATGCAGCCCATCACCTACCCGATGGTCGGCACCCCCTACGTCTTCGGCCCCGGCGACGCCCACAACCCGATCGAGGGCAGCCGCTTCGTCAAGGCCGTCGACGGCAAGTGGGAGGTCCTGCCCGAAGGCTTCATCGTTCCGGGCAAGAAGTGATCCCTGACGTCCGCAACGGAGGTGCTCGATGCTGAATTCCGTGGTCGCCGGCCTGACCAGCGGCGGAGTGTACGCGCTGCTCGGCCTGTGCGTCGTGCTGACCTACCGCCTCGTCGCCGTGGTCAACTTCACGATGGCGGCCTGCGGAGCGGTGGGCGCCTTCGTGATGGTGACGCTGATGGACGCCGGCCTGACCGGGTGGCTCGCGCTGCCGGTCGGGGCGGCGGCCGGCGCCGCGCTGTCCGCGCTGCTCGGCTCCGCGCTCGTCAGTTGGTTCAGCCAGCATGACGAGCGGACCAAGGCCGCCGTCACGGTCGCCGTCTACGTCGCGATCATCGCGCTCGGGCTGCGGCTGTTCGGCAGCAACACCACCGGCGCGCACCGCTTCCCGTCGCCGTTCGACGCGCCCGCCTTCACCGTCGGCAGCGTCGTGGTGCCCCAGGCGGTGCTGGTCTCGCTGGGCTTCGCCGTACTGATCACGGTCGGGGTGAGTCTGCTGCTCAGCAAGACGCTCATCGGCCTGCGGCTGCAGGCGCTGTCGGAGCGGCCGACCACCGCCCAGGTCGTCGGCATCCCGGCGCCCCGGCTCGCCATCGGCGTCTGGGTGGCCATCGGCGCCATCTCCACCCTGGTGATCGTGCTGGTGGCACCGCGCCTCGGCGGCGACTTCGCGACGCTCGGCAACCTCATCTCCACGGCCCTGGCCGTGGCCATGATCGGCGCGTTCCGCAGCCTGCCGCTGACCCTCGTCGGCGGCATGCTCATGGGCTGCCTGGAAGGCGCGGCCGGGTCCGTGGCCGAGATCCAGAAGTACGCCGGAGTCGTCCCCTTCCTCGTGATGCTGGTGCTGCTGTGGTGGCGCAGCCGCGGCGAGGTGTGGGACACCGCCCACAGCAGATAGCAGAATCGGGAGAAACGAGTACATGTCACTGCCATCCGCCACCCGGGCCGCGGTCCTGCGCGTCCACGGGGAGCCGCTGACCCTGGAGGAGTTGCCGCTGCCGAGCGAGTGCGAGCCCGGCGCCGCACTCGTCAAGATCGGCTGCGCGACGCTGTGCGCCACCGACGTCCACCTGTGGAGCGGCGGCATGTCATGGCCGGGCATGCTGCCGATGGTGCTCGGCCACGAGATGACGGGCACCGTCGAGGCGGTCGGCCCCGACACCGTCGACGCCCTCGGCCGCCCGGTCAAGGTGGGCGACCGCATCGGCTGGTCGGAGTCGGTCTGCGGGCGCTGCTACGGCTGCACGGTGCTGCGCGCGCCGGTCGCCTGCGCCAACCGCGGGTACGGGTTCCTCCAGCGCTCGGACCGCTGGCCGTACGCCACGGCGGGCCTGGCCGAGCACGCCTACGTCACGCCCGGCGCGTTGAAGGTCGTGCTGCCCGACGACGTCAAGGACACCTGGGCGGCCAGCGCGGGCTGCGCCGTCAAGACCGTGCTGCACGCCTTCGACCGGGCCGGCGGCATCCGCCCCGGCTCGACCGTGGCGATCCAGGGCGCCGGAGCCCTCGGGCTCGTGGCCACGGCGGTGGCGAGCCTGGGCGGCGCCGGCACCGTCGTCACGATCGGCGCGCCCGACGCCCGGCTGGAGCAGGCCCGCCGGTTCGGCGCCGACGTCACGATCGGGCTGGACGGCGACGCGGCGAGCCGCGTCGCCCAGGTGATGGACGCCACCGGCGGCCGGGGCGCCGATCTCGTGCTCGACTTCGCCGGGGCGCCCGGCGTCGGCGGCGAGGCCGTGGACATGGCCGCCTTCGGCGGCCGGTTCGTCGTCTGCGGCAGCACCGGCCCCCGGCCCGACCCGGTCGCACTCGGCACGATCATGGGCAAGGAGCTGACCGTGCTCGGGTCGCTGAACGGCGACGTCGGCGACTACTACCGGGCCGTGGAGTTCCTCCGCACCTTCCAGGGGCGCTTCAACTGGGACGAGTTGTTCGGCGAGCCCGTCGGGCTGAGCGGGGCGAGCGCGGCGATCGAGTCGATGTCCCGGCTCGAACAGGTCAAGGCCGTCGTCCACCCGTGGCTGCCCTGAGTACCACATCGATTGCGGATTGAGGAGTCAGATGACCGCGGATAACAAGAAAATCCCTCGGCGTCGGATCGGCACCCACGGGCCTGAGGCCTCCGTGCTGTCCCTGGGGTCCTGGCACACCTACGACCGGATGGACTTCGCCGACGCCGTGGCGATGGTGCGTCACGCCGTCGACCTGGGCGTGAACCTGTTCGACGTCGGCGTGTACGGCTTTCCGGGGCACCCGCCGGTCTTCACCGACGTGCTGTTCTCGGCGATCATCCGTGCCGCCGGAGTCAGCAGGGACGAGTACCTGCTGTCGGAGAAGCTCTGGCTGGAGGGCTACCCCGAGATGTCGCTGCGGGAGCAGATGGAGCGCGCGCTGTTCCGCGTCGGGACCGACCGGGCCGACGTCGCCGTCCTCGGCGACATCCGGCGCGACGATCTGGACCTGGAGCGGCTCGCCGGCGACCTCGCCGAGCTGGAGGCCGACGGGCTCATCGGCTGCTGGGGCGTGAACAACTGGTCGGCCACCGCCGTCACGACGATCCGGCGGCACGCGCTGGCCGCGGGTTCGCCCGGCCCGCAGCTGGCCCAGCTGAAGTACAGCCCGTGCCGGCGGTCGATCCCGGACGGCGCGCCCTTCGCCGAGGTGTTCGCCCAGGGAGTCTCTCTGGAGGCCTCCGACATCATGGAGGGCGGCATCCTCGCCGGCAAGATCAAGCCGTCCCGGGAGGTCGGCCGCGACCCCGGCGGAGTGCGCGAGCGCATCGTCGAGGCCGCCGCCGGGATCGCCAAGGTCGCCGCCGACCTGGACGCCACCCCGGCCCAGGTGTGTGTCGCCTTCACGTTGACGCACCCGGCCACCTGCACCGTGCTGTTCGGCGCCAGCCGCATGGAGCAGCTGGTCGACAACGCAGGCGCGCTGGCGCTGCTGGAGCGGGTCGGCGCCGAGCACCTCAGGTCGCTGCTGGAGCCGTTCTGGGTGGACAAGGACGTGATCGACCCCGAAGGGCCGTGACCGTCCGGTGGGCGAATGCTCACCGGCCATGCGGCGAAGTGGACGGGCCTCCGTGACGAACGGAGGCCCGTGGGGTGGGGACCTCGAGGGCGGGGGACTTGAGGGCGGGGGACTTGAGGAACGGGGGACAGGGTGAAGCCGGGCGATGATCTGAGCGGCGGCGACGGCATGACGATGTGCGCTGGGCAGCCACGAGAGGCGGAGCAGCCGCGACCGGTGCTGACCAGGGCACGGCGCCTGCGCCTGCTGGCCACACTCGGCGCCCTGTCCGCGTTCGGCCCGCTGTCACTGGACCTCTACCTCCCGGTGCTGCCGCAGCTCGGGCGTGATCTCGCCGCCGGCGACGCGCTCTCCCAGCTCACCATGTCGATGTGCCTGGTCGGGCTGGCGCTCGGCCAGCTCGTGGCGGGCCCGCTGAGCGACCGGGTCGGCCGCCGAAGGCCGCTGCTCATCGGGGTGGCGGCCTACGCGGCGACCTCGCTGCTGTGCGCGTTCGCTCCGGGCATCTGGTCGCTGATCGGCGTTCGGCTGGTCCAGGGGCTGGCCGGCGCGGCCGGGCTGGTGATCGCCCGGGCGATCGTCCGTGACCTGTTCGACGGCGCCGCCGCGGCCCGGGTGTACTCGATGCTCATGATCGTCAGTGGCCTGGCCCCGATCGCGGCGCCGCTCGCCGGGGCCCAGCTGTCCCGGTTCATGGACTGGCGCGGGTTGTTCGTCGTGCTCGCCGGCATCGGCGTCCTGCTGGTCCTGGCGGCGCTGGGCGTGCCGGAGACCCTCGATCCCGCCGAGCGCCATTCCGGAGGCGTACGCGCGACGGGGCGTCAGTTCGCGGTGCTCGCCCGCGACCGGAGCTTCACCGGCTACTGCCTGATGCTCTCGCTGGCCGCGTGCACCCTGTTCACCTACATCGGGCTCAGCTCGTTCGTGCTGCAGCACGAGTACCAGGTCGGCCCGCAGCCCTTCTCAGTGATCTTCGCGGTGAACTCCGTGGGGATCGTCCTGGCCGGCAACCTCAACGGTCTGCTCGTGGGCCGGTACGGGCCCCGCCCGATGCTGGTGGCAGGACTGGTCGTCTGCGCGGCCGGGAGCGTGATCGCCCTCGGCGGTGTGGCGGCCGGCTGGGGGTTGCCCGTGCTGCTGTCCGGGCTGTTCCTCATGGTCTCCAGCGGCGGACTGGTCGCGCCCAACGCCAGCGCGCTGGCGCTGATCCCGCACGGAGAACGGGCGGGCACCGCCTCGGCCTTCCTCGGCGTGCTGCAGTTCCTCGCCGGCGCGGTGGTGCCCCCGCTGGTCTCCATGGGCGGGGCCACCGCGCTGTCGATGACGCTGACGATCACGGCCGCCGCGCTCGCCGCGCTGGTCGCCATGCGAGCGGTGCGGTGACCGGTCCACTCGCTCCGGAGAACGGGTCCCCTCACAGAGCTTCAGCTCGCGCGGCCGTTCCTTGAGCGTGTGCGGTCGCGCTTCGTCCAGCGTGCCCGTCGCTTCCTCGCGGTAGCGGACGATAGACGATTCCCTCCGATATCCAGCGATATCCAGCGGTTTCGATCATTTCACCGGTGTTGTCGCCCGGTCTGCCGTACCGTCCGTACGGACACGGGGATGTCCGTACGGACGGGCAGGGGATGAAGTGACGGGGGCCGGCATGGCTTTTCAGGAGCGGAGGCCGATCGCAGCAGTGCTCGCGGCGATGGCCATCACGGTGGGGTTCACGGCGAGTGGTTGTGATTCCGGCGGCCGGGCGGTCCCGTCCATTCCGGCGCCGTCCCCTTCGGCGCCGCCCAGCTGGGCGCAGGCCGATCCCGCGAATCCCGGCTGGGCGCAGCCCGTTCCCAGCCATCGGTCCTGGCGGCTGACGCACATGTTCGACTACGGCGATTTTGATGCGATGGAAGGGGCGATCCTGTTCGGCCCGGCGGACGGGTGGGCGTTCGGTGAGACCAATTCGCTCGACGAGGGCGAGGTCTTCCCGATCGCGCTGCGGTGGAACGGGCGGTCCTGGCGGCAGATGAACGTCCTGCCGCGCCTCCAAGGCGTGATCAGCAGCATGAGCGCGTCCGCCCCCGATGACATCTGGGTCACCGTGCATGGAGATGTCGACACCTACGTGCTGCGTTACGACGGGCACCGGTGGTCCCAGGTGCGCGCACCGGCGGCTGAGATCTTCGCCGTCCGAACACTCGGCCGCCGGGGGGTGTGGCTGATGGGGAATGACGTCGGGAAACCCACCAACGCATGGTTCTCAGAAACCGCCGCACGCTCCGGCGGGGGCCCCTGGCGGAAGACGCGGTTGCCGGTCGGTTACCTCAAGTGGGTTGCCCCGGTGTCCGGGCCGGGGATGTGGGCCTACGGCGGGAACAGGGTCGCCCGCCTGGACGGCGCGAAATGGCGCAAGGTGTCGACCGACGGCGCGCTGCCTCCCGACGACGAGACGAGGACGTACACGATCACGAGCATGCTCGCTCTCGCGGATGACGACGTCTGGCTGTTCGGGGAGCGGGGCGAGACCAACGAGCCCTACCCCATCGCGGCGCACTGGAACGGCCGCAGCTGGGAACGGGTCGCGGTACCGGCCGGGCGGCGGCTCGGCCAGGCCTGCGTGGATTCCCGCGGCCGGCTCCATGTGATCGCTTCACCCATGCTCTTCGACTCACCGGAGTCCGCCGTCGTGCTCTCCCGTTACCCGGATGGTCGCTGGGAGGTCTCCACGATCCCCGTGCCGCAGGGGACGGCCGCCCGGCTGCGCGGCCTGGCGGTGGTCCCCGGGACGGACGAGGTGATGGTGTTCGGCGAGGTGGAAATCGCCGGCGAGAGGAACAACGGCAACGGCTACACGTCCAGCTCCGTGATCTACATCTCCGCCGGAAGCGACGGCGCGGCCGGCCTGCCACGGTGAGCGGTTTCGGCGAGATGCCCGCCGCCGCCCCGGACCGCCGCCGCTGATCGGCGACCTGGTCAGCCGCCGTCCGCGTTCGGATGCCACTGGCCGCGCGACTTGAGCACCCCGCGCAGGCCGGTGATGTTGTCGGTCATCACCCCGTCGACGCCCAGGTCCAGCAGGCGTCCCATGATGACCGGGTCGTTCACCGTCCACACGTGCACCTGCATGCCGATGGCGTGAGCCGTACGCACCAGGGGCCGGGTGATGAACCGCAGGCCGAACAGCCCGAGGGGGACCTGCGCGCACGGCACGCCCGCCCGGGCGAGCCGGGAGAGCAGCCGGCCGTACCCGCTGCCGACCGACGCGGCGCGCAGCGCGACGATCCCCCGCGGCCCGAGCGACGAGCACACCTCCCGGCCGATCGCGCCACGCGCCTGGGCGAGCCGCAGGTCGGAGAAGGACGTCAGGCAGACGCGATCATAGGCGCGTGTACGGCGGATGGCCCGGGCCAGCGGCACGATCGCCGGACTCTCCTTGACGTCGATGTTGAACCTGACGTGCGACCAGGTCCCCAGGAGATCCTCGATCAGCGGGATCTCCTCCCGGCCGTCGATCCGCGCCCGGCGCACGTCCCGGTAGGGCAGCGCGGAGATCCGGCCCCTGCGATCGGTGACCCGGTCGAGGGTGTGGTCGTGGAAGGCCAGCAGCACCCCGTCGGCCGTCGCGTGCGCGTCGGTCTCCAGATAGGTGTAGCCGAGCTCCACGGCCCTGGCGAAGGCGGACATCGTGTTCTCGCGGCCGTCGTCGGCCCCGCCACGATGCGCGAACGCGAGCGGCCCTGGATGGTCGAGGAAGTCGAATGTCCGCATTACGAGGCCCCCGCCGAGGGCTCCGGCGTCACACGTCTCTGGGCCCACTCCTGGCGCCGGGCCTCGGCCATCACGATCCCCGCCGCGATGGACACGTTGACCGACCCGACCCGGCCCACCTGC
Source organism: Sphaerimonospora cavernae (assembly GCF_042435035.1). Lineage (NCBI taxonomy): Bacteria > Bacillati > Actinomycetota > Actinomycetes > Streptosporangiales > Streptosporangiaceae > Sphaerimonospora > Sphaerimonospora cavernae. The sequence continues at coordinate 33,955 of NZ_JBHMQT010000067.1, forward strand.
GGGATGTAGACCACCGCGTCGGCCGCCTCCAGCGCGGCGGGGGAGCAGCCGTGGTCCTCCCCGCCCAGCAGCAGGCACACGTCGCCGCCCAGCACGGCCTCGGGCAACGGTACGGCGTCACCGGTCAACTCCACGGCGACGACCCGGAAGCCCTGTTCCTTGGCGGCACCGATCGCATCCTGGACCGGGACCGCCTCGTGCCAGCCGACCAGCCGGTCGGTGCCGAGGGCGGTCTTCTGCGCCTTGGGATTGGTGGGCGGGGTGGCGTTGCCCGCCAGCCAGATCGTCTCCACACCGAGGGCCGCGGCCGTACGGAAGATCGACCCGATGTTGAACGGCCCGGTCACCGACTCCAGGATCAGCGTGAGCCGGCTCCGGGTGTCGCGCCGCCAGGCCCGGTTGAGCCGCTTCACGTCGGTCGGCCGAAGCTGCCTGCGCCCGGTGGTCGATTTACCGGTGGTCGGTTTGGCCGTCATCGGGCCTCCACCGGCCGGGCGCCCGCCCGCAGCACGCGGTAGGCGGAGCGGGAGGCCAGCCGCACGACGGGCCAGCCCTGGTCGTTCAGCCACCGCTGCAGCGAGTCGGAGCCCAGATGCTTCTGCACGACCAGGAAGGCGGCGCCGTCGGGGGTGAGCCGGTCCAGCCACCGGGTGAGCATCTCCTGCAGGGCCTGCTTGCCGATCCGGATCGCCGGGTTGGACCAGATGGCACGGAAACGGATCTCATCGGGGACTTCATCCACATGAACCGGCCTTACTTTGTCAAGGCCGGCGCTTCGCGCATTGCGCTCGCACAAATCGACCGATCGGCGGTTCACGTCGACGGCCCACACGGTCGCCCGCGGCGCACGCGAGGCCATGGTGAGCGCGATCGGGCCGTAGCCACAGCCCAGATCGAGCAGGTCGCCCTCCTCGGGCGGCGGCGGCACGGCCTCCAGCAGCACCCGGGTGCCGGGATCGACCCGGCCGGGGGAGAACACCCCGCTGTCGGTCTCCAGCCGAAGATGCAGGTCCGGCAGGACCAGCGTGACCACGCCGGGCCGACCGGCCGCCTCCGGACTCTCCTCGAAGTAATGCGCCACGGGGCAAACGTACCAACGCTAGGGAATGCGAGAGCCCAACAGCATGGCCGCCCCGGCCAGCAGCAGCCCGGCCGCGGCCGCCCCCAGGATGAACCGCTGAGTGATCTCCTGATGCACCAGCCGGTATCCCAGCGATGTCCCGATCTGCGCGTACACCTCCCGCAACTGGCTGCTGGACTCCGCCGTGTAGGCCCGGCCGCCCGTCCCCTCGGCCAGCGACTTCAGCGTGGCCTTGTTCACCGGCACCAGCACCGGCCGGTTCTCGATGTTCACGGTCCCCTCCGGCGTGCCGTACGCGATCGTGGAGACCGGCACCTTCGCGCCCACCGCCGCCTCCACCGCGTCGCCGACCGATCTGCCCGAGGTGTTGTCCCCGTCGGACAGCAGCACGATCGCCGACGGCGGCGGATCGGTCACCGCCCGCTGGTCGAACGACCTGATCGAGTCGAGCGAGTTGAACACCGCCTCGCCGATCGCGGTGCCCGGCCGGGTGGTCAGGTTGGAGATCGCCGCCGTGACCGCCGCGTGGTCGGTGGTGGGGGAGACGACCACAGCGGCCGACCGGGCGAAGGTCACCACGCCCACGTTGAACCGCTCGGGCAGGTCGGAGACGAACTGCTGGGCGGCCTGCTTGGCCGCGACCAGCCGGCTCGGCGGGACGTCATCGGCGTCCATCGACAGCGAGATGTCCACCGCGATGATGATCGTGGCACGGTCGCGGGGCACCCGCACCTCGCCGCTCGGCCGCGCCGCACCGACGATCAGCAGACTCATCATCACCAGGAACAGCGCGGCCGGGACATGCCGCCGCCACGCCGGCCGCTCGGGGGCGACCAGCGACAGCAGGGCGAGGTTGGTGAACCGCACCGTGTAGCGGCGGCGCCGGAACTGCACCGCCACATACCCCGCCACGAGCGCGGCGAGCAGCGCGAACAGCCACAGCCAGCCGGGCGACAGGAACTTCACCGCACCACCCCCCGCCTCGCGGACAGCCGTCGCGAGGCACGCGACTGCCCCAGCACGAACCTCGCGATGTCGGCCACCCAGTCGCGGTCGGTGCGCAGGACCAGGTGCCCGGCCCCGGCACGGCGCAGCGCGACCCGGGTGGCCGCACGCTGCGCGGCCGCCGCGGCCGCGTACCGCTCCCGCAGCCGCCGCGACAGGTGGACGTCGCGGGAGTGCCCGGTCTCCGGATCGGTGAACGTGACCAGCCCGACGTCGGGCAGGTCGAGTTCCCGCGGGTCGATCACCTCCACGGCGAGCACCTGCTGGCGGGCGGCCAGCCGGCGCATCGGCCGCTCCCACCCCGGGGCCTCGGGGGAGGAACCGCTCAGGAAGTCAGAAACGATCACGCGCAGGCCCCGCTTGCGGTGTGCCGCCGACATCACCTCGATCGCCTGCCCCAGATCCGCCGTCCCCACCGCCTCGGGGGCGGCCAGCAGCGTGTGCAGCAGCCCGTACAGCGCGGACCGGCCGGGCCGCGCCGGATAGCGATGGACGTCGTGGCCGTGCAGGACATAGGCGCCGAACCGGTCACCGACGCGACCGGCCAGGAACCCGATCGCGCCCACGGCCGACACCACCAGGTCACGCTTGGTCATGTCGGCCGTCCCGAAGTCCATGCTGGCCGACAGATCCGCCAGTGCCCAGGTCTCCAGCTCCCGGTCGGCGATCAGATCCCGCACGTGCGGCACGGTGGTGCGCGCCGTCACCGCCCAGTCCATCCGGCGTACGTCGTCCTCGCCGGGAACGTAGACGCGGGTGTCGCCCGGCTCACTTCCGGGCCCCGGGATCAGCCCCTGGTGGCGGCCCTGCAGCAGCCCGTCGAGGCGGCGCAGCACGGTGAGCTCCAGCCGCCGCAGCGCCCGCTCCGGGCTCACCCCGCCACTCATCGGCTCACCGCCGGTCCCGGTTCCACACCACGAGGGGAGGCGGCACGACCTGCAGAATCCGGCGCACCACCTCCGCGGGATCGATGTCGTCGGCCAGCGCGTCGAAGGTCAGCATCAGCCGATGGGCCATCACGTCGAGGGCCACGTCGCGCACGTCGTCGGGCAGCAGGTAGTCACGCCCCCGCAGCAGCGCCAGCGCCCGGCCCGCCGCGATCAACCCCAGCGTCGCCCGCGGGCTCACTCCGATTTCGATCATCTCCGCCAGCTCCGGCAGGCCGTACTCCGCGGGCATCCGCGTGGCCATGACCAGCCGTACGACATAGTCGGCGACGAGCTGGTGCACCGAGACCTCCTCGGCCATGTCCTGCAGCCGCAGCAGCCGTCCGGGGTCGAGCACCGGCTCGGGCACCGGCGGCCGGACGCTCATCCGGTGCAGGATCTCCAGCTCTTCGTGGGCGCTGGGATGGGCCACCCTGACCCGGAACAGAAACCGGTCGCGCTGCACCTCCGGCAGCGGGTAAACGCCCTCGGACTCGATCGGGTTCTGCGTGGCCAGCACGACGAACGGCCTGGGCAGCGGATGCGTGCGCCCCGCGAGCGTCACCTGCCGCTCGGCCATCACCTCCAGCAGCGCCGACTGCACCTTCGCCGGAGCCCGGTTGATCTCGTCGGCCAGCAGGAAGTTGACGAACACCGGCCCGAGCTCGACGTCGAACCGCTCGGTGCCCGGATGGTAGACACGCGTGCCGACGATGTCGCTCGGCACCAGGTCGGGGGTGAACTGGACCCGGGCGAACGTGCCACCCACCACCGTGGCCAGCGTCGAGGCCGCCAGCGTCTTGGCGACGCCCGGAACGCCCTCCAGCAGGCAGTGACCCCGGGCCAGCAGCGCCGCCAGCAGCCGCTCGACCATGTGATCCTGCCCGACGATCACCCGTCTGACCTGGGCAAGCGCGTTGTGAAGCGACTCCAGATCGGCTCCCGCGGCATCGTCCCGTCCACCCGAGGCCCTGCCGGGCTCGGGACGCTCACTGGCAACGGTCATGAAGGTTATTCAATCGTGACTGCGTACGAGGTTCCATCCTCTCCCATCTGCCCACACCACCGGACGACCACACCCACCGCGCCCCGCCGGAGAGGGCGGCCCCGTGCTTTGATCAGGTGGCGAGCAGTGTTTTGATGAGGTGGTGAGCAGGCCGCTGCAGCACAACGACCCGCCCCGCCTGGGGCCTTTCGTGCTGCAGGCACGCCTGGGCAGGGCACCGGCCGGGCTGGTCTACCTCGGACAGGGACCGGACGGCCGGGCGGTGTCGGTGGCGGTCCTCACGACCGGCGCCGCGCTCGACGCCGCGGCCAGGGACCGGTTCGTCACCGTCATCAGGGCCGCTGCCCGCCGGCGCGGCGGCGGTGACCTGCCGCCGGTCGTGGCCATGCACGACGGTCAGGCCCCCTGGGTGGCCGTGCCGTACGTCCCGGGCGGCCCCGGCGCCGAGCGGTTCCTCGACCGGATCCTGGTCTCGGGCATGCTGACCGGCCGGTGGAGCGGGCCCGACTTCGCGCCGTACTGGCTGGGCGACGAAGCCCCGGCGCTGCCCGCCCCGCCGGGCCCCCCGCCGCCGCCGATCGCCACCCGCAGGTCCGTGGTGCTGGCGTCGGCACTGCTGGCCGCGCTCACGCTCACGCTGGCGGCCGTGGTGTGGCAGTTGCTGTTCCGCGGCGGCCACGATCCGCAGCCGCGGCCGCCGCTGCCGGCGACCAACTTCGTGCCCACGCCGCCGCCCCAGCCCACCGAGCCGGAACCACAGGCGCCGCGGGAGTCGACCACACCCCGGCCCGGGCAGCCGTCGCCCGCCACCTCCCCCAGGCCCGGCGGCCGCGACGACGAGGGTGAACCCATCTGAGGGGCCAGGGTCACCTTTGAGGGGCCACGGTCACCGAGTCGCCGGGCTCGGCCGCTCGGTCACGCGGGGCGGAGGAGGGCGACCAGGAAGCTCGAGTCGTCCCTGAACGGACGCAGGTCCCACGCGGACAGCAGCAGGTCGGGTTCGAGTGCGCCGGCCGCGGCGTCCGCCAGGAACTCGCCGAACTCATAGCCGCGGTCGACGCCGAAGCCGATCGCGGCCCGGCCGTCCGGCGCGAGGTGCGCACGGAACCGTTTCAGCACCTCACGACGGGTGCTCGGCGCGAGGAACGTCATCACGTTCCCGGCGCAGACGATGGCGTCGAACGGCGCGGTGACGCCCTGCGCGGGCAGGTCGAGTTCGGCCAGGTCGCCGACCAACCATCGCGGCCCGGGGTGGTCCTGCCCGGCGGCCTCGATCAGCGCCGGGTCGACATCGACCCCGACGACGTCGTGGCCGGCCTCGGCCAACACGCCACCGACCCGGCCGGATCCGCAGCCGGCGTCGAGGATGCGGGCTCGGCGCGACACCATGGCGTCCACGAGGCGGGCTTCCCCGGCGAGGTCGTCACCGGCACGAGCCATGGAACGGAAGCGCTCGATGTACCAGGCGGAGTGACCGGGGTCGGCGGCGACCTTCTGCATCCAGATGCTCTGTTCAACCATGCCTGCATTCTCCCGGAGCGGAGGAACGCACGTGCCCTGGCCAGGCTTCGGTGATCAGCCGCGGAAGTCGATGAACCGCCCCGTCCCGCTCGTGAGAGTCATCAGGAAGAACGGTGGGGGCAGTCTGGGCGGGCCTATAGCATCGTCTCCGCCGCGTCCCCACGGACGACCCGGGCGTCCCGAGACTTCCGCGATCATCGACTCCGCGCCGGGACGCCTTCATGGAAAGAGAGACATGGCATGAGTGACGTGGGACTGTTCTACGTCGGTGCGGTGCTGATCATCAACGGTCTCGGGCTCCTCGGGAAGATCACGCCCAAGGGATCCGCCCCGCTCAACTTCTTCGTCGGCACGTTGCAGGTGGTGACGCCGACCTTCCTCATCATGACCTCCGGCGGCGACAGGGCGATCATCGCCGGCGCCGCGGGGATCTACCTGTTCGGCTTCACCTACCTGTGGTCGGGCATCAACGCCGTGACCGGCTGGCCGGGGGAGGGGCTCGGCTGGTTCTCCCTGTTCGTCGCGTTCGCCGCCGTGGGCTACGCCGCCTACCTGTGGCAGACCGGCGAGCGGGTGTTCGTGGTCATCTGGCTCACGTGGGCGCTGCTGTGGCTCCTGTTCTTCCTCGTGCTCGGGCTCGGCCGTACCGGGCTCACCCGCTTCACCGGATGGGTCGCGATCACCGAGGGGGTGCTCACGGCCGCGCTCCCGGCCGCCCTGGCGATCACCGGTCTCTGGCGTGACTCGGCGGAGGCGGCGCTGGCCGCCGCGGTGCTCGCGGTCGTCGCGCTCGTCGTGCTGTGGCTGGTGGCGGCACGCACTCCCGTACGGCCGGCGCGGGAGGCGGCCGCGAGCGCGGTGGCCGGGTAGGCTCTGGGTCAAGCCGACGTAAAGGAGGGCGCGCCGCGTGGAGGCGGGCCAGATCGTGGTGCTGCTTCTGGCGGCGCTGTCGGCGGGCTGGGTGGACGCCGTCGTCGGCGGGGGCGGGCTGCTCCAGCTTCCCGCGCTGCTGCTGGCCGGGCTGTCGCCGGTGCAGGCGCTCGCCACCAACAAGTCCGCCGCCATCTTCGGCACGGCCTCCGCCGCCGTCACCTACGCCCGGAGGACGAAGTTCGACCGCGCGGTCGCCGTACCGGCCGGGGCGCTGGCGGTGGCCTTCGCCGGTCTGGGCGCGGCCTCGGCCGCGCTGCTCGACAGGGCGGTGCTGAACCCGCTGATCATGGTCGTGCTGCTGGGCGTCGCCGCGTTCGTCACGCTGCGCCCCGACTTCGGACGCCTGCCGCATCCGCACCTGCGTACCCGTCGGCGGGTGCTCGCCGCGGTCGTCGCCGCCGGCGTGGTGATCGCCTACTACGACGGCATCCTCGGGCCCGGCACCGGGACGTTCCTGCTCATCGCGTTCACCTCGATCCTGGGCACGGACTTCGTCCACGCGTCGGCCACCGCGAAGATCATAAACACCGGGACCAATCTCGGCGCGTTGATCGTCTTCGGCCTGCAGGGCCACGTGATGTGGGCCCTGGGCCTCGGCATGGCCGCCTGCAACATCGCCGGCGCCCAGATCGGCGCCCGGATGGCACTCAACCGCGGCTCAGGGTTCGTACGGATCGTCCTGTTGTGCGTCGTCACCGCCCTGATCGCGAAACTCGCCTACGACCAGTTCGCCGTCCCGTGACCGGGCCGTAGAAACCGGGCCGCCGACCGTTTCATCAGACCGTGCCGGGTTGGGGGACGGGCTCCGGCTCGGGGCCGGGCAGAGGCTCGGCGGGGATGAGACGGACGTCGCGCAGCGCCAGCGGAAGAAGGCTGATCAGAACCTGCGCCAGACCGGCCGCCCACAGGGTCGGCGCGAGACCGAAGCGCGCCGCGGCGGGGGCGACGAGCGCGAGACCGATCGGCTGGCACGCCATGGCGCCGAACCACTCATAGGCGCTCACGCGGGACAGGGACTCCGCGGGCACGTGCCGCTGCAGCGTCGTCTCCCACAGGGTGTTGAACACCATCAGCCCGATCCCGCCGCAGAACGCTCCCGCGGCGGCGACAGCGAGCGGCATCCCGGTGGCCAGCGCCAGGGTGGGGAAGGCGAACAGCGTGACCACGACGAGTCCGCTGCGCAGGGGGAACCGGGCGTGGACGTACAGCGAGACTGTCCCGCCGATCAGGCTGCCGAGGCCGAAAGCGGTGAGAAGGACCGCCCACGCGTGGTTCCCGCCGAGGGACGACCTGCTCACCATCGGCCCGAGCACGATGAAGGCCGCGTAGAGCATGTTGATGAGCGACGCCGCGATGATGACGGCCCATACCCACCGTCGGCTGCGGAACGCCCGCCACCCGTCGAGGAGGTCACGCAGGAAGGGGCGTGCCCGCATTCGGCGGTCGCCCGGCGGCAGCCGCACCAGGGAGAGGAAGACCGCGCTGAGCAGGAACGTGGCCGAGTCGATCGCGACGGCCCAGCCGGGATTGCTCAGCGACACCAGCAGGCCCGCCAGTACGGGTCCGCCGACCATGGAGGCCGACTGGGCGATGCCGCGCAGCGCGTTGGCCGCCTGACGGTTGCCGGGATGTGTGGTCGCCTGCACGAGCCCGCTGATCGCGGGAGTGAACAGCGCCGAGGCGGTGCCGTGCACCACCTGCAGACAGATGAGCTGCCAGACCTGGGCCCGGCCGGTGAGCAGCAGGAAGGCCGTCGCCGCCTGGGCGACGGCGCGGACGATGTCGCTGCTGAGCATTACGGTCTGCCGGGGAAAGCGATCTCCGATGACGCCCCCCGCCAGCATGAAGACGACCTCGGGCACCGCTGCCGCCGCAAGCACCCAACCGAGATCCGCCGCCGATCCGGTCAGGCCGAGGACGGCGAGGGCGAGGGCCGGGGCGACCATGCGGTCGCCGAGGAGCGACGAGCACTGGGCCAGGAAGAACCAGCGGAACCCGCTCTCCTTGAGCACGTTGAGCTTGTTCAACGGGGCACCTCGTCCGGCAGGTGGTGCACGTTCCATCGGCCTTCGGCGGTGTCCACGCCGGGCAATCGCACGATCAGCGGGCAGATGTGAGCGGGGAGCAGCGTGACGACCGTGCCGGGCTCCGCGGTCGCGGGGATCGGCGTCCCGTCCGCGAGCGTCGCCACCTCCTCCGGTGGCGTCCAGGGCTGCGCGGCACCCCGCAGCAGCTCATCGGCGTCGGTACGGCCCCCGCCCAGCAGCGTGGCGCCGATGCTCAGGGCCACGTCATCGAAGCCGCACATGTCGGCGGCCGCCATGCCGGCGTCCATCAGTGGGTAGGCTCCGCCGCAGATCTCGGTCACCCCGTCGACGTCGAGGGCTCCGTCCGCCGTGGGGGTCCCTCCCACCGCCACCACGGGGCAGGGGATCCGGTGCGCGCGCAGATGCTCGGCACGGTCGACCAGCAGCCGGGCGAGGCCGCGTCCGATGTCGTGCCGCTTCCGCACCTCAACGGGGGTCATCAGCGCGCGATAGCCGGTGACGCCGTCGAGCCGCAACTCCGGTCGTTCCTCCACCGCTCCCGCCAGTGCCAGCACCTCGTCACGGGTCATCGACCGGTCGCCGGTACGTTCGCCGACTTCTATCCGGACCCCGATCACGGTGCCCGCCTCGCGTGCCGCCGCCGCCAGCGCGGTCACGCCGTCCGCCCGATCGACGTGTACCGACAGGTCACAGTCGCGGCCCAGCTCGGCGAGGAGGGGCCACCGCCACTCCTCGAGCCAGGGCCAGGTCATGACGACGTCCCTCAGGCCCGCCGGAAGGTGGCGCCGGGCCTCCCGTACATAGGTGACCGCGATCCCGGCGGCGCCGGCCGCGGCCTGACGCCGGGTCACCTCCACCATGCGGTGCGCCTTCACATGCGCCCGGACCCCGACCCCCGCGGCAGCGGCTTTCGCATGGAATCGGCGGATGTTCGCGTCGAGCCGGGAGACGTCCAACAGCGCGGTCGCCGTCATGTGGTTCCGAGCCCGTCCCACGCGTCCATCGCGAAAGAGAAGCCGGCCGGGCCGCCCGCCAGCATCTCACGCTGGCGCCGCGACTCTGTTTCGTCCGGGACGCCCACCCCGGTCAGCCCCAGGAAGATCTCCTCTTCCCATGTGAGCCCCAGGACCTCTTCGATCGCCTCGTCGCGGGTGGCGGCGGTGAAGAACGCGCCGAGCCCCAGCGCGGTGGCGACGAGGTACGCGGTCTGGCTGAGATGCCCCAGGTCCATGAAGAGCGTTCGGTACGTCCGGCCTGTTCGATATTTCCAGGCCGACCGGCGGAGTACGGCCGTGTAGAGCAGCAGAACCCCCGCGGTGTCCGCGTAGAGTTGACCGCCGCACCAGTGGACGAGCTCGCCGGAGTCAGGTCTGCCCGGTCTGACGGTCTCCAGACAGTGGTCCCGGGCCCGGTAGTGGTAAACGCCCGACGGCACGCCGGAGACGTTGAGCACGACGGGGTAGACCTCGATGGCGTGCCGGGCTCCTCCCGATGGGCTGGTCTTCAGCACGACCGATCCGACCCCCGGCACGTCTATCCGGTGGAACGGACCGGCCACCCAGCGCAGCAGACCGCTCAGCTGTTCGGCGCTCACGGGATCGGCCGCGCTGAACCGGCGGGTGGTCCGGCGCGCCCGCAGGACGTGCCCGAAGTCGACCCCGAAGTCGGTGCCGTCGGGCGACACGCCCTCCGGCAGGCGGACCACCTGTCCGCCATGGGTTTTGAACGGGGAGGGCGAGGGCTGGGCCGTGACCCGGCGGCGGATCTCGGCGGTGTCCTCGGCCGCGGTCAGGAACGCGTCATCGCGGCGGGTGCGGGTGGCGAGATGGTAATACGTCGCCGCTGAGCCCCAGGTGGACCACGGGCTTTCCCTTTCCTCGAGGAGATGCTCGGGGGATCCCTCGGCGACGAGCACATGCGCGGCGAGCAGTCGCTGTGCCAGCTCCGAGAGCTCGCCGTCCAACTCGCGCAGATCGGTCCAGTGAGAAAGCGGCCGCAGCAGGGATTCCGCGGCCGCGCTCAGCGCGAACTGGCGATGTCTCAGCGGATCGTCGCATACCATTTGGCCATTTCGCCAGTGGAAGAAGACGAGGCGGGACACACGGACGCGCGTCATCGTGGAGAATCGCCCTCCAGTACACGATTTCCACATCGCGTGGAAGGGTTCCCCGACATTCCCTAGAAGGCCGGCTTCAGACAGGTCTGCGGAGCCGAGTACTCGTCCTCGCCGAGTTCTTCGAACGCCACCAGAGGAGTCTCTGACTTGCTCGTTTCCACAGCAGGCATGGCGGTGACCTCCATATTTGAAGAGCCGGTGAGGATTTATCCGACTAGAAGGTAAAACCAGGAGATAGTTCGTGTCAATGACCATGTTGAGCCGGGCACGCCCGGTCCGTCCGGCTCGGTGATCCGGGTGCGCGACTACGGGATGTTCGGCGGTGTCGACGTCACCCGGGCCTGATCCGCACCCGTGTGGTCCGTCTCGGGGTGATCCCGGTGGGGTGCCGGGGGCCGCAGCGACGTCGCCGCGAAAGCGACGAACAGCGCCAGCACGGCCGGTGCGAACAGGGCGCGGGGAAGGCCGACCAGCTCGGCCAGGGCCCCGATCAGGACGGGCCCGATGAGGAATCCGGCGTAACCGAGGCTGGCGACGGCGCCCATGGCCGCCCCGGACATCAGGAACAGCCCATAGACGGCGAAGCGGGCACGCAGCAGCGCGGACGGCGCGAGCGTGACGTTCACGAGGTGGTGGCCCGGACAGTGACAGCGCGTACGGCGACGGCGCGTACGGTCACGCCGGCGGCGGTGAGCGCGTCGTGCTGGTCGCGGGGGATCGCCTCGTCGGTCACCACCACGTCCAGCCGGTCCAATGGGCATACCGCGCCGAAGGCGGTGCGGCCGAACTTGCCGGAGTCGCAGGCGATCACCACGCGCCGGGCCGAGGCGATCGCGGCCTGCTTGACGGCGACCTCGGGCAGATCGTGCGCGGTGAGCCCGTGCTCGGCCGACAGCCCGCAGCAGCCGATCACCGCGGTGTCGAAGCGCAGCGCCCTGATCGAACTCTCGGTGAGCGGCCCCACGAAGTTCATCTCGCCGGGCCGCACCTCGCCTCCGGGCAGCACGAGGCGGATGCGGGGTGCGCCGGCCAACTCCTGTGCCGCCTGCATCGCCAGCGGCAGCACGGTGAGGCGCCGGTCGCGCACGGCCCGGGCGACCTCGAGCGTGGTGGTGCCGCCGTCCAGCAGCACGGCCTCACCATCGGCGAGCAGGCTCGCGACCTCCGCGCCGATCAGGCGTTTGGCCTCGACGGCCTCGCGCTCCCTGACCCCGAACGGCGGTTCCTCACCGCGCAGCAGCAGGCTCAGCGCGCCGCCGCGCACGCGCCGCACCACGCCCTGCTGGGCGAGCTCGTCCAGGTCCCGGCGGATCGTCATCTCGGAGACGCCGTGCTCGGCGGCCAGGTCGGTCACCGACACGCTGTCGGACGTGCGTAACGCGTTCATGATCGCGCGAATGCGATCGGAACTTTCCATCTGTGCATTCGAACACACGAGATGTGCTATAGGCAAAAAAATCTACATCGTAAACCTGACAGACTGGAGCGCGTGCGCGCAAGCCGGTTGCTGTCCCTGCTGCTTCTGCTGCAGACCCGCGGCGGCATGACGGCCGCGCAGATCGCCGCCGAGCTCGAGGTCTCCGTACGCACTGTCTACCGCGACGTGGAGGAACTGTCGGCGGCAGGGGTGCCGGTGTACGCCGAACGGGGACCACTCGGGGGATATCGGCTGCTCGACGGGTACCGCACCCGGCTGAACGGCCTGACCCCCGCCGAGGCGTCCTCGCTGTTCCTGGCCGGGCTGCCCGGTCCCGCGGCGGAGCTGGGCCTGGCCGATCTCGCCGCGGCGGCCGAACTGAAGCTGCTGGCGGCGCTGCCGCCGGAGCCGCGCTCCCAGGCGGCCAGGATGCGCGAGCGGTTCCATTTCGACGTCCCGGGCTGGTACCAGGGCAACGACGAGGCGCCCTTCCTGATGGACATCGCCGAGGCGGTCTGGGACGACCGGGTCGTACGGATGCGCTACCGCAGATGGGGACCGTCCGAGGTGGAGCGGACGCTGCACCCCTATGGCCTGATCCTCAAGGGCGGCGCGTGGTATCTGGCCGCGGCCTGCTCCGGCAGCGTCCGCACCTACCGCGTCAGCCGGATCCTCGAGGCCGAGGTCCTCGACGAGCGCTTCGAACGGCCGCCGGACTTCGACCTCGCCGGGTTCTGGAGACGGTTCGCCGCCGACTTCGCCGCACGCATGTACACCGGCCACGCGGTCGTACGGCTCCAGCCCGGCATCGAGGACCTGCTGCGCTACACGCTCGGCCGCGACGTCGTCGACAAGGCCCTGGCTGGCGGCCTCACCGACCCCGACGGCTGGACCCGCGTGACGCTGCCCGTCGAATCGCTCAACCACGCACGCTGGCAACTGCTGCGCCTGGGCGCCTCGGTCGAGGTCGTGGCGCCCGCCGAGCTGCGCACGCTCATGGCCGACACGATCGCCGATCTGGCACGCCTGTACGGGTCACCTGCCGCCGACTGAGGAGATTCCGGTCCCGGCGAGGCGTGACCGGTGGCCGTACGGCCACCCGTTAACCGGTTGCGCCGCCGGTACCGAGATCGACAGGCTGAGCGGGTGTTCCTTTTGGCCTTCGCAGGTGCCTGCGTCCTGCTCGCGATGATCCCCGGTGTCAGCACAGCCGTGATCCTGCGTCAGACGATCCGGGCGGGCCGCGCCTCCGGCGTCGCCGCGACCCTCGGCAACGAGACCGGCATCTTCCTGTGGGCGATGGCGGCCGTTTTCGGATTGTCGGCGCTGGTGCTGGCCTCGGAGGTGGCGTACGCGGTGATGAAGGCGGTCGGCGCCGTCCTCTTGGTCGTGATGGGTGTCCAGTCGCTGTGGCAGGCCCGCCCGCTGCGCAAGACGCGGCGCGGCCGTGCCGTACGGGACGCCGGACCGGACGGGCAGGAGCCGGAGGCGGCGCGGGGCTGGCGGCGCTCGTATGTCCTGGGGCTGGCGACCTGCGGCGCCAACCCGAAGGCCGCCGTGTTCGCCATGTCCTTCCTCCCGCAGTTCGTCCCGGCCGGGGCGAACGTCCCGGCGATGCTGACGCTGCTGGCGGTGATCTGGGTCGTGGTCGACACGGTGTGGTATCTCGCCGTGATCTGGTTCGTGGGCCGGGTCGGGGCCGTTTTCAGCCGGCCATCGGTACGGCGCCGCATTGAGCAGGTGTCGGGGACGGTGCTGATCGGACTCGGCGTGCGTGTCGCCTTGGAGGCACGATGACGACCTCGCATGAGCTCTGGTATCAGCATGGGGGAGCGGGCGACCCGGTGGTCCTGCTGCATTCGAGCGCGGCCGACCCCCTGCCCGAAGGGCGTCACGGCGGTATCGACCTGTCGCTGATCGCCGCGCCCGCCCTCGTCGTCGCCGGCGGGCACGACCTTCCGTACTTCCGCGAGAGCGCCCGGCACATCGCGGGCAACATTGCGGACGCGACCTTGATCGAGCTGGACTGGGCCGGCCATCTGCCGAACCTGGAGCGCCCAGAGGAGGTCACCTCCCTGCTGCTCAAGCTCCTCTAATGAGTCTACTTTGTAAAGGTTGACGGTTTATGCAGAACATAGCTACTCAAACAACACACAAACCATCACCAGTACCTAGGGTTTCCTGCGTGTTCGTCTGCCATGACGGCCAGGGACGGATTCTGCTGGCTCGCCGCGGGGCAGGGGCACGCGACGAGCCGGGGAGCTGGGACAGCGGGGCCGGCGCACTCGAGTTCGGCGAGACGTTCGAGGCGGCGGTCGCCCGCGAGGTCCGCGAGGAGTACGCAGCCGACGTGGTGGAGCTTCACCAGATCGGTGTGCGCAACGTGGTCCGGTGGGATCCTCCCTCCCACTGGGTCGCGGTGGTCTTCGCGGTCAGGGTGGACCCCGCCGAGGTCGAACTCGGGGAGCCGCACAAGCTCGACGAACTCGCCTGGTTCACGCTGGACGCGCTGCCGCACCCGCTGCACTCTCAGCTACCCGCGACCCTCGACCTCTTCGGCGCCTCAGCGGTGTAGTGCCTTCCCGGAAATGTCGGTGGCGGACGACAGGATGCCCGTCATGGCGACGTGGCAGGACATCGAGAAGGAGATCCCCGAGTTGGCCGCCCGCGTGCTGGCGATCATGGGGAGGAACAAGCACAAGACCATGGCGACGCTCCGCAAGGACGGCTCACCGAGGATCAGCGGCACCGAGGTCGAGTTCAAGGACGGCGAGGTCTGGCTGGGCTCGATGCCCGGAGCGATGAAGGCGCTCGACCTGCGCCGAGACCCCAGGCTGGCGATCCACAGCGCGTCGGAGGAGCCCGACGAGGCGAGCCCGGGCGGGTGGATCGGCGACGCGAAACTCGCCGGTTTGGCGGTCGAGGTCACCGACCCGGAGGTCAAAGAGGGATACGGCGCTCCGGGCGGGCAGGACTTCCACCTCTTCCAGGTTGACGTGCGCGAGGTGGTGGTCACCGGCGTGGACGAGGCGGGGGAACACCTGGTGATCGAGATGTGGCGCGAGGGCGCCGGCCACCGCGTGCTCCACCGCAAATGAGCGTGAACGGTTGCCTCAGTGGACGCTGAAGCCGCCGTCCACGCAGATGGTCTGGCCGGTGACGTACGCGGAGGCGTCCCCGGCCAGGAACACGGCGGTGCCGGCGAAGTCGGCGGGGATGCCGTTGCGGCCGGTCATGGATCGCGCGGCGAGGGCCTCTACCCGCCCGGACACGGCCTGGGCGGGTGCGGTCAGCGGGGTGAGCACGAACCCGGGGATGATCGTGTTGCTGGTCACTCCGTGCCGGGACCACGCCTCCGCCTGAGAGCGGGTTAGTCCGCAGATGCCGGCCTTGGAGGCGCCGTAGACGCCACTGTCACCGAACGCGCTGATCGACTGCTGGGAACCGATGTTGATGATGCGTCCCCAACCGCGGTCGGCCATGCGCACCCCGAAGTGCCGGCCGAGCAGGAACGGCGCGGTCAGGTTGACGGCGATGGTCCGGTCGTAGTCGTCGGGAGTGAGCTCGGCCATGGGCTTGCGGATGTTGTTGGCCGCGTCGTTGACCAGGATGTCGATCTCGCCGAACACGCGCGGAGCCTCCGCGCACACGCGGGCCACGGCGTCGCGGTCGCCGAGGTCGGCGCTGATGGCGGCGGCCCGCACACCCTGCTTTTCCAGCGTCTTCACGGCCTCGGCGAGTGCTTCGGCACGCCGGGCCACCAGGATCACGGCCGCCCCGGCCAGACCGATCGCCTCCGCCATCGCGTACCCGATGCCCGAACTGCCGCCGGTCACCAGCGCCACCCGGCCGTTGAGCGTGAACACCTTCTCGACGTAGGACGACATACCGCGGGAACTTAGCAGTTAGGGTTTGGCCGTCCCCCGTCGTCGACTCAGGAGCTCCCCGCGATGACCTCCCTGGCCAGGCTGAGCCTAGCCAACCGCACTCTCGTGATGTTGATCACACTCGTGCTGAGCGTGTTCGGCGCTCTCGCGATCCCCTCTTTGAAGCAGCAGCTTTTCCCGTCGCTGGAGTTCCCCGCCGCTTTCGCGGTGGCGAGCTACCCCGGCGCCGCCCCGGAGATCGTCGAAGAGCGGGTCACCAAGCCGATCGAGAACGGCTTCCAGGGCATCCCGGGGCTCACCGGCATCACCTCCACCTCAAAGGAGGGCCTGGCCCAGATCCAGGTGAAATACGAGTACGGCACCGACGTCGACACCGTGATCGGCAAGATGCAGCAGGCGGTGAGCCGGGTCAAGGCTCAGCTACCGGCCGGTGTCGACCCGCAGATCGTGGCCGGGAGCACCGACGACATCCCGGTCATGGTCATCGCGGTGAGTGACGGCGGCGATCAGCAGGGCACGGCCGGCAAAATCGACAAGACCGTGGTGCCGCGGCTGCAGGCGATCGAGGGGGTCCGCGACGTCGCCGTCAGCGGCGCCCGTGAGAAGCAGGTCGTGATCACGCCCGATCCGGTCAAGATGGTGCTGGCCGGCGTGTCACCGGCGGCGATCCCGGATCTGCTGCGCGCCAACGGCGTGACGATCCCGGCGGGCACGTTGACCGACGACGGCAAGTCGCTGACCGTGCAGACCGGAGACCGCATCGGCAGTGTCGACGACCTGAAGAACCTGTATCTGACACCGGCCGCCGCCCCCGCCCAGCCGGGCACCCGCGCCAGGCCCGCGAAGCCGAGCAGGCCGGTCAAGCTCGGCGACATCGCCACGGTCGCCGTACAGGACGCCCCGGTCACATCGCTGACCCGCACCAACGGCCGCCCCAGCATGGGCGTGTCGATCACGATGACCCCGGACGGCAACGCCGTACGGATCTCCCACGCGGTACGTGACGCCGTTCCCGACCTGACCCGCGGCCTGGGCGACGCGGCCGAGCTGACCGTGGTGTTCGACCAGGCCCCCTACATCGAGCGGTCGATCGGGGACCTCACCACCGAGGGCCTGCTCGGCCTGGCGTTCGCCGTGCTGGTCATCCTGGTGTTCCTGCTGTCGGTGCGGTCGACGCTGGTCACCGCGGTGTCGATCCCACTGTCGGTGATCATCGCGCTGATCGCGTTGTGGCTGGGCGACTACTCGCTCAACATGCTGACGCTGGGCGCGTTGACGATCGCCATCGGCCGCGTCGTCGACGACTCGATCGTGGTGCTGGAGAACATCAAGCGGCATCTCGCCTACGGCGAGGAGAAACGCCGCGCCATCCTCACCGCGGTGCGTGAGGTGTCCGGCGCGGTGACGGCCTCGACGTTGACGACGGTCGCGGTGTTCCTGCCGATCGCGTTCGTCGGCGGCATGGTGGGGGAGCTGTTCAACCCGTTCGCGGTCACGGTGACCGTGGCGCTGCTGGCCTCGCTGCTGGTCGCGCTGACCGTGATCCCGGTCCTGGCGTACTGGTTCCTGAAGGCGCCCGGGATGTCCGCGCAGGAGATCGAGGCGGTGCGGGAGGACGCCGAACGCCGGGAGCTGCGCAACCCCCTGCAACGGGCCTATCTGCCGGTGCTGCGGTTCGCCACCAGCAGGCGGCTGGTCACGCTGCTGATCGGCCTGGTGGTGTTCGCCGGGACGATGGCGCTGGCGCCGCACCTGAAGACGAACTTCCTCGACTCCTCCGGCATGGACACCACGCAGATCACCCAGCGGATGCCCACCGGGACGGATCTGGCCACCACGGACTCGGCGGCCAAGAAGGTCGAGGCCGTCCTCGGGTCCCTCACAGGCGTGGAGTCCTACCAGGTGACCGTCGGCGGCGGAAACCGGATGCTCGGCGGACTGGGCGGCTCCGCCGACCGTGCGACGTACTCCGTGACGGTCGCCGAAGGGACCGACACCCCGGTGCTGGAGCAGACGCTGCGCGACCGGCTCAAGGGCGTGCCGGGCGTCGGCGACATCACCGTCGGCGGGGGAGGCGGAGGCTTCAACTCCGACCAGGTCCAGGTCATCCTGCGGGGTTCCGACACCGCCGTGCTGAAAGCCGCGGCCGTCTCCGTCCGCGACGCTCTCACCGGCATCGAAGGCCTGCGGGATGTCGCCTCAAACCTGGAAGACAGCACGCCAAGGGTGGAGGTCCACGTCGACCGGGAGAAGGCGGCGGCCCTGGGCCTGACCGAGGCCGGCATCGGCCAGGTCGTCGCGCAGGCCTTCCGCGGCGCGCCGATCGGCCAGATCGACGTCGACGGCCGCACCAGCGACATCGTGCTGCGCGGCGGTGACGCGCCCACCGACCTGACCGCGATCCGTGCCATCCAGGTGCCGACGGCGGCCGGCATGGCCAAGCTGAGCGACGTCGCCGACGTGGTGGAGGCCGCGGGCCCGACGCAGATCACCCGCCAGGACGGGACACGGACCGCCACCGTCTCCGGCAGGGCCGAGGCCGCCGACCTCGGCGCGATCACCGCCGAGGTCGACGCCAAGCTCAAGGCGATGAAGCTGCCGGCCGGAGTGAACTACGAGATCGGCGGTGCCAGCGCCGATCAGGAGGACGCGTTCGCCGATCTCGGTCTGGCCATGCTGCTGGCCGTCGCGATCGTCTTCCTGATCATGGTGGCGACGTTCCGCAGCCTGGTGCAACCGTTGATCCTGTTGGTGTCGATCCCGTTCGCGGCGACCGGCGCGCTCGGGCTGCTGCTGGTCACCGACACCGCTCTCGGCGTGCCGGCGCTGATCGGCATGCTGATGCTCATCGGCATCGTGGTCACCAACGCGATCGTGCTGATCGACCTGGTCAACCAGTACCGGGACAAGGGGATGGGCATCGTCGAGGCGGTCATGGAGGGTGGCCGGCGACGGCTGCGCCCGATCCTGATGACCGCGATCGCGACGATCTGCGCGCTGACCCCGATGGCGCTCGGCGTGACCGGTTCCGGCGGTTTCATCTCCCAGCCGCTGGCCATCGTCGTCATCGGCGGCCTGATCTCCTCGACACTGCTCACGCTGGTCCTGGTGCCGACCCTGTACACGATGGTCGAGCGCACCAAGGAGCGCCTGCGGAAGCGCCGTACGCCCAGGACCCGGGTGGACGGCCCTGAGATGACGGTCTACGACGAGAAAACCCTCACCCCGACCGTGTGACCCGTACGGCAGGCCGCGCCGCACTGCATCCGTGACGACACGCCCGGAGCGGGTCAGTGCGGCCGCGGGCGGCATGGACGTTCTCATCTATGGGAACGCCCGATAACAGCAGTGAGAAGGCGGCCAATAGACTGACCCAACGTGAGTGTCAAGCCGCGTATCCCGAATGTCCTGGCCGCCCGCTACGCCTCGCCGGAGCTGGCCCGCCTGTGGTCCCCACAGCACAAGATCGTGCTGGAGCGCAGGCTGTGGCTTGCGGTGCTCAAGGCCCAGGCCGACCTCGGGATCGCCGTGCCCGACCAGGCGATCGCCGACTACGAGAAGGTCGCCGACCTCGTCGACCTGGCCGCCATCGCCGAACGCGAACGCGTCACCCGGCACGACGTGAAGGCCCGCATCGAGGAGTTCAACGCGCTCGCCGGCCACGAACACGTGCACAAGGGCATGACCTCCCGCGACCTGACCGAGAACGTCGAGCAACTGCAGATCCGCGACAGCCTGCTGCTGGTCCGCGACCGGGTCGTCGCGCTGCTCGCCCGGCTCGGCAGGCTGGCCGGTGAGCACGCCGCCACCGTCATGGCCGGCCGCTCCCACAACGTCGCGGCGCAGGCCACCACACTCGGCAAGCGCTTCGCGACCGCGGCCGACGAGCTGCTGGTGGCGTACGCGCGGCTGGAAGACCTGCTGGAGCGCTACCCGCTGCGCGGGATCAAAGGCCCGGTCGGCACCGCCCAGGACATGCTGGACCTGCTTGGCTCACAGGAGCGGCTGGCGGAGCTGGAGGACCGGGTCGCCGCGCATCTCGGCTTCGCCCGGCGCTTCACCAGTGTCGGACAGGTCTACCCGCGTTCGCTCGACTACGACGTGCTCACATTGCTGGTGCAACTGGCCGCCGCGCCGTCGTCGCTGGCCAAGACGATCCGCCTGATGGCCGGGCACGAGCTGGTCACCGAGGGATTCGCCGAGGGCCAGGTCGGCTCGTCGGCGATGCCGCACAAGATGAACACCCGCTCCTGCGAGCGTGTCAACGGCCTGACCGTCGTCCTGCGCGGGTACGCCTCGATGGCCGGGGAACTCGCGGGAGACCAGTGGAACGAGGGTGACGTGTCCTGCTCGGTGGTCCGCCGGGTCGCCCTGCCCGACGCGTTCTTCGCCTTCGACGGCCTGATCGAGACCATGCTGACCGTGCTCGACGAGTTCGGCGCGTTCCCCGCCGTCATCGAGGCCGAACTGAACCGTTACCTGCCGTTCCTGGCCACCACGAAGATGCTGATGGCAGCGGTGCGGGCCGGCGTCGGCCGGGAGACCGCCCACGAGATCATCAAGGAGCACGCCGTCGCCTCGGCGCTGGCCATGCGGTCACGCGGCGCCGCCAACGAACTGCTGGACCGGCTCGCGGCCGACTCCCGCTTCCCTCTCGGCCGGGCCGAGTTGGACGCCCTGCTCGCCGATCGGATCTCCTTCACCGGTGGCGCCGCCGCCCAGGTGGCCGAGCTCACCGGGCGGATCGGTGAGCTCGCCGCACGTCATCCCGACGCCGCCGCCTACACCCCCGGCGCCATCCTCTGAGCCCGCGGTGCGGGAGTTGACGGGCATCGAGGATGTCGTGGCCGCCTCCGATGACGATGACCTGATCGTGTGGGCGGCCCAGGGCATGAAACCCGGCGTTCGGGCCTGGACGTACGGCGACGCCGTCGCCGTGGCCGGCCCACAGATCGCTCGCGGCGACCGGCTCGCCATCCGCGGCGGCACCGCCCACGCCGTCCCGCTGGTACGGCATGCCCTGGCCGAGGTGGGTCCGTCGTTCCGGCCGTTCGGCGACGCCGATGTCGTCCGTGACGTGACACAGGAGATCGAGAAGGTCCACTTTTCGGCAAATTTCTCCTGGATGGTGACGCGTAAGGCGCCCGAGCCGTACGCACTCGGACCGCCCGCCCGGGAACCGTACGAGCGGGCGGGGTGGTTGGACGGCGACGACGAACCCGGCGTGGCGGACCTGCTCACAACGGCCCATCCCGACTCTTATGCCGTACCGGGCCTGGCCGGGGTGCACCGCTGGGCGGGCATCCGCGGCAGCTCGGGCGAGCTGCTGGCCGTCGCGGCCGACGCCTGGTCCGCGCCGGGCGTCGGCCTGATCGCCGGGGTGGCGACGGCCGTACGAGCACGCCGGCGTGGCCTGGGGGAGCGGGTCTGCCGGTTCCTCACCGAAGCGCTGCTGGCCGAGCACGGCAGGGCGGCGCTGATGGTGGACGACTGGAACGACACCGCCATCGGCGTCTATGAGCGGCTCGGTTTCACCCGTCGGCGCGTCGCCTCATCCAGGGTCGTCACCGATTGACGACGCCGAAAGTGCCCTCGAGGACGCCGGGGAGTTCGGTCAGCGTGGCGATCGTGACGACCGGAGCCGGCACACGCAGGCCGGTGCGGTGGCGGTCCAGCCAGACGCCGTGCATACCGATCCGGGTCGGGCCGACCGCGTCGAATTCGAGATTGTCGCCCACGAGCAGCACCTCGTCCGGGCGCAGGCCCAGCTTCGCGGCAGCCCGCAGGTAGCACTCCGGCTCCGGCTTGAAACGGCCGCCGAGCGAGTCGGGCGTCAGCACCGGGTCGAGTCGGTCCAGCAGCCCGAGGCGGCGCAGCTTGGCCTCCTGCTGCACGGGCACCCCGTTGGTCAGCACGCCCAGCGTCAGCCCCCTGCCGCTGTCGCGGAGGACGTCCAGCACTGGCGCGGCGTCCGGGAAGGCCGCCCAGGCGGTCTCATAATGCGAAAGGAAGTCAGCGAACGCCGCATCAAGATTCGGCGGCACGGGCAGGCCGAGCCGTACGCAGAACTCCCGCAGGCGCCTGCGCCGCTGCTCCTCGAAGGAGCACTCCCCGGAATGCCAGGCAGGCAGGTGCTTGTCCTCCAGTTCCCGCCACAGCGAGGGGGTCTGCGCCAGCAGTTCATGGCCGGGGGAGACCGACTCGGTCCAGCGGGTGACGCCGTGGGCGACCGCATCGCGGTGGTCGAAGAGGGTCTCGTCGAGGTCGAACAGAATTGCCCTGATCACAAGCAGGGATTCTCTCAGGTCGGACGGAGTCGGCAGCAGCGTTCGCCGTACGCGCGGCTTTCAGCTCTCGCCGGAATCGTCCGGGCCTGGTCGGGTGGCGTTGCGGCGGAGCAGGGGGTGGAAGTTCATCGCCGCCTCCAGTTCACCGGGCAACTCGTCGCGGTAGCGGCCGAGGGTCGACAGGTCGCTGTGGCCCAGCACCCGGCGTACCGCGTCCATGTCGGTGCCGTCGGCCAGCAGGTGCGTGGCGGTCGTGTGCCGTAAGCCGTGCGGGGTCACATCGCGGCGCTGTCCGGGCTCCACCCGCCGCTGCACCCGGTCGATCACCGCCTGTACGTCACCGCGTGCCAGCCTGTGTCCGCGCCACGACAGCAGCAGCGCCTTGTCGTCTCCGCCGCCGGGCCGTGCCTGAAGGTAGGCGTCGAGTAGCAGGGCGACGTCCTGTGGGAGGGGGACGTCTCTCGTCCGCCCGCCCTTGCCGAAGATCCGCCAGTAGCGCACCCCGTCGTTGGTGTAGAAGTCCTCCACGTTGGCCCGGACCAGCTCCGACACCCTCGGCCCGAGCGTGACCAGCAGCAGTACGATCAGCGCGTCGCGCACCTCGGTCCGCTGGTCCCGCCGCTTCGGCTTCGCCGGGCCGGCCTCGGCCGCGGGGGATCGGGCGGCCTGGATCAACCCCTCAGCCTGCTCCTTCGTCAGGGCGCGCCGCTCCGGGCGCAGCCCACCGCGTTCCCGTGCCGTCACGGACGAGGCCGCCATCGGGTTGAGATGCACCCACCCCGCGACCGCCGCATGTTTGAAAAGCGCGGACACCGATCGGCGGAACCGTGCCTGCGACGCCGCGCTCTGCAGCCCTTTTCCGGGTGCGTCGCGCTTGGGTGGTTTGGCCGTTGTTGTGCGTCTTTCGTCCGGTTTGCGGGCGAAGGCCAGCAGGGTTGCGTCGATGTCCTCACCGGTCAGGTCGTCGAGCACCAGATCCGGGCCGGCCAGCCGTACGAACGTGGCGACGTCCCGTGCGTACACCTCGGCGGTGGCGGGGGAGAGGGCCCCGGTCAGTGTCCTGGCCCGGACCAGCTCCACGTAGCGGTCGGCGGCATCCTGCACGGTCAGTCGGTTCACCTGGGCGGGCAGCATGATCTACACAGTACCGATCACGACCGACAGCAAGCCTTCGGTGTGCGGTGGATCGTTCGCCTTTGAGGGCAGATGGATGCTCGGGTGATGGACGACAGAGCGACAAGGGGCTGCGCGGCTCGCATGTTGTGCTGCCACCAGTGGAGAGAAGTGCCCGACACCAGACAGAATTCACCTTCTGTCCGATATGGCATTTACGTGGCGTTTACGAATGCTTCCGCCTCGGATTGTCCCATTCCGGTTTCGCCGCGCACCAGGAATACGGCCTGTTCGATGCGGCCGGCCGCCTTGAGTTCGCGTACCCGCGTCGCCAGGTCGGGTGCGGCGAGGTGGGCGGACCCTGCCGGGGGGACGGGCACGGCTTGGCCGGCGCCCAGAGTTTCCGTGATCATCTTCGCCTCTTTGAGGCCGAGCCCGGTGCGTTCCCGGACGAGCTTGATCGCCTCGATCTTCCGGCCGGCCGCCCATAGTTCCCGCACCTCTTGCTGTACGTGGGCCGGAATGGGCGGCAGCAGGCCCGGCGTCCGCCACGCGAGTTGCCCGCCGGGCCGTGCCCCCGCTCGAACCGCGACGAAGATCACAAAGATCACCGCCACGATCACGAGTCCACCGAGCAACAGGAAAAGAACTTCCACCACTCCTAATCCGACCACGATGAGATCGTATGGCTTCGCCCGCTGAACGGCGAGAGGCGCGGACGGATTGACGTCCGGGTCGAACCGGGCGCAGGACCGCGTTTCTCCCCTCTCTCGGAGCCCTTGTCGTGATGCGCGATAATGACCATTATGTCAAGTAGTCAGCTTCGGGTTCTCCCCAGCCGCGCCCACTCGGAGATCTCGGACAACCACGGCCTCCCGCGGCTCGAAGGCCCGCCGGCTAACGGCTGGCGGCGAACTCGCAGCGTGACGACGCTGGGTTAGGCTGGCTTCGGCTGATCGAAACCCTTGGTCAGCGTCTCGCCGGTGGTCGGCTTGCGACGTCCGGACAAGCAAGAGGAGTGAGACGTGTCGCTTCCAGCGTGGGCCACGGATCCGTCCAGTCTGCTCCTGACGGAGGAGGAATACGAGGCTCTGCCCGAGGACGTCTGCCGGAGCATCGAAGTGGTGGACGGGCGAGTGGTCTTCTGCGAATCCCCCACCCCCGCTCATCAGCGGGTGTCACGCAACCTGACCTTCGCGTTGCTGCGAGCCCGGCCGGAAGCCCCATGCCTGGATGTGCTGCAGGACACCGACATGCGGTATCGGCACCGCAATCCACACGTCACCCAGGCCGGGAAGAGGTTCACATTCCGTCGCCCGGACATCTGCGTGCTGAGGTGCCTGTTGCCCGGCGCGCGGTTGTGGTCCGGGGACGTGCTCGTCGCGGTGGAGATCACCTCGTCGGACGATGAGGTGGACTTCAACGACAAACGGGCCGAATACGCCGCGCAGGGCATCCTGGCATATCTGATCGTGGTTATGGACGGTGACGGGATCGGCTCGGTTGAGGAGCATCGGCTGGACTGGAGCGGGCGCAACTACCAGTTGGCGGCGGTGCATCGCGGGTCGCTGGTGACGGAGCTGCCCGAGGGATTGAAGATCGACATCTCCTTCGTGGAGCTGGAACAGGTCTGATCCGCGTCCGTTGCCGGGCGTGGCCCAGGATGGTGGCATGGGGTGAAATGGTGCCGAGCGGCGCTCCTGCCGGGGGGTGACGTGCGGGCGGAAGAAACCTATTCCGAGGAGAAGTACCGTTAACAGCTCGGGCAGAAAATACCGTCCGATCAAGTCAACCCGGTCACCTCGCGTGGGTTGATGGCGGATTATCGGAACCATGCGATTTCCGACGCTTGCCGCTCGGGCCGCCTGCGGCCGGGCCGTCCGGGTGCCGTCGCGGGCATGCTGACATCTCCTTTCCCCAAGGGGGATGACGATGGCGGGTCCGCGCACAAGGTGCTCGGTTCCGGCTGGACCGCGCCACGCCGTGCCCGTGCCTTCGTGCGCGCTCAGCTCGGGCGGTGGGGTTTGCCGGATCTGGTCGAGACGGCCGAGTTGCTGGTGTCGGAGTTGGTGACGAACGCGGTTCGGGCGACCAACGCGGTGTCCAGTCCGCCGATCGTGTCGTCGATGTTCCCGGTGACGCTGCGCAGCGTCGCGGTACGGCTGCGCCTGTCGGCGCGGTCGCGCAGCCTGTTCATCGAGGTGTGGGACGCGAGCGCGAGTGTGCCGGTTCCCCGCCGCGACGTCGGCCCGGGCGATGAGGGGCTCGAGGAGGGCGGCCGCGGGCTCGAACTCGTGGACGGCCTGGCGAGGCGCTGGGGACACCACACGGCGCGAGACCGGGGCAAGATCGTGTGGTGTGAGCTGGCGGCCTCCCCTGAGATCTCTCCCCTGGCCCTGCACCATCCTCCTCCGGCTTCACCAGGTGTCGCCGACCCTGCCATCGCTACCCCGATCGCTCCTGTTCGGGCCGTCCCCGTCCCCGTCGGGTCCGTCAGCCCGGCTGGGTCTCCCCCGCCTGCGCTCGCCGTACCCGTCCATATGCTGCCGCGGCGGGTGCGCAACCATCCCCGGGCCGAGCGGGCCGAGGGCCCCGACCGAGACACGCTGCTGCGGGTCCTCCAGGGGCTGCGCGACCTGGACTGAGCCGCAGTGGTCAGGACGCCTCATCACTCACTGTGCTTGGCCTCGGTCATGGTCCGCGCCATCTGGCCGAGATCTTCGAGGGCGGAGACGATTTCCCCGATCGCGTCGGTGAAGAGCTCGGGGTTTTTCGTCGAGTCGAACGCTCGACCGCAGTCCGCGCTGTACTTCTTGATTTTTTCGAGATCGGCGGCCCACTTCGACTGTAGGCCCGCATCAGGGATGGGGAGGAACTTCTGGGCTTCAGAGGCATGATCGGCGATCGTTGAGCAGAGCGGGCGGAAGACGTCGGAATCGAGTGCCACCATTCCCTCGGCGTCCGGCCCCACCCCAGCGGCCTTGATCAACGCCTGGTTGATGGCGCCGACGTCCGATGTCAGGATCTCCAGCTGGTGAAGGCCTCCCGTCTGCAACCAGGCCGCGAGCTGAGCACGCTTCACTCCGGGTAGGGGCGTGCCCTGGGCTCTGGGGGTAATCGTCACCACCGGTCTGTCGACGCCGCTGTCTGGAACGGCTCCGCTCACTCCTGTCAAGACCGATATCAACGAGCCGACGCATGCGACGATGGCCAAGCCCCAACCCGCTCTACTCCCCCACAAGATCGGTTGATCAAATTCCGTCTGCCATCTGCTGAAGAGCCGGGTAGCCATCGCGGTTAGTACGGCGAGCATCGCCGAGCCGCACAGGAACACCGGGGAGTCGATGGCGAGTTCCTGGCTGAGAGGCCAGACCGCCGAGGGAGGCCAGTGGCAGGTGCTCTTCAACGTGTTGAGCGGGCCGAGGCAGCCGTCGATGGAGGTGAGCAGGAACTGGCCGAGTAGCAGTATGAGCTGGGCGATGCCCGCCGCGACCAGGGCTCGGACCAGCCAGTAGCGTCGGCCGAGGGCACCCATCGCTCCTGCGGCTACGGCCGTTCCCATCGCCGTCGCGGCCAGCAGCCAGCTGAGATAGATCGTCACATGGGCGCGGGTGACGGGAACGCCCGGCGGCTGCGAGGAATGAATGTACGCCATCGCGGCCGTGATCCCGAGCAGTCCTGCCACGCCGCCGATCAGGCCGGCCAGGATGGCGGGTCTGATCGCGGGCGCGGTGCCGTCCGCCGCCGGGCGGGTCCAGAGCAGCAGCGGGTAAACCCAGACCACGGTCGCTACGATCATGGGGAGCACGCCGGAGTTGGTCTTCAGATACACGACGAATGTGAGCAGTGCGAGCTCGATCGTGTGCTGTTCCCATGAGCCGGGGAACGTCTGGGCGACCACGTGTCTCATCTGCGGTCCGATCAGCAGGTCGCCGGTCTCCGTCAGGGGGAGTCCCCGCGCGTTCCACCATGCCAGCATTACGGCCAGCAGGCTCCACGCGATCAGGAAGAGCGGGAGCACTTTCAGCGAGAGCTTGCCGCCCTGCCAGGTCCGCAGCCTGAGCCTGGTGCATTGGGCCAGCCATCCGGAGAACACGGCACCGATGGGGATGAGCAGCAGGAGCAGGGTGGGAGCTTCGGGTAGCCAGCGGCCACCCGTGAAGATCGCCATCAGCTGGCCGGTTATCATGCCGAGGCCCATCGACAGGCCGGATCTCAGGCCGGACGGCGGAGGGGTCGAGGTGGCTTCCGTGAAGACGACCGAACGTATGATCGCGGTGCCGACGATCGCGGTGATCATCCCCGCGATCGGCCACGCTGCCAGGGAGTCGTGCTTGAGGCCCAGGACTTTATCAAGCACGGCATAGAGGTGCGGTATCGCAGCACCGGTCAGGAAAACCTGGAGTGCGCCGACGCGGAACAGCGGTGACGGGTCGGCAAGCGATCGGCGGCGCTCGGACCAGGTGGGATGCGTCCGTACCAGCGCGGTGATCGAGGTGATCGCCTTAGCCGCCCACGGCCAAGTGGGCGCGGGCGGGTCTTCCGGCCAGCGGGTGAGGAACCGGCCGGAGGCGTCGGCCGCGTCCAAATCCGCGTACAGCTCCCGATGGCGCAGGATGTCGGCCCTGGCCAGATGGACGAGGACCACCAGGAAGGCCGAGTACAACAGGCTACGGACTTCCATCGCCACTATCGTGTTCCGGAAGGCGTCGTCCGGGTGAATGTAGAACGCCTTGAACAGCCACCAGGCGGCGATGCCCAGAGTCGGCGCCAGCGCGGCGATCACGAAGACCCGCCATAGGGCCACGAGCCCGTAGGTGAGATCCACATCGCGGTTCCGGATGTGCGCCAGCTCGTGGCGGATGATCACACGGAACTTCTCCGGGTCCGAAGCCCTCGTCGCGAGCAGGCCGCCATGCAGACACATGGTGTAGTCGCGCAGCCTGCCGAACACCACGGCTGTGGCGGCCATGGACGCCGGGTCGACGATGTACCGCGGTGGGGAGTCGATCCCCATCTCCCGCGCGATTCCAGCGAGCTCGGCTGCGAACTCACCCCGGGAGTCGATCGCGGCGAGAGGCACCATGCGACCCCGGCGGTGGCGCCGGCTCGGCAGCCACCAGTAAAGTACGGCCGCCGCGGAGAGGACGACAAGCGTTCCCGCGATTCCCTTCCAGGGGATGGTGGAGGTGGGGTGCAGTTCGTGGCACCGCGAGTTGACTATTACCGGGAGCGACTCGGCGAGCGACGCGTTGGGGTCCGCTCCTGCGGCGAGCATGCACGGCGAGAACTCGGCGCCGTTGCCGAAACCGGTAAAGAAGCCGAGGGCGACATCGAGCATGCTGATGCTGCTGGAGATGAGCACGACCATCAGCAGCAAGAAGCGTGAGGCCGTACCCGCGAAGACGATCCGTGCGTCCACCCGCATGTCCGTCTCCGTGGCTGTCAGGATTGCTCGGTGGTTTCTCCGGTCTTCTCGGTCCGGTCGGGTGGCCGGTCGAGCATCAGCCGGGTTATCACATGGTCGGCGAGAGCGTCGGCTTCGGCCTGGTCCATTCCGGCCCGGACGGCTCCACTGCCGACGAGGCGGTGGACTTCCTCCAGTTGCTCCCCGGTCAGCATCGGGATCGTACCGGCCGTCACCGGGCGGTGGCGGCGCAGCAGGGTACTCAGCTTCGCGCCGATGCCGCCGGCGGCCCGCCCCACACTCTTGCGCGTCACCTCCTCGATCGCGATCCACACCACGGGGGTGACCAGGACCACGAGATCGGGCAATCCGAAGCCGAGGGGTTCCCCGCGCGGTCCGCGGCGCAGCAGCCGTACGATCTGGTTTTGATCGAGTTTGCCGAGTCCTTCGACGATGGGCAGCTCGTGTGGGGCCTGCTCCGCCACCACATCACGGACCACTTCGTACACGGTCGCGGCCAATTATCCGTCCTCCTCGCGGTGGCTGACACAGGTAATGTTCGCGTTGCTCAGGAGATCTGAACAGCCCTTCGGCGGATCTCAGCAGCGGACCTTGCCGAGGAAGGTCAGCGGGTTGGTCCTGGTGCGGGCGATAGGAAGTCCAGGTCCTCCAAGGGTTTTTGTCCAAGGTCCTTCGGCATGGCCAGCCGTTTGGCCTCGCCCTTGGAGCAGTTGACGAACGAGGTGCGGATTTCCTGTTCGCTCAGTGTCTTCATGGCGGGGGACGCTAACATTGCCTAGGTATATTAGGTAAACGGTTAAAGCTCCTAGTTTTGGTGGAGATGGCGCATGGCGCGTGCCGGGTTGACGGCCGAACGGGTGACGGAGGCGGCGGCGGAGCTGGCCGATGAGGTCGGGTTCGACAACATCACGATCTCGGCGCTGGCGCGGCGTTTCGGAGTGAAGGACGCGAGCCTGTACTCCCATGTGAAGAACGTCCAAGACTTGCGGACGCGGGTCGCGGTGCTGGCCGCACGTGACTTCGCCGAGCGGATCACGGCCGCGATCGCGGGCCGGGCCGGCAAGGACGCGCTGACCGCGTTCGCGCACGCCTATCGAACGTTCGCGATGGAGCATCCCGGCCGATACGCGGCGACGCAGATGGAGATCTCCCCCGAGGTGCTCGCCCGGTCGCCCGGTCATCTGAGCCTCATCCAGGCCCCTCCCGCGATGCTGCGCGCGTACGGCCTAGCCGAGCCGGATCTTACCGACGCGGTGCGTTTGCTGCGCAGCACGTTTCACGGCTACGTCGTCCTCGAGGCATCCGCTGCCTTCAGGCATCCCCGTCAGGTGCGGACGTCCTGGGAGCGTGGTCTGTACGCGCTCCATGTCGCCCTGGAGAACTGGCCACCCTCCGCTCCGCGACTTGAGGATCGCCCCCGGGAAGGCGTGTGATGGCGCGCGCGGGGGCCAGTTCGCCTTCGGGGATGACGAGTTGGGGGTGGGCTTCGCCTATGTCGCAAACCGAACGATCGTTCACGACGACGGGCGTGCCACCCGGATGATCGCAGCTGTGCGGAAGTTCCCGACGGGCGCGTGAGCCGTCGCCGGCGCCATCGGCGGGTTCCGCGGTATGGGAAAACCTGTTGCGGAATTGTCGGGGGGGTTGGCTAGGGTCGGCAGACGTGGCTGACCAACCCTTGATTTTCGCTCGTGACCTGGTGAAACGTTTCGGTGATTTCACCGCGGTCGACGGGATCGACCTGGAGGTGGCGCCGGGCGAGGCGTTCGGCTTCCTGGGGCCGAACGGGGCCGGCAAGTCCTCGACCATGCGCATGATCGGGTGTGTGTCCGTGCCGACGTCCGGGGAGCTGCGCATCCTGGGCATGGACCCGGTGCGGGACGGCACCGCGATCCGGGCCCGGCTGGGCGTCTGCCCGCAGTTGGACAATCTCGACCCCGATCTGACGGTGCGGGAGAACCTGACGACGTACGCGCGGTATTTCGGGCTGTCGCGGTCGGAGAGCGGCCGCCGGGCCGATGAGCTGCTGGAGTTCGTGCGGTTGACGGACCGGGCGAAGGGCAAGGTGGAGCCGCTGTCGGGCGGCATGAAGCGGCGGCTGACGATCGCACGGGCGCTGGTCAACGAGCCCGAACTGGTGCTGCTCGACGAGCCCACGACGGGGCTGGACCCGCAGGCCAGGCACCTGTTGTGGGAGCGGCTGTTCCGGCTGAAGCAGCGTGGCACCACGCTCGTGTTGACGACGCACTACATGGACGAGGCCGAGCAGTTGTGCGACCGGCTGGTGGTGATGGACGGCGGGAAGATCATCGCGGAGGGGTCGCCGCGTTCACTGATCGAGACCTACTCCACGGCCGAGGTGGTCGAGCTGCGCTTCCCCGACGGGTTGGATTTCAACGCTGATTACGCGGCGAAGCTGGAGGGCGTAGGGGAGCGGATCGATCCGCTTCCCGACCGGGTGCTGGTCTACGCCGATGACGGGGACGCGGCGCTGGCCGAGGTGCACCGGCGGGGTCTGACGCCGTCCACTGTGCTGGCGCGGCGCTCCACCCTGGAGGATGTGTTCCTCCAGCTGACCGGTCGGACGTTGGTGGATTGACATGACGGCTGGAACCTTGCATCCCACGCTGGCCGTGCTGAACCGGCAACTGACGCTGTATCGCCGGTTGTGGCAGGCCTCGATCTTCTCGTCCTTCGTCCTGCCGGTGCTGTTCCTGATCAGCATCGGCATCGGGGTCGGGCGCTATGTCGGTTCGGTCGAGGGTGTCGACTATCTGTCGTGGATCGTGCCGGGGGTGCTCGCCTCGACGGCCTTCCAGATCGCGCTGGGTGAGTCGACGTACGCGGTGCTGGGCGACTTCAAGTGGGTCCGGGCCTATCACGCGATGCGTGCGACACCGGTGCGGCCGGTGGACATGGTCTGCGGGCACCTGCTCTACCTGGTGTTGCGGGCTGAGGCCGCGGTGCTCGCCTTCCTGGTGGTCGTGGTGTTCTTCGGTGGGCTGCACTCGCCGTGGTCGCTGGCCACCCCGGTGGTGTGCGGGTTGCTGATCGCGGCGACCGCTGCGCCGGTGACGGCGTTCGCCGCCCGGATCGACCATGACAGCTATTTCTCGCTGTTGTTCCGCCTCGTGATGATCCCGTCGACGCTGTTCGCCGGGGTGTTCTTCCCCGTGGAGCAGTTGCCCGCGGTGGTGCGGCCCCTGGCGTACGCGTCGCCGATGTGGCATGGGGTCGAAATGTGCCGGGCGGCGACGCTCGGCCGGGCGACCGCGTGGCCGCTGGCCATGCATGTGGGATATCTGCTGGTGTGGGCGGTCGGCGGCGCGGCCCTGGCGGTGCTCGCGTTCCGGCGCAGGCTGGAGGACTGATGCTGACCACGTTCGTGGCGTCCCCCGCGAGGGCCCCCGGCCGGGTCTCCCCCGGCCGGGTGGGTGCGGTGATAAACCGCAATGTGGGCGCGCTGCGGTCCGGCCCGTCGTACTGGGTCGTGTTGCTGTCGGGTTTCTTCGAGCCGGTGCTGTATCTGCTGTCGATCGGTGTCGGGGTGGGCACACTGGTCGGGGACATCACGGTCGGCGGGCGGAGCATGTCGTACGCGGCGTTCGTCGCTCCGGCGATGCTGGCGGTGTCGGCGATGACGGGGGTCCTGGCTGAGACGACGTTCAACTTCTTCCACAAGTTCAAGTACGCCAAGACCTTCGAGGCGGTGCTGGCGACGCCGGTGCGGCCGATCGAGATCGCGGTGGGTGAGCTGGTGTGGGCAGTCGTCCGCGGCGCGGTGTACACGGCGGCTTTTCTGGTTGTGATGGTGGCGATGGGGCTGACCACGCCCGGCGGGGCGCTGGCCGCGTTCCCGGCGTCGGTGCTGGTCGGGCTGGCGTTCGGTGCGGTCGGTATGGCGATGAGCACGCTGATGCGTGGCTGGCAGGACTTCGACCTGATGAGCGTCGGTCAGTTCGCGTTGTTTCTGTTCTCGGGGACCTTCTCCCCTGTGCAGGACTATCCGCTGGTCATGGAGGTCCTGATCCAGGTCACTCCGCTGTATCACGCGGTGGAGTTGGTGCGCGGGCTGTGTCTCGGGGTGGTCGGCCTGGGGTCGCTCGGGCACGCGGCCTACCTGGCGGCGATGGTCGTCGGCGGGCTGTGGTTGGCCTCTCGCCGCCTGACCAGGATGCTCTGCGTTTAACCGCCTAACCGCCTAATCGCCTTTGAGGGTGGGCGGCAGGCCCTGGTAGTGGGCGGGAGTGGGGAAGCCGTCGGGGGTGGCGCGCAGGTGGTCGGTGAGCCGCCAGCCGGTGGCCAGGCATACGGTCAGCAGGGCACCGAGCGTGATCAGTTCTGCGGGGTGGTGGTGGCGGAGCAGTTCGGCCAGCACGATCACGGTGGCGAGCGTGACGAGGGTCAGGGCGATGCCGCGGTGGAACCGTCCCGCCTCGGAGTGGGGCCAGGGGTCGACCGGGCGGGTGATCTCGCGGCCGTCGTCGGAGTCGGTGCACAGCATCCTGGCCGGGCAGTCGGCGCAGGCGGCCGCGGGGGCGCGGTAGCGGACCAGTCGCCGGTGGTGGTCGTATGCGTGCGGCCGCAGCAGTTGGTCTTGCGGGCAGGTCCAGTGGTCGTGGTCGGGGTCGTAGCGGAATCCCCCGGTGCGGAAGCGCTCGGTCCGGCCGTGAGCGTGCCGGGCCATCAGGTCCAGGCCGCGGGCGATGACGATGAGCAGGGCGGCGTAGCCGCCGACGAGCAGGACTTCGGTCGTCATGATTTCGGTCATGGCCGCCTCACCTGCCGGCCGGTCCGGTGATCTCGGTGAAGAGACGGTCTTCCGGCTCTCCGGGGGTGGCGGGTTTGGCCTTGGCGGCGTGGCGCAGGCCGAGCCAGGTGATGTAGAGGAACGGCAGCGCTCCGCCGACGATGAACAGTGCGTCGCCGGGCAGGCGGAGCCACTCGATCAGGCTGTTCGTCGGGTTGGTGAGGTATTTGAGGCTGCGTGCGTGCCAGTAGCCGGTGTGGACGGCGTGGTAGAGCTGCAGGATGCCGACCGGCAGGAGGGTGGCGAAGCACATCCAGGCCAGGCCGATGTTGAGGGACCAGAAGGAGATCTTGGCCAGGCGGTCCGGCCAGAGCCGGGGCGGGATCATGTAGCGCAGGCAGAACAGTGCCATCGCGATGGCGAGCATGCCGTACACGCCCATCATGGAGCCGTGGGCGTGGTTGGCGGTGAGACCGGTGCCGATCTCATAGTAGGAAACGATGGGCAGGTTGACCAGGAAGCCGAAGATGCCCGCGCCGAGGAAGTTCCAGAAGCCGACGGCGACGAGGAACATGACGGCCCAGCGGTGTGGGAACGGCGTGGGTGAGGTGGACTCCTGGCGGGCGCCGAGCTGCAGGAAGCTCCACGCCTCGACGGTGAGGAAGGTGAGCGGGATGACCTCGGCCGCGGAGAAGAAGGCGCCCAGGGCCATGTGCTGGGCCGGTTCGCCGCTGAAGTAGAGGTGGTGCATGGTGCCGATGACGCCGCCGACGGAGTACAGCACGATGTCGAGGTAGACGACGGTGAGGGCGACCTTCTCGCGGACGACGCCGAGTAGTACGAAGATGTAGGCGACCATCACGGTGGTGAACAGTTCCAGGAAGTCCTCCACCCACAGGTGTACCACCCAGAAGCGCCAGAAGTCGGCGGAGGTGAAGGTGTCCTGCGTACGGCTGAGCAGGCCGACGGCGTAGATGACCGGGATGGCGAGGGCGGCCCAGAAGAACATCCAGGGCAGGTTGCCGCGGTGTTCGCCGCGCAGCCGGCCGCGCAGGCCCCGCCACAGGATGAAGGCCCACAGGCCCATGCCGGCGGTGAGCAGGATCTGCCACAGGCGGGCCAGGTCGAGGTATTCGTACTGGTTGGCGCCGATGAACTGGGCACTGGCGGGCACCATGCCGCGGATGCTGAAGAACTCCCCCAGCAGGCTGCCGACGACCACGATGACCAGCGCGCCGAGCAGGATCAGCGACAGGCGGTCCTGGCCGCGGGGTTCCCGCCTGGCGATGATGGGCGCGAGGAAGATGCCGGCGGCCAGGAAGGCGGCCGCCACCCAGAACAGCGCCATCTGCAGGTGCCAGGTCCGGGTGAGGTTGTACGGCAGGAGCCGGGCCAGGTCGATTCCGAAGAAGCTGCCGAGGTCGGCGCGGTAGTGCTCGGAGGCGCCGCCGAGGAGCGACTGCGCCACGAACAGTGCGGCGACCACGAAGAAGAAGAGTGCGGTGACCCGCTGGGCGGGGGTGAGTGCGACCTCGCCGGGTTGACGGAACGACAGGGTGTCGGCCTGTCGGCCGCGCCAGCCGAGCCGGTCTCCGTAGCGGCCGTAAACGCCGAACAGGGCGCCGATGCCGCCCAGTAGCGCGATGAGGGACAGCACGCTCCAGACGATGTTCTCGGCGGTGGGTTTGTTGCCGACCAGTGGTTCTGGGGGCCAGGAGTTGGTGTAGGAGTGGTCGGCTCCGGGTCGGTGGGCGGCGGCGGCCCAGGCCGACCAGGCGAAGTAGGAGGTGAGCTGGTGGATCTCGGCGGAGTCGGTGATGGCATGGGGCAGCAGGCCCTTGCCGGTGGTCGGGTCGCCGAAGAAGTCGGCGTAGTGCCGTTCGTTGGCGAGGTAGGCGGTGGTCTGAGGGCCGCTGAAGGCCAGGGTCTGGGTGGCGGGGTCGTAGCGGTTGGCCTGGAAGTCGGCGATGAGGGCGGTGTCGCCGCCGGGTTCGTTCGGCCGGGCGATGGTGGCCGCGCGGTGCAGGTAGTCGGCGGTGAAGTCGGGGCCGAGGTAGGCGCCGTGGCCGAAGATCGATCCGTACTCCATCAGGCCGGCGCGCAGGAACACCTGCTGGCCCGCGGTGACGTCCTCGCCGGTGAACAGGACCTGTCCCTTGTCGTCGACGACCTGCCGCGGGATGGGCGGTTCATCCCGGTAGGTGAGGTAGGCCAGCACGCCCAGGACGAGGAATCCGAACAGGATGACGAGGACGGCGACTTGGACCCAGGCTTTGTGGATCAGTAACCGACCGTGGGGCACGGCATCCGTGGAAGGTGGTGCGGTCATCTGACTCACCTCGCTCCAGCGTGCGACGAAAGGCGTTTAACTCAGCGTTGACCAGCGAGGTTTATGGGGATAAGGGGATCTCAGTCATAAGTCGGTCATCTTGTCGGCACCTGTGCGAACCAGAAGCGTACGGTGCGCCGGCTGATGGAGATCCGCGGGATACTGCAGGGCATGTACCTGGAAAGGGCGTCGCGAGTGCCTGGGGCGGTGCTGTGGTGGCGGTTCCCATCAGTGCCCCACGGTGTGCAGCGGGTGCTCCCCGACGGATGCACCGACGTGATCTGGGCCGACGGCGAGCTGCTGGTGGCCGGACCGGACACGCGGGCGCATCTGACGCGGGACCGGGTGGACTGCTATGTCGGGCTGCGCTTCGCGCCCGGCACGGGCCCCGCCGTCTTCGGGGCGCCCGCGCACGAGTTGCGTGACCGGCGGATCCCCCTGGCCGACCTGTGGCCGTCCGGGCAGGTGCGGCGGCTGGCCGACCGGCTGAACGCCGACCAGCCGGACCGGCCGGGCCGAGGGGTGTCCGCCTCGCTCGGCGTGGCGCTGGAAGAGATGTCGCTGCGCCGCCTGTCCCTGTCGGATGGCCCGGATCCGATGTCGGCCTGGATCGTGGCCCGGGTGCGTGCCGGCGCTCCGGTCGCCGAGATCGCCGACGGCGCAGGTCTCAGTGAGCGCCAGCTGCACCGGCGGTGCCTGAGCGCCTTCGGTTACGGACCCCGGACGCTGGGCCGCATCCTGCGGATGAACCGGGCGCTCGACATGGCTCGCACCGGCACCGCTTTCGCGGCCGTGGCGGCGACCGCGGGATACGCCGACCAGGCTCACCTCGCCCGCGAAGTGCGCTCCCTGGCCGGAGCGCCGCTCACCGTACTGGTCAGGTAGCGGGCGTCAGCGGCGCGAAGAGGTCGACTCCGTTGCCGTCCGGGTCGTGCACGACCGCGTAGCGCTGCCCCCAGAACGCGTCCCAGGGCGGACGGTGCCCTTCGTGTCCGGCGTCGACCAGATCGGCGTAGGTCTGGTCGACCTCCTCTGGATCGGCGCAGCGGAAGGCGAGGCTGATCCGGGAGTCGCCGGCGGGGGGCGTCCAGACCGGGTCGAAGGAGCGGATCGTCTCGACGGTGTCCCAGGCCAGGCGCAGCCCGCCGGGCAGGGTCACCTCGACATGTGGCTCGGTGTCGGCCGTGGCGGGGATGTCGAGACCGAGCCGCCGGTAGAACGCGAGGGACTTGCCCATGTCGGCCACGACGAGGCCGACCAGGTCGAAAGCAGGTGCCATGGCGGTCACGCTAGGGCACCCGCCGGCCGTACGTCTTGAACGATTCGGACATCGATCGGACGGCCGCCGCCGTGCGTGCCCGGGTCCATCGGCGGCTATGTCCGCCAGAAGGGGCCCGAGCGTCGCCACCGCTCGTTTTCACCCGATCGCGCCGAGGGCGCGGATGATCACCTCGGCGGCGCGTTCCCGGCCCTGCGGCCGGGCCTCGACGATGTCCTCCAGCCACAGCCCGGACAGCACGGCTGTGACGAAGCGGACCTCTGCGCGGCCGCCGGGGTGGCCGGCCCGGTGCAGCACGGATGCGACGATCTCGTCGCATCCGTCGGTCCAGGCGCGGGCGACGCTCTGCAGCGCGGGGTCGCGGCCGGCCTGCAGGTACAGCTCCCACAAGCCGAGTTGCCGTGGACGGTCGAGGGCGTACACGGTGGCGAGGATCTCCGCGAGCCGCTCGGGTGGAGCGGCGGGCATGGCATCCAGATAGGCGCGCATCTGGTCGAGCTCCCGCTCCACCAGCAGGGCGAACGCCTCGGTCAGGAGCTGGTCGCGGCAGGAGAAGTAGTAGGAGGTGGCCGCGAGCGGCAGGCCGGCCCGCTGGGCGACCGCGCGGTGGGTCACGGCGGTGAAGCCGCCCTCTCCCAGTAGGTCGACCGCCGCCTCCAGCAGCGCCTCGCGGCGACGCATCGCCCGTTCCTGCGGGCGGCGCCCGCCGCCGGCGACCTGATCCCGGTCCGGCGCCATTTCCTGCTCTGGCCTCCCTGTGCTCCGGCCTCCATCTGGCTGGGGACCGCCGCCGACAACTCTCTCGGCGGAGGCCCGCCGGGTCAAACGATCAGGCGGCGGCTCTGCGGACAGAAGGTCAGTTGGTTCCGGCAAGGTTGAGGACGACGACGCCGCAGATGATCAGCGCGATGCCCGCGATCTTGGCGAGGTTCATTGCCTCACCGAAGAACAGTGCTCCGATCAGGGCGATCGTGGCCGTGCCGATGCCCGCCCAGATCGCGTATGCGAAGCCGACCGGCATCTGCAGCTTGAGCGCCTGGGCCAGCAGGACGAACGAGGCGATGTAGCAGACGGTGACCACGGCGCTCCACCCCAGCCGGGTCAGTCCATCGCTCAGCTTCAGGGCGGAGGTGGCCACGACCTCCGAGGCGATCGCACCGGCGAGCAGAAGCCAGGCCATGGAACCCCTCTCATTAAACAGAACGCTTGTCCCACTTTAAATGTCGGTCAACGTCCTGGCGAGAGCCTTCCTGTCGGGGACTCCAGCTATCCCGTTCGGCGTGGGCGCTTGGCGGGAGGGTCGAATGCGTGTTCTACTGATCTCTATGCGTGGCGACGCCTCTCCCGCGACGGCGGCTCCGGCGGTGCAGCACCCCGTCCACCGGCCCGTTGAACAGCCCGTGCAGCAGTCGCTGCTCGAGGGTGCGCTCGACGGTTCCGAGGCAGGTGCGGCGACGTCGCAGGAGGCCTTGCGGCCGATCGAGCGGCGGGCGGTCACCCGGATGTTCGGCGATGTCACCTGCCTGGAGGTGGCGGCGCGGACCGCGATCGATCGGGTCCCCGAGACCGCCGGGCTGCCCCACCGGTGGGCGGCGAGCCCCTACCGGGGATGCGAGACCGGGTGCCGCCACTGCTCGGCCCGGCGCGGCCACCGCTATCTCGGGCTGGACCCCGGAGAGGACTTCGCCACCCACATCGTGGTGAAGACCGACCTGGCCGACCGGTTACGCCGCGAGCTCGGCTCATCCCGCTGGTCCGGCGACGGCGTGGCGCTCGGCCTCAACGGAGACTGCTATCAGGCGGTGGAGGAGACGTATCGCCTGATGCCGGGTGTCATCCGGGCCCTGGCCGACGCCGGAAACCCCTTCACTGTGCTGACCAGGAGCCCGCTCGTCCTGCGCGACCTCGACCTGCTGCGTGAGGCAGCCAAGGTGACCCAGGTCGGCGCGGCCGTGTCGGTGGGCTTTGTCGACGATCGGGTGCGCCGGGCCGTCGAGCCGAGAGCGGCCACTCCGCAGCGGCGGCTTGAGGTCTGCGCCGCGCTCAACGACGCGGGAATCCCCTGCGGGGTGCTGATGGCGCCGATCCTGCCGCTCATCACCGACTCCACCGACCATCTGCAGGCCACCGTCCGGCGGGCCGCCGAGGCGGGGGCGGTCAGCGTGACACCGCTGGTCCTGCGTCTGTCCGCCGGTGTCCGCGAGTGGTACCTGGGGTGGCTGGCGCGTGAGCATCCCGGCCTCGTGCCGCGTTACCAGGCGCTGTACGGCAGGGGCCAGGTCGCCGATGCCGCCTATCGGGCCAGGGTGGCCGAGCAGGTGCGGGCCCTGGCCGAGATGTACGGCATCGGCCGCTCGGCCCGGCGCTGGCGCCGCCGCCGCTCCCCCGCCCGCCAGCTCGCCCTGGTGTGAGGGTCCTCATTTCGCCGTCTCCGAGACGCCCGCGTTCGTTGGGCGTGCGGTCACGGCGCTCGCCGCCGACCCGCAGGTGGGCCGGTGGAACGGGCAGTCGCTGTCGAGCGGGCAGCTCGCTCAGGTGTACGGCTTCACCGATGTGGACGGCAGCCGGCCGGAGGCCTGGCGGTACATGGACGAAGTCCAGGACGCCGGCAAGCCCGCCGACGTGACCGGCTACCGCTGAGGTAGCCGACGAGAGCGACGCATCTTCGCTGCTACCCTGTCACCCTGCGGGATGCGCGAGGCATGTCGAGGACCATGAGGGATTCACCGAAATCCGCCACGATCTTGAGCTGTCCGCCGAGCGCGGCCACATATGCCGCCAAGGTGGCCACCTCACTGACCACTCCGTTCTCGATTTGTGAGATGCGCGCCTGGGAGACGCCCATGGCCTGCGCGACG
Source organism: Sphaerimonospora cavernae (assembly GCF_042435035.1). Classification (NCBI taxonomy): domain Bacteria; kingdom Bacillati; phylum Actinomycetota; class Actinomycetes; order Streptosporangiales; family Streptosporangiaceae; genus Sphaerimonospora; species Sphaerimonospora cavernae. Next base: position 73,939 of record NZ_JBHMQT010000067.1, read on the forward strand.
TCCTCCTGGCGCAGGCCACGCCTGCGCCTGGCCTCGGCCAATTGATGAGCACGTTGCCGTGCGATCAACTCCGCACGGCGTTCGGCTACGTCGCTTTCATCCTCGGGTCGGATCAGCTCGCCACGGAGCTCGGCCCAGGTCACCGCATCGTCTGTCACGACTCCCTCTCTTTCAGGTATCGGGCGAAGCGAACCTCCGCTGTCTTGATCGCGATGTCGTACCAGCCGTTCCAATTGCTGGACTTGTCTCCCGCGACCAGAAAGACAGCCTGACGCCAGGGGTCGAAAACGAACAACAATCGCACCTCGCTTCGCCCGCTGGATCCAGGACGAAGCTCCTTGAGATTGCGGATCGTGGAGCCTTGAAGCGTGTCGACCAACGGTCTGCCGAGGCCGGGGCCTTCTTCGGCGATACGATCCAGGGCGGCAGCGATCAAGATGAGCGTCTGACGATCCATCCTCCGCAGCTCATGAAGCCAGTCTCGAACTTCTGGGACGATCACTATCTGCCAACTCACCCCAGGATAATAAATTTCTTATGTTGATCCAAGTGCTGTTTCGGCAACTCCTTGCATGTGTTCTGTCACGGAGAGGAGTGCGAGGGGGTTCACTTCCCCGACAAAAGAGGCAGTGGGGGGTGCAGATAAACTAAAAGTATGTTCTACCGCAAGCCGCTCGAAGAGCGCATCGCCGAGCGGGTGGCCAAGCGGCCGCCGCTGAAAGAGGGCAAGCACTTCGAGCATCGCCCTGCGTTGATCGTGTTCTGCGTCATCATCGCCATCGCCCTGGTGAAGGTCGCCGGCGCGTTCGTGCTCATGTATTACGACGTGTTCTGATCCCGGGTCGTGCCCGGGACGTCCGGGCCCGGGCCGAGTCCTGCCGATGTGATCAGGCGTCGGAGTCCCCGCCGGTGAGAGCGCTGCCCTTCTGCCACTGACTGAACGGCATCTGCCAGAAGCCCCAGCCGTTGTTCCACTCCAGCGGCCGGTTGGTTCCGACGATCTTCACGACGTCGCCCCGGTGAAAGTTGTCGTAGTACCACTTGGCCTGGGTGGGGTGGGCGTTGACGCAGCCGTGGCTGACGTTGGCGCGGCCCTGGGAGCCGACCGACCAGGGGGCGCTGTGGACGTATTCGCCGCTGCTGGAGATGCGGACGGCGTGGTCGACGATCTCCTTGTAGTACCCGGGGTCGCCCTCCTTCTTACCCGGGGAGATCATCGTGACCGGGTTGCCGCGTTCCATGGTCAGATGGATGCCGCTGGTGGTGGTGTATTCGCGGGTGGTCCCGTTACCGGCGCTGATCTTCATGGTCTGCACGGTCTTGCCGTCACGCTTGACCACCATCATGTGGGTCTTGACGTTGACCGTGCTGACCCATGCCGCGCCGATCTTGATGGTCTCGGTGTGGTCCTCCACGCCGTACATGTCGCGTCCGCCGCGTACGCCGGTCAGGTTCGCGGTGAATGTCACCTTCTGGTGGGCGGGCCAGAACTTGGCGGGCCGGTAGATGACCAGCCGGTCGTTGATCCACCGCCAGGCGCCCTTGACGGGCTTCTCCGCGTCGATCTCCAGGGCCTTCTCGACGGTGGCCTTGTCGGTCACGGCCTGGTTGAAGGTGACCATGATCGGCATGCCGACGCCGACCGTCTCGCCCTTGATGCCGGGGGTGACGTCGGCGACGGCCAGTTCGTACTTCGGCTTGAGCGTGGTGAACTGGCTGGCTACCGTGGCGGGGCCACCCTCACCGCTGGCCTTGGCCGACACGGTGTACTTGCTGGCGGGCTTGAGCGGCTGCCTGGAGATCCACCTGGTGCGGTCCGCGTTGAACTTGCCCTCGACCGGCGTGCCGCCGGCGGCCTGAACGGTGACCTCTTCCAGGGCGCCGCCGGCCGCGGTGACGATCACGGTCTTGTCCGGGCGCACCGTGGCGCTGCCCTTGACCGGGCTGATCTTGATGGAGGGCGCCGGGGTGGGCGGGGCGGTCTCAGCGGCCCCGCCCGCTGTTCCGGGTGCGCCCGACCCCCCCGAGCATGCCGACAGCGCCGCGGCCAGGGCCACGACGACTCCGGCGATCGGCAACTTCGAACGCGTGTGAGTGCTCGGCACGATCTCTCCCCCACAGTGCAAAGGGCACCCTAAAGACTCTATTGGGGGTTGCCAGTTATATGCACTCTTTGCCGTGTGATTCGGTCACAATTCCATCACCTAAGGGCTGGATTTCACCTGCTCAGGGTAAGGTCCGCGTCAAAATCCGCCAAGTACATCAGTCAGTGGACGCCCAGCGCGGCGGGCGTCGTGCCGCCGCGCGGACGAGTTGGGCCTTCTCACGGATCCCGGCGAGAGCTATCAAGAGCTTCAGACGGCAGTGTGATCCAGACGCTGTGATCTAGACGCTTCATCCTACTCGGACCTCGTCGGATGAATGGAGAACCACGTGCGCCCGATACGGCGACTGCTCATGCGATCGCTTCTCGTCATCGCGATGGTGGTGGCGGGCCTGGCCCTCGGCGACGGGGGCGCCCGCGCCGCCGTGCCCGACCGGTGGGGGTTCGCACTCGTCGACACCACCTCAGGTGTCCCCAGCCTCTCCCACCAGGCCGGCAGCTGGCCCCCGGGGTTCACCGTCCAGGTCTCCCCGGGTGCAGTCGGCCAAGTGGTCGTGAAGTTCCCGCAGATCGGCACGCCCAAGGGCGGAGTCGTCCACGTGACCGCGATCTCCCCGGCCCCCGAGTGGTGCCAGGTCCAGAAGTGGGGGCAGTCCGGCCCTGACGAGATGGTGGCGGTGCAGTGCTACAAGTACGGCGGAGGTCCGGTCTGGGCGCGGTTCGCCATCGTCTTCTCCGAAAGCTCGGGGAAGCTGCCGCCGCCGCAGGCGTTCGGCTACGTGTACTGGAACGGCGGCGGCATCGTGAGCCAGCACAACTCCGCCGGGGCGCCCAACTCGGTCACGCCGACCGGCCCCGGGGAGTGGTTGGTCGATCTGCCCGGCCTCGGCTCCTCCGGCCCCGCGGGCAATATCCAGGTCACGGCCGTCGATCCGCAGCAGCCCGCCCGGTGCAAGGTGGCCAAGTGGGGGTCGAACCCCAGTGTGCAGCAGATCGTGGTGCGCTGCCATGACAAGGTCGACAAGCCGCTGAAGACCGGGTGGACCCTCACCTACCACCGGGAGCGCGCGGTCACCGGGGCGGCGATCCCGCCGAAGAACTTCGCCTACACCTTCGACAACCAGCCCGCCAGCCCCGGCCCGTACGTCCCGGCTCCGCCGGCGGTGAGCTACAACTCCCAGGGGGCGGTCAACATCGTCCAGACCGCGGGTGCGGGCCTGCGCATGGTGCGCTTCCTCAAGGTGGGTGTGCTTCCCGACGACGTGCAGGTGACCGCGTACGGCCCCGGCCCCGAATACTGCAACCTGCAGGCACCGTGGGGCACGGGCGGCGGGGACGCGATCGTCCGCAATGTGGTGTGCTACAAGGGCACCGGCCGGCTCGACCACCCGTCCTTCGTGACCTACCTGTCGGCCTACTGACCGCGGAGGCGGTGGGTCAGGCCGGTGTGGCGGCGGCCGGCGCCCCTGGTGCGCACGGCCTGACCCAGCGCGCGGCGTGACCCCACGATGACCACGAGTTTCTTGGCCCGGGTGATCGCGGTGTAGAGCAGGTTGCGCTGCAGCATGGTCCACGCGCTGGTCGCCAGGGGGATCACCACGGCGGGGTACTCGCTGCCCTGGGAGCGGTGGATGCTGACCGCGTAGGCGTGGGCGAGCTCGTCGAGTTCGTCGAAGGAGTAGTCGACGTCCTCGTCCTCGTCGGTGCGGACGGTCAGCCTGCTCTCCTCGGGGGTGATGTCGGTGACGACGCCGACCGTGCCGTTGAACACCCCGGCCGCGCCCTTGTCGTAGTTGTTGCGCAGCTGGGTGACCTTGTCGCCCACCCGGAAGACGCGCCCGCCGTAGCGGCGTTCGGGCATGCCCTCGCGGGCCGGCGTCAGCGCCTCCTGCAGTGCGGTGTTCAGCGCGCCGGCGCCTGCGGCGCCGCGGTGCATGGGCGCGAGAACCTGGACGTCGCGCCGGGGGTTGATCCCGAATTTGGCCGGGATGCGCCGGGCCACCACGTCGACGGTCAGCGCGGCGATCTCCTCCGGTTCCTCGCAGGGGAACAGGAAGAAGTCGGCGAACTCCCGGACCAGGGGCTGCTGCCCGGTGTTGACCCGGTGGGCGTTGACGACCACGCCGGACTCCTGTGCCTGGCGGAAGATCTGCGTCAACCGTACGCGGGGGATGTCGGGCGCGGCCAGCAGGTCGCGCAGCACCTCCCCGGCGCCGACCGACGGGAGCTGGTCGACGTCGCCGACGAACAGCAGGTGGGCGCCGGGTGGTACGGCTTTGGCGAGCTTGTTGGCCAGCAGCAGGTCCAGCATGGACGCCTCGTCGACCACGACCAGGTCGGCGTCCAGGGGGTTGTCGCGGTCATAGGAGGCGTCCCCGCCCGGGCGCAGCTGCAGCAGCCGGTGCACGGTGGTGGCCTCGTGGCCGGTCAGCTCCGACAGCCGCTTGGCCGCCCGTCCGGTGGGCGCGGCGAGGATGACCTTGGCGCGTTTCGCCCGGGCGAGTGTGACGATCGAGCGGACGGTGAAGCTCTTGCCGCAGCCGGGGCCGCCGGTCAGGACGGCGACCTTCTCGGTCAGCGCGAGCCGTACGGCCTGGGCCTGCTCGGGCGCGAGGTCGGCGCCGGTCCTGCCGCGCAGCCACTCGAAGGCGGTGGGCCAGTCGACCCCGTCGAAGGCCTTCAGCCGGTCGCGGCCGGAGGCCAGCAGGCCCCGCAGCGTGCCGGCCAGGGAAAGCTCGGCGCGGTGGAACGGCACGAGGTAGATCGCCGGGACGGTGCTGTCCCCGCTCTCCCCCGCCGGGACGTCCTCGCGGATGACGCCCTCCTCGGCGGCCAGTTCCTCCAGGCAGGCGGCGGTCAGCTCGGCGGGCACCTCGAGGATCTTGACGGCGTCGGCGACGAGGTTGGGCGCCGGCAGGTAGCAGTGGCCGTCGTCGGCGGCCTCCGACAGCGTGTAGCGCAGCCCGGCCTTGACCCGCTCGGGGCTGTCATGGGGGATGCCGACCGCCTGGGCGATGGTGTCGGCGGTCTTGAACCCGATGCCCCACACGTCGTCGGCGAGGCGGTAGGGCTCTTTGCGTACCACGCCGATGGAGGCTTCGCCGTACTGCTTGAAGATCCGCACGGCGATCGAGGTGGACACGCCGACGCCCTGCAGGAAGATCATCACCTCTTTGATGATCTTCTGTTCCTCCCAGGCGGCGGCGATCATTCGGGTGCGTTTCGGGCCGAGCCCGGGGACCTCGACCAGCCGCTCGGGCTCCTCCTCGATCACTCGGAGGGTGTCGGTGCCGAAGTGGTCGACGATCCGCTCGGCCATCTTCGGGCCGATGCCCTTGATCAGTCCGGAGCCGAGGTAGCGCCGGATGCCCTGGACGGTCGCGGGCAGGACCGTGGTGTAGGACCACACCTCGAACTGCCTGCCGTACCGGGGGTGGGATCCCCACCGGCCGGTGAGCCGCAGCGACTCGCCGACCTGTGCGCCCAGCAGCGGTCCGACGACGGTGAGCAGCTCGCTGCCCGAGCGTTCGGCGGCGACCCGGGCGATCGTGTAGCCGGTCTCCTCGTTGGCATAGGTGATCCGTTCGAGCACCGCCTCCAGCACGGTGCCCGGCGGCCTGTCCGCTGCCGCGCCGGGAGGATTGGTCATGGCTGGCATTGTCTCCCAGACGGGGTCGCGCCGCGTACGGCCTGCCCCCGTGCTCTGCACCGGATCCGGCGCCGCCGGGGCGCTAGCCTGGTGCGATCGACGATGCTGTCGTGACTGGGGAGGTCGGCGGGATGGTTCTGGAGGGTACGGCTCGCGCGATGCTGCGCAGGCTGGCGGTCGAGCAGGCGCAGTCGCGGGTGCCCTCGCTGGTGGCGGCGGTGGTCCGGGGCGGGCAGATCGCCTGGTTCGGGGCCCGGGGGCGGGTCGGCGGGCAGCGGCCGGACCGGGACACGCAGTACCGGATCGGGTCGATCACCAAGACGATGGTGGCGGTCATGGTGATGCGACTGCGCGACGAGGGGCGGCTGGACCTGCTCGATCCGTTGGACAAGCACGTGCCGGGCACGCCCGTGGGTGAGGCGACGATCGCCCAGTTGCTGTCGCACACCAGCGGGCTGACGGCCGAGCCGCCCGGTCAGTGGTGGGAGCGCACGCCGGGGGTGGCGGCGGCCGAGATGATCGGGGCGATGGGGCCGGAGTCGGCCCGGCATCGCCCGGGGCGGCGCTACCACTACTCCAATGTGGGGTTCGGGCTGCTGGGCGAGCTGGTGGCGCGCAAGCGGTCGGCGCCGTGGGAGCAGGTCGTGTGCGAGGAGATCCTCCAGCCGCTCGGCATGCGCGACACCACCGCGCGCCCGCGATCCCCGCACGCGAGCGGGTACGCCGTGCACCCGTGGGCCGATGTGCTGCTGCCGGAGCCGGAAAACGACCACGGCGCGATGGCCCCGGCCGGGCAGATGTGGTCGCCGGCGGCCGACCTGGCGCGCTGGGCGGCCTTCATCTGCGGTGACACCGCGGAGGTGCTGCGTCCGGACACGCTCGCGGAGATGCGTGAGCCGGCCATCGTGGAGGACGGCGACTCCTGGAGCCGGGGGTACGGCCTGGGCTTCCAGCTCGCCCGGCACACCGGTCCGCGCGGCCCGCGGCGGCTGGCCGGCCACACCGGGTCGATGCCCGGTTTCCTGGCCACGGTGTGGGCCGATCCCGCCGACGGTGTCGGCGTGCTGTGGCTGGCCAATGCCACCTCGGGGATGCGCGGGCCGCTCGACACCGATCTGCTGGACATCCTCGCCGAGCACGAGCCGCCGCTGCCGGCCGAGTGGGTGCCCACCGAGGTCGACGACGACCTGCTGGCACTGACCGGGCCGTGGTATTGGGGGCCGACGCCGTACGTGCTGCGGGTGCTGCCGCGGCGGGGGTTGTCGCTCACGCCGGTCAGCGGCCAGGGCCGGGCGTCGCGGTTCGCCGCCCGGGACGACGGCACCTGGCTCGGGCTGGACGGCTACTACGCCGGCGAGACCCTGCGGGTGGTCCGCTCCGGCGACGGCGGCGTGCACCTGGACCTCAACACGTTCGTGTTCACCCGAGAGCCGTACGATCCGGGGGCCCCAGTGCCGGGCGGTGTGGACCCCCAGGGTTGGCGGTGAGGGCCCGGCGGTGAGCCGTCGAGATGAAGGTGTGTCGGTGGGGACGGCAGCGGCTGTGCTTGCGCCGCCCCGGGGTTCCCACCGTCATGTCCAGTAAACCCCCCCTTGTCTTTACTTGACCGGCGGCGTGGTATCTATTACCTTTTAGGCAGCTAAGGACGCATATGTCCGTTTCTTAGGTCAACTGCGTCCCATCTCTGACCGACGCGGCGTCCCCTCCGGGGATGCCGCCCGGCCGCCGAGTCCGCGTCCACGCGGAGCCGGGGACCCACCTCTCCTGGGGTGAATCGGTGCGCTGTGCCGTGCCGTAGGGCGACTTCCAGCCCGAACCCGTCAGCTAACCCGGTAGGCGGCATGGAAGCAAGGGAGTAGACCCCGCATGCACGCCCTCAAGTCCTGTGTTCGTGCTGCCCTCATCACCGGCGCCGCGACCACCGCCCTCGTGTCCGCCGTGGTCGCCGGGCCGCAGGCCGCGCTGGCCACCACTACCCACGCCGCCCCCGCTCACGCCACCGCGGTCACGGGCCACATCGCGCAGGCCGGCGGCCACGGCAACGCCGGGGGCAACCCCGACTCTCTGGCTCAGATCGCCCGCACGCTGCCCAAGGTCGGCCCGAAGGACGTGCTGAAGCTGGCCGCCGGCCAGGTGGGAATCACCGAGAACAGCGACGGCGGCGGGACCAAGTTCCACGACTGGTACATGTCCACTCCGCGCGCCCAGGAGACCCTGGCCCGTGACGGCGGCACCCTGGACGGCTACGCCAACGCCCCCTGGTGCGACATGTTCGTCTCCTGGGTGGGCGAGCAGCTCGGCATCACCCCCGTCATGGGGTCGGACGCCTACACCGTCGAGCACGCGACGTGGTTCGCCGAGCACGGCCGGTGGGGCCACACGCCCAAGCCCGGCGCCGTGGTCTTCTTCGACTGGAGCGGCGGCAGCGACATCGACGGCATCGACCACGTCGGCTTCGTCGTCCGCGACAACGGTGACGGCACCATCGAGACCATCGAGGGCAACACCGGTGACGGCGGCGCCGTCGAGGAGCGCACCCGCTCCACGGGCTACGTGACGGGGTACGGCTACCCGCTGTACACCGCGCCGTGACGCGGTCGCTTGACGCCGGCCCCTGACGCGTACCGAACCCCGCGCCAAACCCCGGCGCCGGCCGGACCCCGACCCGGAGCAGCGATCGCTGCTCCGGGTCGGGGTCCGGCCGTTCTCCGCCCTACCCGACGCGGTTCGCCCGGTCTGTCATGTTCTGTAATGCTGTGGCGGTAGGAATACCCACGTAGGGCCGCCGGAGTCCGCGGCACCAGGAAAAGGAAAAGGTCAGGAGGAGACGTGGATCTCACGCGGACGGGACTGCCGGGGATCGGGCTGCAGCATGTGCTCACCACCGAACGAGGCCGGCAGGTAGGAGTGATCTCACATCACACCGGCCGCCGCGACCTGGTGATCTACGATAAGGAAGACCCCGACACCTGTGTGGTCACGGTGCTGCTCACCGCCGATGAGGCCAGCACGCTGGCCGAGCTGCTGGGCACCGGCCGCGTCGTCGAGCGCCTCAACGAGCTGCATCGCCAGGTGGAAGGGCTGGTGACCGAGAAGATCCCCATATCGGCGGGGTCGCCGTACGACGGGCGAGCGCTCGGCGACAGCAGGGTACGGACCAGGACCGGGGCGTCGATCGTCGCCGTGGTGCGTGACGGCCAGGTGATCGCCAGCCCGCGTCCCGATCTCGTGTTCGCCCCGGGCGACGTCGTCGTCGTCGTGGGCACCGGGGAGGGAACCGCGGCGGTGGCCGACATCTTCCGCAACGGATGACGCCCGTGCATGGTGCCATCCAACTAATCGAACTCGGTGCGATCATTTTGGCCCTCGGCCTGCTCGGGGCCGTGGCTTTCCGATTCTCCATCTCGGCGATCCCGCTGTACCTGCTGGCCGGTCTGGCCTTCGGGATCGGCGGCATCCTCCCCCTGACCACCAGCGAGGAATTCGTCTCACTGGGCGCCGAGGTCGGCGTGATCCTGCTGCTGTTCACCCTGGGCCTGGAATACACGGCCGACGAACTGGTGGGAACGCTGCGCACCTCGGCCCCGGTGGGTCTGCTCGACCTGGTGCTGAACGCCGCCCCCGGCGTGATCACGGCGCTCGTGCTGGGATGGGGGCCGGTCGCGGCCGTCGCCCTCGGCGGCATCACCTACGTCACCTCCTCCGGCATCACCGCCAAAGTGGTCGGGGACCTGGGCTGGCTGGGCAACCGGGAGACCCCGGCGGTGCTGTCGGTGCTGGTGTTCGAGGACCTCGCCATGGCCGCCTACCTGCCGATCCTCACCACGCTGCTGGCCGGGGCCGGTCTGGCCGCCGGCGCGATGAGCCTCGCCGTCGCGGGCGGCACGATCACCGTCATCCTGTTCATCGCGCTACGGCACGGCACCCTGGTAGGGCGGTTCGCCTCCAGCCCCAACGAAGAGGTGCTCCTGCTGAAAGTGCTCGGGCTGACCCTGCTGGTCGCCGGAGTCGCCCAGCAGTTGCAGGTGTCGGCCGCCGTGGGGGCGTTCCTGGTCGGCATCGCCCTGTCCGGCCCCCTGGCCCACAACGCCAGGCGGGTGCTGGAGCCGCTGCGTGACCTGTTCGCCGCGGTGTTCTTCGTGTTCTTCGGCCTGCAGACCGACCCGCGCCAGTTGCCGCCGGTCCTCGGGATCGCCGCGCTGCTCGCCGTGATCGGGGTGGCGACCAAGGTCGCCACCGGATGGTGGGCGGCCCGCCGGGCCGGGGTCGGGCCGAGCGGCCGGCTGCGCGCCGGGGCCGCCCTCATCTCACGGGGAGAGTTCAACATCGTCATCGCGGGCCTGGCCGTCAGCGGCGGCATCGGCGGCAAGCTCGGGCCGCTGGCCGCCGCCTACGTGCTCATCCTCGCGGTCGCCGGGCCGCTGCTGGCCCGCGGCGCCGAGCCGCTGGCACGGTTGCTGCGCCGCCGCACCATCGGGACCACCCAGCCGGTCGCCTGTACGGTCGCGCACGACTCTGTGGAAGCCTCGAACGAGATCCCCTGACCGGTCTCGGTCCTTGTCGCGGGGAACGGAGCGGACCGCTTGCGGCCAGGTACGCGGCGCGGCACCGAGTGGTCAGCGGGGGTGAATCGTGACGGGAACCCCGTTGAATACGGCGTTTCCGGACAGGACGTCAACCACCGTCTCATCCGTCAAGGCGTTGGCGTTGACCCCGGCATGCTTGTTCGCGACCAGCTGCCGGCCCTTCCCGTGCCCCCAGCCGTGCGGCAGGCTCACCACACCCGGCATGACCGACTCGGCAGGCTCCACCGGCACGGTCAGCTCACCGGCCGCCGAGCGGATCACGGCCTGCTCGCCCAGGCCGAGCCGGGCCACGTCCGCGGGGTTGACGTGCAGCGTGCAGCTGTTGCTGCCCCCGACGAGCGGCCCCACGTTATGCAGCCAGCTGTTGTTGGAACGCAGCTGACGCCGTCCGATCAGCAGGAACTCGGCAGGTGGCTCGGCCGCGCGCTCGTGCAGCCGGGCGACGTCGTGCGCCAGTTCGGGCGGGGCCAGCTCCACACGGCCCGAAGCGGTGCACAGCAGCTCACCCAGCCGTGGCCGCAGGGCGCCGAGGTCGATCCCATGCGGCTCGGCCAGCAGGTCTGCCAGCGACAGGCCGTAGGGGCCGAGCTTGAGCATGGCGTCCAGCATGAGCTCGACCCCGCTGTCGCCCCGCAGGGCGGCCCGCAGCTCCGCCGCGTCCCTGCCTTCGACCGGCGAACCGGGCGTCTTCACGGCGTTGCCCAGCAGCTCCCCGAGGATCACCTCGTCGAGCATCGCCGGATCGGCGTCCGCGCCCTGCCCGGAGGCGATGAGGGTGAGCCGTGCCATGATCTCGCCCTCCGACGGGCGGCCGGGCTCGAGCGGCAGGATCTGCGGTGAGAACCTGGCGTAGTCGCGGACGGTGACGGTCAGCAGCAGGAAGTCGTAGTGCGGCATCTGCAGGATGTGCGGCGGCGGCAGGATGACATGGGCATGCCGAGTCGTCTCGTTCAGGTACGGATCCACACAGACCATGAACTCCAGGTCCTGGAAGGCGTGGTCGAGGCGGGGACCGTTCGGCGCCGACAGCACCGGGTTGCCCGCCACCATGACCAGTGCCCGGACCTGCCCCTCCCCTGGAGTCTCGATCTCGTCGGCCAGCGTGGCGACCGGCAGTTCGCCCATCACCTCCGGAAGACCCCTGACCCGGCTGTGCCAGCGGCCGGTGACGAACGGTTGGCGGGTGCGGCCGAGTTCGAGTGTCGCGGGCTTGGCGAACATGACGCCGCCGGGCCGGTCGAAGTTGCCCGTCAGCACGTTGATCACGTCGACCAGCCACTGCACGGCCGTGCCGAACTCGGCGGTGCAGGTGCCGACGCGGGTGTAGACGGCGGCGGCGGGTGCCGCGGCGAGCTCACGGGCGAGTCGGGCGATGTCCTGCGCAGGCACCCCGCAGATCCCGCTCACGCGCTCGGGAGGGAACTCGGCTGCCAAGAGCCGCAGCTCCTCCAGCCCGTTCACCTCCAGGTCGATCAAGGTGAGGTTCTCCGACAGCAGCGTATGGACGATGCCGAACAGCAGATAGGCGTCGGTGCCCGGCCTGACGAACAGGTGCTCGTCGGCCATGGCGGCTGTCCGGGTGCGGCGGGGGTCGACGACGACGAGTTTGCCGCCCCGCTGCCGCAGCGCCTTCAACCGGCCAGGGAAGTCGGGAGCGGCGCACAGCGAGCCATGGGACACCGCCGGGTTGGCGCCGAGCACCAGCAGGTAGTCGGTGCGGTCCAGGTCCGGCACCGAGATGGCCAGCGGGTCGCCGAGCATGAATCCGCAGGCGACGTGCTTGGGCATCTGGTCCACCGTGCTGGCGGAGAAGACGTTGCGAGTGCCGAGAGCCTGCGCGAGGGCCCCTCGATACAGGATGCCGCCCATGGTGTGGAATGTCGGATTACCGAAGAACGCGGCGACGGCTTGGCGGCCGTGCGTCTCGATGACGTCGTGCAGCCCTCGGGCGACCACCTGAAAGGCCTCATCCCAGGATGCCTCTCGCCACTGTGATCCCTCGCGGATCATCGGGGCCCGCAGGCGGTCGGGGTCCTCATCGAGCCGACCCAGGCTCGCCCCCTTCGGGCAGGTGTAACCCTTGGAGAAGGGGTCGTCCGGATCACCCTTCACCGACAGGACTCGTCCGGCGTCATTGAGGGTGAGCCGCAGACCGCAGACGGCATCGCAGATGGGGCAGGTCCGGTGTGCAGTTCTCATCGGCGCTCCTGAGGCGGGGACGCCTTTCATGATGAGACGGCCGGACGAGACCCCTCATCTTCCATCGTGCGGTCAATCGCGGCCGATGTCGGCGACGCCGGGGTTGACCTTCACCCTGGGTGAAGCCGCAGGATCGTCGGCGTCGGCCACGGGGGCCGAGACGAGGAGGAGCGGTGGGTGAGCTGTTGACGATCGGGGCGTTCGCCCGCGCCGCACGGCTGTCGCCGAAGGCGCTGCGGCTGTACGACGAACTCGGGTTGCTGCGGCCCGCGGCGGTGGACGGGGAGTCCGGATACCGGTACTACGATCCGGGACAGCTGGAGCAGGCCCGATTGATCGCCTGGTTGCGGCGGCTGGGGATGCCGCTGGCGCGCATTCGCAGGGTGTGCGACCTGCCGGCGCCCGCGGCGGCCGAGGAGGTCGCCGGCTACTGGGAGCGGGTGATGGCCGAGACGGCGGCCCGCGGGCGGATGGCCACCTTCCTCGTCGACTATCTGTCGGGAAGGGGCAGCGCCGTGGAAGACGCCGCGACCATGCTCGGGATCCGGTACGCCGCCAGGTCGGAGTCAGGACTGGTACGCACGAGCAACGAGGACACCGCCTACGCCGGCAGCCGGTTGCTGGCGGTGGCGGACGGGATGAGCGGCCGAGCCGGGGACCGCGCCAGCGTCGCGGCCGTCGACGCGCTCAAGCCGCTGGAAACGCTGGCGGTTCCGGCGGATGACCTGCTCGGCGCGCTCGCCGACGCGGTCGCCGAGGCCGATCGGGCAATCCAAGACATCGCCGCGTCGGCGCCGTCGGGTGAGGCGGTCACCACGTTGACCGCCCTGCTGTGGTCGGGGTCCCGCCTGGCGCTGGTCCACATCGGCGACAGCCGGGCCTATCTGATGCGCGACGGGGGGCTGTTCCAGATCACCCATGACCACACCTACGTGCAGTCGCTGGTCGACGAGGGCCGGTTGACTCCGGAGGAGGCGGCCTCGCATCCTCGGCGGTCGCTGCTGGTGCGGGCACTGACCGGTACGGGCGCGGCCCAGCCCGACCTGTCGCTGCATGAGGCCGTGGACGGGGACCGATACCTGCTGTGCTCCGACGGGCTGTCGGCCGTCGTGCCGGCCGGGTCGCTGCGCGAGGCGCTGGCCGGTACGGGCGGTCCTCAAGAGGTGCTCAACGAACTGGTCGAGCGGGCGTACGCCGCCGGCGCCCCCGACAACGTCGCATGTGTGGTCGCCGACGTGGAGCGGCTGGACACCTCGTCCACGGACGGCGCCGGTCATAACGGCGGCGGCCCGCGATGAGCACCTCAACGGTGAACGTGCCGGCTATCAATGGGCCGGCGGCCCGGAAGATCGGCGCCTGGACGGTCGACCGCCGCCCGCTGGCCGTCCCGGCCTACCGGCGGTTGTGGTCGGCCTCGGCCGTGTGCGCGGTGGGCGGTTCGTTCAGCGTGGTCGCGGTGCCGACGCAGCTGTTCACGGTGACCGGTTCGTCGGCCGCCGTGGGCGCCGCCGCGGCGGTGTCGCTGGTCGCGCTGGTCGCGGCGGCGCTGTGGACCGGGGCTCTCGCCGACAGCATGGACCGGCGAAAGGTGCTGCTGGCCGCGCACTGCGGCCTGGCCCTGACGTACACCGTGCTGTGGGCCCAGGCCGCCCTGGGCGGCCGATCGCTTCCGCTCCTCCTGGCGGCGGTGGCCTGCCAGGGGCTGACGTTCGGCGCGGTCATGACGACGATGGGCACAGTCATGCCCCGCCTGGTCCCGGTCGAACTGCTGCCGGCGGCCAACAGCCTCGGCTCGCTGGTCCGCTACACCGGCTCGATCCTGGGACCGGTGCTGGCCGGGGCCCTGATCCCGGTCGCCGGGCTCGGCACGCTGTACCTGTTCGACGCCGTCGCGCTGCTGGCCGTCGCGAAGCTGCCTCCGCTGCCACCCCGCGCTACGGCTGCGCAGGACGGTCCGCCCCGCACCACGGCCGGGCAGATCCTGGCGGGTTTCCGCTATCTCGCGGCCAGCCGGCTGCTGATGGCGGTGCTGGGGGTGGACCTCGCCGCGATGGTCTTCGGCATGCCGGCTGCGCTGTTCCCGGAACTGGCCCGGCACGCCTTCGGCGGTCAGTCGGGCGGCGGCATGGAACTGGGAATGCTTTACGCCGCCTACCCGGCCGGGGTCCTGCTGGCCGGGCTGCTGTCGGGCACGTTCACCCGGGCCCGGCGCCAGGGCGCCCTCATGGCGGCGGCCGCCGTCACGTGGGGTTTCACCGTCGTGGCCCTCGGGCTGGCCGCGCGGCTGGAGATCGCCCTGATGGCACTCGCCTGCGGCGGCGCGGTGAACTTCGTGCTGAGCACCTTCCGCAACGCCATCTCCCAGGCGCACACCGACGACGCCATGCGCGGCCGGGTCCAGGGGCCGCTCACCGTCGTGCTGGTCGGGGGCCCGCAGATCGCCAATCTGCTGCACGGGACAGCCGGGGCGGCGTACGGGCCGCACGTCGTGATCTGCGTGGGCGGGGCGCTCACCGCGGTGACCGTGGCGGCGATCGCCTGGGCGACACCCCAGCTGCGCCACTACGTCCCCCGGTCTCCCGGCCGCTGACCTTGCGATGGCATGCCTCGGCCGCGTGTCTCTCTCGGCGGCTAGGATCGGGCCGTGCCCTTGTCCGCGGACGATGTCGATCGGTTCGAGGCCCTCAGGCCGCGCCTGGAGGCCATCGCCTACCGCGTCCTCGGCTCAGCTGGGGAGGCCGAGGACGCCGTGCAGGAGACGTTCCTGCGCTGGCAGGCCGCCGACGTCGACCGCATCGAGGTCCCCGAGGCCTGGCTGACCAAGGTCCTCACCCACCTGTGTCTCAACCAGCTCACCTCCG
Source organism: Sphaerimonospora cavernae (assembly GCF_042435035.1). Classification (NCBI taxonomy): domain Bacteria; kingdom Bacillati; phylum Actinomycetota; class Actinomycetes; order Streptosporangiales; family Streptosporangiaceae; genus Sphaerimonospora; species Sphaerimonospora cavernae. The sequence continues at coordinate 89,338 of NZ_JBHMQT010000067.1, forward strand.
CGCGGGTGCGCCGTGAGACCTATGTGGGCCAGTGGCTGCCCGAGCCGCTGCTCGCCGGGGACCCGATGCTCGGCCCGGCCGACACCGCCGAGCAGCGCGAATCGGTCTCGTACGCGGTGCTCACCCTCATGGAGCGCCTGTCCCCCAAAGAGCGGGCGGTGTACGTGCTGCGGGAGGCCTTCGGCTACCCGCACCGGGAGATCGCCGAGATCCTCGCCATCACCGAGGCGGCCAGCCAGCAGATCTTCCACCGCGCCAAGAAGCACGTCGCGGATGGCAGGGTCCGCACCGAGATCGACGAGGCCGCCGCCCGGCGGATCGTCGAGGAGTTCCTGGCGGCCGCCACCACCGGCCGGACCGAGCCGCTTGTGCGTCTGCTCACCGAGGACGCCATCTCGATCGGCGACGGCGGCGGGAAGGTCCCGGCCCGCGCCAAGGTGCTCGAGGGCGCCGTCGCGGTCGCGAAGTTCCTGCGGGGCCTGCTCAAACCCGCCGAGGTCAAGCGTGCCCTGGTCGGCGGCGCGCCCGAGGTCTACGCCTGGACCGCCAACGGCGACCCCGCCGTGGTGGCCGTCGTCGACGGCCGGGTCGTCGGCGTCATGTGCCTGGAAGTCACCGCAGAGGGCGTCGCCGGGCTCCGCCACCAGGTCAACCCCGACAAGCTCGAGCGCGCGACCGCGCGGTGGGCGGTCGCCGATCACGGGGAGCCGCTGTTCCACGCCTTCTGATCGCTGTGTGAGGCGCTTCACATCGCGTTCCTGTCAGGAAACGGCGGGCCGCCCGGTTCAAGTGGCGAACCCGCGCGAGACAGGAGCAGGAAATGCGGCACCGTATCATCGTCCTCGGAGCCGGATACACCGGAGCCTTCGCCGCCGGCCGCCTCGCCAGGCGGCTCCGCCGCGAGGACGTCGCCATCACCCTCGTCAACGCCGAGCCCGACTTCGTCGAACGCGTCCGCATGCACCAGCTGGCGTCAGGGCAGGACCTCAGGCCCCGGCCGCTCAGTGAGATGTTCGCGGGCACCGGCGTCGAACTCAGGCTCGCGAAGGTCACCGGCGTCGACGTCGACCGCAAGACCGTCGCCGTCGCGAACGGCACCGTCGCGAACGGCGCAGAAGAACTCGGCTACGACACGCTCGTCTACGCCCTCGGCAGCGGCTGGAACGCCCAAGGCGTCCCGGGGGCCGCCGAACACGCCTATGAGATCGCCGGCCGCCCCGGAGCGCTTCGGCTGCGCGAGCGCCTGGCCCGCCTCGACGCCGGGCAGACCGTGGTCGTCGTCGGCGGCGGCCTCACCGGCGTGGAGGCCGCGACCGAGATCGCCGAGGCCCGCCTGGACCTCGGCGTCGCCCTCGCCGCCCGCGGCGGCCTCGGCGACTGGCTCTCGCCCAAGGGCCGCGAGCACCTGCGGAAGGTCTTCGGCAGGCTCGGGATCACCGTGCACGAGCACACCGCCGTCACCGGCGTCGAAGCCGGCCGCGTCGCCACCGCCGACGGCGGGGCCATCCCGGCCGCGGTCACCGTGTGGACCACCGGCTTCGCGGTCCACCCGATCGCGAAGGCGACCACCCTGGAGGTCACCGGCACCGGCCAGATCGTGGTCGACGGGACCATGCGCTCGGTCTCGCACCCGGACGTGTACGCCGTCGGCGACGCGGCCCTGGCGATGGGCCCCGGGGACAAGCCGTTGCGGATGTCGTGCGCGTCGGGAACTCCGGCCGCCTGGCAGGCCGCCGACGCGATCGCGGCGCGCCTGACCGGCGGGAAGCTCCCGAACGCGCCGATCCGCTACTTCAACCAGTGCATCTCGCTGGGCCGCGAGGAAGGCCTGATCCAGTACGTCACCGCCGACGACCGTGCCGTGCGGGCGGTCCTGACCGGACGGATCGCCGCCATCTACAAGGAGGTGGTCTGCAAGGGCGCCGCCTGGGGCGTCGCCAATCCGACGTTCGGGCTGCCGACCCGGCGCCGCCGCGTCACATGGGAACGGGCCGCCGCGGCACTGGCATAACACCAGGGGCGAAGCGGGCGCCCTCCACGTGAGGGCGCGCCGCATCCCCTCGGCTCGAGGACTACGCGACCGCTCGGGTACGGATGACACCTCCGTCCTGCGAAGAGAACGGCTTCTCGCTTTCCCCAGCGTTCCATCGCTGGCCTGCGAAGCCACTCCCTCGGGGCCGGATGCGTCTATGGGTCAGGTTTGCGCGAGGACCGCGTCATCCACGGCCCGGAAACCCAAGGTAGCTCTGAGAGCCGACACCATCTTGCGTTGAGTGGAATCACCGACGTCCGGTGCCGGCGCAAACCGAGCCAGCCCGCTGTGGCGTCCCTGGGCACTCGACAAATATCGAGATCATTCTCAGCGCCAACGGCTGTATCGATGTTTCTCAACCCCGGTCTCGTCCCCGCCGGGGTCAACGCGTTCGACGGCGGCGCCGCGAGCGGAAAGCCGCACCGTGGCGACGTCTCTTCACGTGTCGGGTGATGCGGTCGACATCGGGCACGATCGTAGTTGTCCGCGTACGTATGGCGACCCCGTTCAGGACCCGAGGATGCAGCAGTGACCGCACGTGAGCAAGGACAGACAGTGACGCCGGTGGACACGGCGGAGGTGGGAAAGGGCGGCGCCGGCCGCCGGGATAACGGCGGCGGGACTTGGCGCGCACGCATCCGCCGGGCGATACGCGCCGCCTCCCGGCCGGGCCCCTGGAAACGGGGTCTGCTGCTCGCGGTGCTGGCACTGCTGGTCGGCCTGCTCATGCTGCTGCATGCGAAGATCCCGAACCGGATCGGGAACCTCGGCAGCCTGGTGGAGACCTTCCTTCCGTGGTTCGGCCTGTTCATCCCGGTGCTGTCGGCCGGGGCGCTGCGGCGCCGCTCCGCCTCCGCGGTGGTCGCGCTGCTGTTGCCGGTCATGGTGTGGCTGAACCTCTTCGGCGGGCTGCTCGGCGACAAATCCCGCCCGGGCGGTGACCTCATGGTGATCAGCCACAATGTCGACACCGGTCATCCCGACCCGGTCGCCGTCGCCCGTGACCTGGCCGGCTCAGGGGCGGACATGCTGGCCCTGGTGGAGCTGTCCGCGCAGACCCTGGGCACATTCGAGAAGGGGCTGGCGGAGGCGTACCCGTACCACACGGTGCAGGGCACGGTCGGGCTGTGGAGCAGGCTGCCGCTGTCGGACACCCGGCAGGTCGACCTCAAGATGGACTACGGGCCGTTGTCGGACACCCAGTCGGCCGCGATGAGGATGACCTACAACCGGGCCCTGCGCACCACGGTGGCCACGGACCAGGGTCCGCTGGCGGTGTATGTGGCCCACCTGGGATCCGTGCGGGTGAATCCCCGGGCGGGCTTCTGGACGGCTCAGCGGAACAGAGGCGCACAGGCGCTCGCCGAGGCCATCGCCGCCGAGCAGAACGAGCGAGTGATGCTGCTCGGCGATCTGAACGGCACCATGGACGACCGCGCCTTCGCCGACCTCACCTCGCAGCTGCGCTCGGCCCAGGTCGTGGCCGGGGACGGCTTCGGCTTCAGCTGGCCGGCGAAGTTCCCGATGGTACGGATCGACCAGATCCTGGTCCGTGGCGTGGAGCCGCTGAGCTCGTGGGTGCTGCCCGCCACCGGCAGCGATCATCTGCCGGTGGCGGCCGAAATCAGCTGGTGAACACCCACGCGGATTCAGGCTGTGAGGGCAGCCACCGCTTCCCGGTAGATGACCTCCGGGTCCTCCGACAGCGATGCCTTCACCTGGCGGCTCCGTTCGTCGGCGAGCACCTCGGGCCGGTGCGCCTCGATGCCGTCGAGGGCCGCAGCGACGATCACTTCGGGGGCGCTCTTGTCGCCGTCGTACCAGGCCATCATGTCGGTGTCGGCAGCGCCCAGGTGCAGGCCGGTCACCAGGGTGCGCTGTCGGGCCAGCTCAAGGCGTACGTTGTTGGTGAGCGCCCACTCGGCGGCCTTCGCCGCGTGGTATGCGCCCGCACCGTCGTAGGCGAGCCACGAGATCGCGGACAGAACATTGAGGATCGCGCCGTCGGCCAGCTGGGGCGCGAAGGCACGGATCATGTTGAGGGTGCCGTAGAAGTGGGTGTCCATCTCGCGGCGAATCGTGTCCAGGTCTCCGGTGACCAGATTCGCCCCGGTCGAGATTCCCGCATTGTTGATGAGAATCTTGACGTCGGGTGCGGCCGCTGCGGCGGCGGCGACCGATGCCGGATCGGTGATGTCCAGGCGCAGCGGGACGACCCCCGGCACGTCGATGAGGTCGGGGCGGCGGGCGGTGGCGTACACCTTGCCGGCGCCGCGGTCGAGGAGGGACAGGACGAATTGCCGGCCCAGGCCCCGGTTGGCCCCGGTGACCAGCACATGTGCTCCGTTGATCTGCATGTGGCTACGCTAAAACCTGACGTTGACGTCAGAGGCAAGTCGTGTGACGGAGGTCACGGTGCGGATCGGGGAGTTGGCGGCGAGATCAGGGGTCAGCGTGCGGGCCCTGCGCTACTACGAGGAGCAGGGGCTGCTGGACGCCTACCGGAGCGGCTCCGGGCAGCGCCACTACCCCGAGTCGGCGGCCGAGCGGGTCCATCTGATCCAGATGCTGTACGCGGCCGGCCTGTCCAGCCGGACCATCGTCGACCTGCTGCCCTACGTCGAGGCCAAGGTCAGCACTCCGGCCTCGCGTACCCGCCTCGCCGCCGAGCGCGATCGCATCGATGCCCAGATCGCCGCGTTGACCCGTACCCGTGATCGTCTGGACACGGTCATCCAGATCTCCGGAAGCCCGGGCAGCGGCTGCGCGTGGGTCGAGGAGCAGGAGGCCGCCGCGGAGGCGGGTCGCTCCGCCACGCCGTGATCATCCCGGCCCGGCCACCTCGGCCAGGACGGCGCGCCGTGGACCGCCCTGGAGACAGGAGCGGCCGCCCGGCTGACCCCATGACCCCTCAGGTCGCCGGTGTGTCGGGGGTAGCCGCGCGGAGTTCGGCGGCCACCGCTCGTTCGCGAAGCTGGGCCGCCTCCGCCCTGGCCACGTCGAGCTGCGCCCGCAGGTCGGCCAGGCGGGCCCGCTCCAGCGCCAGCTCGGCCTGGAGCCGCTCCCGCTCGGCGACGGCCGTACGAGCCTGCTCGACGGCGCGATCCGCCTCATCCTGGGTTTCCTGCGCTCGTTCTCTGGCCTGCGCCGTCTCAGCCGCGGCGCGGGCCGTCTCGGCGATCGCCTGCTCCCGTGCTTCCTCGGCCGCCTGCGCGCGAGCCAGAGCCCGGTCGCGTTCGGCATGGGCCTGGCCGACCGCCCGATCGCGTTCGGCCTCGGCGCGGGTGACGGCGCGGTCGCGTTCGGCCTCGGCGGCCTGGGCGCGGGCGAGCGCGGCCGCACTGGCCTGCTCGGCCTCGCGGTGTGCGCGCCGGGCCAGTTCGGCCTCGTTCTTCGCCGCTGCGGCCTCGGCGGCGGCCCGTTCGTGCTCCTGCCGTTCCCGTACGGCGTCCGCCCGCGCCTGGCGTGCTTCCGAGACAGCCTGATCGACCCGTGCGGTCAGTTCCTTAACGGCCTGATCGCGCGCGGTCTCGGCCGCCTCGGCCCGCTGGCGGGCCTCAGCGGCCTCCTGCTGAGCCTTCCGTTCGGTGCTCGCCGCCTCGCGCAGGGCGGCCAGCGCCTGCTCGCGGGCGGTCTCCGCGTCGGTGAATGCGCTGTCGCGTTCGGCGTAGGCCTCTTCGGCCGCCTGCCGGGACTCCTGCGCCTCCCGCCGGGCGGCCTGCGCGGCCTCGCGCGCGAGCCGTACCTGCTCCAGCGCCTGCTCGCGCTCGGTGCGGGCGATGGCGACGCGGGTGTGCGCCTCGGCCTGGACCGCGCTCAGCTTCGCCTCGACTCCCGCCGGGCTCAGCTCGTCGGCGAGCACCTGGGCGAGCGGCTCGATGGCCGCCGCCAGGCCCTTTTCCATGCGTTCGTACAGGTCTTCGACCCGGGCGAGCGCTCCCTCAAGGCCGGGTGCGGCCCGGCGCATCTCCCTTTCCCGCTTCGCCGCCGCCTGGCAGGCCCCCTGCGGGCAGTACTCCCTGGGCCTGCCCCGCCGCACCTGCTGTTCTATCGCCGCGCCGCAATGTCTGCAGGCCCGCGTCGTCGTGGTCGCAGGGGCCGGGAGGCTCTCAGGGGCGCCAATCTCCGGGGGATTCGTCACACGCGACAGCCTATCAATTTCCGTATTTCTGGAAATGGAAAATCGAAAACATGAATCTGTTGCGTGGCCAGGTGAGCCGGATAGCTTGTGAGACGGGTAATTCCCGCAAGCTATCGAGCGGGCGAAGACCCGGCCGACCTCAGGGGCTGAGGTTGACGGTGGGGAGGGCCTCGACCGCGGGTCCGTTCAGGATGTTTCCGTCGATGTCGAATCGGGAGCCGTGGCAGGCGCAGTCCCAGCTGGTCTCCGCCGCGTTCCAGCACAGCCGGCAGCCCAGGTGGGTGCAGGCCAGCCTGACCGCGTGGAGCCCGCCTGCCTCGTCGCGGTAGGCGCCGACGGTGTCGCCGTCGACATCGATCACGCCGTCATGGCCCGGGGCCAGATCACGCCCATGGTGGGAACGGAGCCGGTCCAGGTCCGCGCCGACCTTGAGGTTGTCCTTGATCAGTTGACCCACGGCCTTCGCATCGCCGATGCGGGTCGCGTCGAACACCGGCAGCCAGGGACTGTCATGGCCCGCGATCAGGTCGCCCAGTATAAGTGCGGCGGCGCCGCCGCTGCTCAACCCCCATTTCTTGAACCCCGTCGCCACCAAGATCCTGTCGTTCATCGGCGAACGGCCGATGTAGGGCACGTGATCGGCGGTGGTGTAGTCCTGGCTTGACCAGCGGTAATCCACCGAATCCACGTCGAAGGTGGACCTGGTCCACTGCTCCAGGTCCTCCCCCATCGCTTGCGTGTCCTGTTCTGTGCCGGTGTCGTGGCCGTTGCCCACGACGATCAGCCCGTTGGGTCCGGGATCGAGCCACGGCCGCGTGGACCTGGTGGGAGAGTCGACCGAGATCGTCATCTCCTGCGGTGCCGGACCGCGGAGCCGGGCCGCCAGCCCGAAGGAGCGGGTGGGTCTGGTCTTGGCGAAGTACCCTCCGATCGTGCCGATCGGCAGCAACGTCGCCATCACCACATGGTTCGCGCGCACCGTTGCGGCCGCGGTGCGCACCCGCGCGGTGCCATCCCGGTGTTCCTCCACGTCCAGCACGCGGGTGTGCTCGAATACCGCCACACCGGCTGCCGACAACGCGGCGGCCAGACCGGCGACGTAGCGACCCGCGTGGAAGTGCAGCTGGTTGCCGAACCGCACCGCCGCCTCGACCTCGAAAGGCAGATCGACCGACTCCACCAGCGACGCGGGCAGGCCGAGACGCCCGGCTGCCGCCGCTTCCTCCTCCACCGTTCGACGCCGGCCCGGATCGCGGGTGTAGGCGAGGGCGGGCGCGCGGGTGAGATCGCAGTCGATGCCGTACTCACCGGTCAGCGTGGCGACCAGTTCCACGCCGGCCTGGTTGGCCTCCGCATACATACGAGCGTGGTCTTCGCCGTGCCGGTCGATCATTTGCGCGTAGACCAGCCCATGCTGGGAGGTCACCTTCCCGGTGGTGCCCCCTGTCGTGCCCTCGCCCAAACGCCGGGCTTCCACCACCGCGACCGAACCGGCACCGGCCCGCCGCACCAGCAGCGCGGTGGTCAGCCCGACCAGCCCGCCTCCCACCACCACGACATCAACAGCCACGTCCTCCCGCAAACGAGGACACACCGGCCGGTCAGCGGTGGCCGTCCATACACTCTCGTTCCGCACCCCAAGTCCTCCTGACCACGCTGAGCGATAGACAGATGTGATCCCACCGGAATCGGCGCCCGCAGCGACGGTGAAGTCGGCGCCCCGACGTGGGCGCCGACATCAAGCCCGGCCAACTCGCCGGCCGGCCCGGCATGCCCAGTCATCAGATGCGGGACGCCGAAGATGGCGGCCGGACAGCGACTGTAACGAGAACACGACCAATATCGAATGCGTTGCAGGGCCCGAGCGCCTGTGCTGGATTTTCCAGGTGTTCTCTCTGGCCGACAGGTGTCCAGAGAGATGCCCGCTGTTCGCCGCCGCTACACAGCTGATCGGCCTGAGGTCCTTTACCTACTCCGCGCCGCCGGGCTGGCGGAGAGGTAAAGCGCCTGTGGTCCGGCACAGTGCCGTTGTCAGCCGCGGTTTCGGCCAAAGCCTGCAGGGTAGGCGTCGCCGCGAGGACGAGTTCCATCTGCCGGGTTCCGAACCTCGGCGGACGGCACCGCGCGGAGCAGACTCGCTCGCACCGCACCCGATGAGTTTGAGGCTCGTGTCGTCCATGGCCTGTCGGAGGAGCAAGGAGTACGCTCGTGATAGTTGACGATGGCAACCAGCGGTTGTCGGCACGGGCCGCGTGTCTGGGCGTCGCCGGCGGCCTTCGATCGTGGCCCCCGCTTGGGGCACTGGCGCTGAATTACCACGCGGACGCGAGCATGGGCGGGTGGAGAAGCTGGCCGGTGTTTCGCAGCGAAGTAGGGCGAAAGCTGCTGATCGGGGCGGGAGCGGCCGAATTCGTCGCCGACAAGCTTCCCTGGACCCAGTCCCGGCTCGCTCCGCGCATCCAGTGGTCGACGCTCGACACGGGGCTGTTCGGGCGCGTCGCCCTCGTCGCTCTCGCCGGGGCGGCACTCGGAAGCGAATACGGGGGGAAGTACTCCGTGGCCAAAGGAGCGTTCTTCGCCGCCCTTGGCGCGATCCTCGGCAACCTCGGCGGCTACTACTTCCGCGCGGTGGCAGACGAGGCAACCGGTCTGCCCGATCCGGCGGTCGCAGTCGTCGAGGACGCGGCCGCGGTCGCCCTGCTGAACGCCACAGTGCCGGTGGCCATGGCGGTGCGATAAACGCACCCCTCTCGTCGCCCGCTCATCCGGCTTCACCGCCAGTGCAGGCGAAGTCCTTCAACATCGGGATCGAACGGCCCAACGGCCGCCTGGTAGACCTGCTGCTGGAGGCCGGCCACCCGGTCGTCCCGGACGCCGAAGGAGTCCCCAAGCACTGGGCCGTGCACTTCCGCTGGGCCTGATGGACGCCGGTCAGGGCAATCTGGCCTCCACAACGCCGTCGACGACCCGCCCGTCCAGCACCTGCTGATCGGTGCTGGACGGGCCGTGCACGACCTTGCCGTCCTTCAGCTGGAAGGTGCTGCCGTGCCAGGGGCAGACGACGCAGGGCCGCCCGTCGACCTTGATCACCTTGCCCTGCCCGAGCGGCCCGCTCTGGTGGGCGCAGCGGTCCAGCATCACGGTGATGTCGCTGCCGTCGCGTTGAACTCCTCTCCAGCATGAATGCTGGAGATTCTTCCCGTCACCGAGGTGCGGGGGTTCGC
>NZ_JBHMQT010000068.1:0-7334 GCF_042435035.1 Sphaerimonospora cavernae
CCACCCCCGGGGCCGCTGAGACGCTCAGCTACAACGGCACCGCGGGCTACTACCGCTACCGGGTCCACGCCTACAGGGGCTCCGGCGCCTACACCCTCGGATACAACGCGCCCTGATCGTTCAACGGGGTGAAGACGGGCCCGGTCCAGCCATCAGGCTGGGCCGGGCCTCTTCGCGTCGTGCGAGGAGGCTGCCGGGACCCTGACAGCCAGGGTCAGGAAAGCTTCGGTTTGGGTCTTGTGGGGCTGCCGTCCATGGGGCTACGATCCGACTAACTCTTAGGAAACTTTCCTAAAAGAAAGGCCGATCCGGAGCCGAACCATGGCCCTCCAACAACCCAAGACCTCCATCCGCGTCACGTCAGCGGGCGCCCCCTGATCGCCGTACGGCCGGCGCCGTTCCTATCCGGCCGCCTCGGTTAGGCGCCGGCCGTACGGATTCCATGACCGCGACCACCCCCCTCCACCCCCCACCCCCCCGCGTGATCTTGCGAATACTCGCACGCAGTCGGTCTGACCAGCGGAAATATCAACCGTGATCTTGCAGAATCTTGCAGCCATGCCCCCTGAGCAGGCGAAATATCGTCCGTGATCTTGCACTCCTTCCCCTGTCTGCAAGATCACGAAGTGTGCGGGCGCAGCTCATAGCCGTACATCGCCAATTTCTGCAAGATCATGATGAGCATCGGACCAGGTCACCGACCTTTGCTGCGAGAATTCGCAAGATCACGGTGAAAGTGAGACGAATGTGTCCGTGCGAAAGCTGGCGGCGATAGCCGTACTGGCGCTGGGGGCGACCGGCCTGTGGGCCGGGAGCGCATCAGCTGCCAACATCGTCGCCAATCCGGGATTCGAGTCCGGACTCGACGGCTGGACCTGCTCGGCAGCCTCCGGCGCCCAGACCGTGTCCAGTCCGGTGCACGGCGGGACGAAGGCGCTGACGGCCACGCCCGCCGGGAGCGACTACGCCCGCTGCCAGCAGACGATCAGCGTGCGGCCGTCCACGTCGTACGCGCTGTCGGCCTGGGTTCAGGGCAACTACGTGTTCCTCGGCGCGACCGGCACCGGCACCACGGACGCGCAGACCTGGGCCTCTCCCGGCTCGACATGGAAGCAGGTCACCACCTCGTTCACGACGGGATCCTCGACGAGCAGCGTGACGATCTACGTCAACGGCTGGTATGGCCAGGGCGCCTACTACGCGGACGACATCGTGCTCGACGGCCCCGGCGGCTCCACCCCCAGCCCGACGCCGACGCCGACGCCCAGTCCTAAGCCGACGCCCACCCCGACGCCCACGCCCACGCCGACACCGACACCGACGCCCAGTCCTAAGCCGACGCCCACCCCGACACCGACGCCTATGCCACCGCCGCCGAACGGCAAGCGACTGCTGGTGGGCTACCTGCACGCGTCGTTCGCCAACGGATCCGGTTACGTCCGGATGGCTGATGTGCCGAACGACTGGGACATCATCGATCTCGCCTTCGGCGAGCCGACGTCGGTCACGTCCGGTGACATCCGGTTCGAGCGTTGCCCGGTGTCCGAGTGCCCCAATGTGGAGAGCGACGCGGACTTCATCGCGGGGATCCGCGCCAAGCAGGCGGCCGGCAAGAAGGTGCTCATCTCGATCGGCGGCCAGAACGGCCAGGTGCAGCTCACCACCACCGCGGCCCGGGACAAGTTCGTCCAGTCCGTCAGCGCGATCATCGACAGATACGGCCTGGACGGCCTCGACATCGACTTCGAGGGTCACTCGCTGTCGCTGAACAAGGGCGACACCGACTTCAGGAACCCGACCACCCCCGTCGTCGTGAACCTGATCTCCGCCATCAAGACGCTCAAGGCGAAGTACGGTTCGAAGTTCGTGCTGACGATGGCGCCGGAGACGTTCTTCGTCCAACTCGGCTACCAGTTCTACGGCGCCGGCACGAACGGCACGGCCGACCCGCGCGCCGGGGCGTACCTGCCGGTGATCCACGCCCTGCGCGACGATCTGACGCTGCTGCACGTCCAGGACTACAACTCCGGGCCGATCATGGGCCTCGACAACCAGTACCACACGATGGGCGTGGCCGACTTCCACATCGCCATGACCGACATGCTGCTCACCGGCTTCCCCGTGGCCGGTGGCGCCACCTTCCCCGCGCTCCGTCCCGACCAGGTGGCGATCGGCCTACCGGCCGCGCCGTGGGCCGGGAACGGCTTCACCACGGTGGCCCAGGTGCAGAACGCCTTCAGCTGCCTGGCGAAGGGGACCGGCTGCGGCTCCTACCGGCCGCACGGCGTCTTCTCTGGCCTACGAGGCCTGATGACGTGGTCCATCAACTGGGACAAGTACAACGGTTTCGAGTTCTCCCGCAACCATCGGGCGTACCTCAACGGCCTCGGTTGATCTCTCCCCGCCCGATATCACCCCCCATCCCCTCCCCAGAAGGACAGTCATGAGAGCAAGTCGCACGATCACCGCGACTCTCGCGGCGCTGACACTGTCGGTGGCCGGCGTCGCGGCCACCGCTCCGGTCGCGTACGGCGAGGCCACCGCGACCACCAGCGTGACGGCCGCCGCCTCGGCCTGGCAGGCGTGGACCGCCTACAAGACCGGCGACCGGGTGACCTACAACGGCGTCGAGTACGAGTGCATCCAGGGCCACACCTCCCTGCCCGGGTGGGAGCCGTCGAACGTCCCGGCCCTGTGGAAGGTCACCGGCGGAGGCGGCGGAACGCCCAGCCCGAGCCCCAGCCCGAGCCCCAAGCCTCCGGCGGGAGTGCCGGGCACGCCGGGCACGCCGAGCGTCACCGGGACCACGAACAACTCGATCTCGCTGCGCTGGGGTGCCTCCTCGGGCACCGTGACCGGCTACCGCGTGTACGAGGGCACGACCGTGGCCGCGACCGCCGGCGGGACCAGCGCCACCATCTCCGGACTCGGCGTCTGCACGACGCACACCTACACCGTCAAGGCGTACAACTCGAGCGGCGAGTCGGTGGCGAGCTCGACGGTGACCGCGACCACGACAGGCTGCGGCGGCGGTGGCGGCGGTGGCGGCAAGATGCCGGGGGCGCCGTACCTCTACACGGGCTGGGGTAACCCGCCCAGCCCGGTCACGGTCATGAACGCCACCGGGATCAAGGAATTCACCATGGCGTTCATGCTCGCCAGCGGCGGATGCAACCCCGCCTGGGATGGTCAGCGTCCGCTGCTGGGCGGCCAGGACGCTGCGGCGATCTCCCAGATCAAGGGCGCGGGCGGTAACGTCCAGATCTCCTTCGGCGGCTGGTCGGGCAACAAGCTCGGCCCGAACTGCTCCACGCCGGCCGCCTACGCGGATGCGGTGCAGAAGGTCATCGACGCCCACAAGCCGGCCGCGGTGGACTTCGACATCGAGAACTCCGACGAGTTCGAGAACACCACCGTGCAGGACCGCATCCTCAACGCCCTGAAGATCGTCAAGCAGAAGAACCCGAACGTCAAGGTCGTCGTCACGTTCGGCACCGCCACCACCGGGCCGACGTACTACGGCACCCGGCTGATCAACCAGGCGAAGGCCCTCGGCGTCGACATCGACAACTACACGATCATGCCGTTCGACTTTGGCGGCGGCGCCGACATGTACGGGAACACGGTCAGCGCGGCGGAGGGGCTCAAGAACGCGCTCAAGTCCGCCTGGGGCTGGTCCGACGCGACCGCGTACGCCCACATGGGCATCTCGGGCATGAACGGCCTGTCCGACCAGCGTGAGCTGACCTCCCTGGAGACCTGGACCAAGATCCGGGACTACGCCAAGTCGAAGGGGCTCGGCAGGCTCGCCTTCTGGTCCGTCAACCGTGACCGCCCCTGCCCCAACGGCGGCGTGTCCGAGAACTGCAGCGGGATCGCCCAGAACGACTGGGACTTCACCCGGGTGACCGCCGGCTTCTGATCCCGGCCTCCTTGGTGACCAGGGCCGGGTGGACCGGGGCAGCCCCCGTGCACTCCACCCGGCCGTGATCCGGCGGCCGGCGCGACAGGAAACCACCCCCCTTTACCTGTCGTGCCGGCCGCCACTGCGTGTTGGAGCCAGCAGGCCGATGAGCATGCCCACGAAGGTCGCCACGCTGAGGGTGATCCACAGCCGCATCTTCATCGAGGTCTCCCCGTCTGTTACTCAGAGTGATCAGAATACCGCGAATGGTGACAGAATGCGACCGTTGGTTCGGGAAATCTTCCATCGAGTCGCCTCTTTCGCCGGTTGTGGGGCACGCTTGGCATCGCCATGCATTACGCAATTCACACAGCCCTGGTTCTGATCGCCGGAGTCGTGATCGCCGTCGTCGCGGAGCGGAAAGGCTGGACGCCCTCGCTCGCGGTGACCCTGGCGGTCGGCATCGGTGTCCGCGCGCTGATCCTGGTGATCGCCGCCACGGACGGATGGCAGCCACCCGACTACGTCGGCAGCTTCAAGCCGGCCGGCGAGGCCATCCTCAACCACCGCGACCCGGTGCTGGAGAGCAACGGCGGGTGGCACTTCCTGCCGACGATCCCCTACATGTACGGCCTGCTGCTCTGGCTGGGCATCCCCTGGGAGGTCACCGGCAGACTGGTGACCGTGGCCGCCGACATCGCGCTGATCCCGCTGGTCGGCAAGCTGGCCGGCGGCTCCGCCGCACGGCTGCGGGCGTTCCAGTACGCATGCAACCCGCTGGCGATCCTCGTCGCATCCGTGCACGGCCAGGTCGAGCCGGTCTCCCTGGTCTTCGCCGTGGGTGCGTACGTCGTGGCACGCGGGCCCGAAGGCTGGCGTCGCCCGCGGCCGCTGCCCTGGCCGCGGCCGAGTGAGTTGCTGCGCCGCCTCACGCACCCTCTGGAAGCGGACCGCGCGGCCACCGGCCGAGCGGTGTGGGCGGGCCTGCTGATGGGGCTCGCGCTGTGTGCCAAGAGTTGGCCGGTGATCCTCGTGCCGGCGTTGCTGATGCTGCTCCCGGGACTGCGCTCCCGCCTGGTCTCGCTGGTCGCGACCGGCGTCCCGCCCATCCTGTTCTTGCTGTCGCTGCCGATCGGCGGCTGGACCCGATGGAGCGAGTTGGCCGACGTGCTCAACGCCATCGGGCTGCGGCCGAGCGACGTCCGGCCGATCACGGGCGACTGGGGCTGGACGGCCCTGCTCAGCGGGGGAGAGTGGAATCTCGATCCGACTCCGGCCAGGATCGGCCAGTACCTGATCTACGCCTCGCTGATCGCCTGTCTGATCTGGTGGCGCAAGGCCCACCCGGTCGACGTCACGATCGCGATCCTGCTGGCATTCATGATCTTCACACCGCGCCTCGGTGCGCAGTATCTGCTTTGGTTCATGCCGTTCCTGGTCGCCCGCCCCACCCGCTGGGCCTGGCCCGCGATCCTGGGATCCTGCCTGTGGGCGGCCGTGGGATACCTCGTGCTCACCCAGTTCCCCGGCGAAGCCTGGTACGAGTTGCACAAGCCCTGGGCGATGAGCTCCATCGTGCTGTTCCCGCTGATCATCGCGGCCATTCCGTGGAGCCGCAGACAGGCGCCGGAGGCCCTCCTGGACGCCACGAGTGACCAACCCGGGGTACGAAAGGAGATCACATGACGATCAGCCGGACGAGATGGCTATGACTCCCTAAGCCGGGTGAGTCGCCGTCCAGGACACCCGTGACGCACTCGAACACGCCTGGCTCGCGCTGCCGTACGAAGAAGACGGCCTCGGCGATCGCGGACAGGAGCCGGATCACGTCGCGGTGCACGTGGACGCCCTCCCGATCGCCGGCGAGTGAGAGGGTGACCTCATAGACGCCGTCCTCCAGCGGGCGCTCGCCGGTCAGCAGCCACTCCGCTCCGCAGGCACGACGCAGGTGGGGAAGCACGTGCTCGTCCGGCTCTTCCGTCCTCTCCAGGGGACGGAGGAGTCACCGCCGCATGTTCCGACAGTACGTCGCGCGCCCGGCCGGACTTTCAGGGTACGGCCGGGGGCGGAGCCGATTTCGGTGTAGGGTCCGACGGCCGCGGCGGTTCGGGTTCGGGCAACGTGCCGGAGAGCAGGGCCGCGGCCCACTTGCTGGCCGGATCGCTGTCGATGAGCAGAGCCCGCACCAGCAGGCTCAGCGGGATCGCGAGAAGGGCACCCAGCGGTCCCAGGACCCACGCCCAGACGATCAACGACAGGAACGTCGAGGTGGTGGACAGACCGACGGCGTCACCGAGGAACTTCGGCTGGATGAACGACTGGATGACCACGTTGATCGCGAGATACGCGACGATCACGAGCAGCATGGTCTTCGGCCCGCCCTCCAGCAGCCCGAGCAGCGCGGGCGGGATCAGACCGAGGATGAACCCGATGTTCGGGATGTAGTTAGTGATCAGTGCGAGCACCCCCCACAGCAGCGGAAGGGGCACGCTCAGCGCGTAGAGCGCGGCGACGTCGAGAGCCGAGCAGATCAGGCCGAAGAACGTCGAGACGATCAGATAGCGGCGGGTCCGGTAACTGAAGGTCTTGAGTGCCAGCGCGAGGGCAGGGCGCTCGACGGCGGCCGCGTCGACGATCCGCGAGAAGACCGGGGCGTCCAGGCTCATAGCCAGGAGTAGCACCACGATCAGGAAGAGACTGGACATAACGCTCATCAGGCTGCTCAGCAGGCCCTGCGCCACCTCGATCACCTTGCCCGGGTCGAGCGAGGACAGCGCCTTGTTGAGCTGCTCGCTTCCGTAGCCGAGGCCGGCCGCCCAGTGCTGGAGGTCCGTCACCATCTCGTTGAACTGGGTGGCGTAGGTGGGCGCCAGGAGGGCGAGTTGCGCGGCGGCGAGACTGAGGACCGCGATCATGCCGAGGAGAACCAGCAGCACCACCGCGAGCGGGATGACGATCTGCATCCAGGTGGGGGCTCGATGCCGAGACAGCCAGCTGCGCAAGGGTGATACGGCGATCACCAGGGTCAGCGCCAGGACGACGGGCCCGAGGATCGATCCGACCGCCTGAATCCCGGCCAATGTGACCACGGCGGCCGCTGTTCCGAGCAGCACGACCAGGGCGCGTGGGAATCCCTGTTGAATCACGCATCGTTTCTACCGCTTCCAAAAGATCCCGCAAGCCCGTTGGCGCGCTGTATCCGGCCGATTTCAGAAGGTGAAGACCGGTACGCCGGCAGGCGTGGGGCATGTCGGGCGCGGTCGGTGTCGGGCTCTGGTAGTCTCGTTGGGCCGGTGTGGTTCGGCGGATCCCATTTCTGATCATCTTGGTGGTCTGGTGTGTGGGATGTGTCGGGTGCGGTTGCCGGTGCCTCTTCTTCTCTTGGGTTTTGGATCTGCTGCGGTTTGCGTGGCGGGGCCGGACCGGGTAA
>NZ_JBHMQT010000069.1:0-18027 GCF_042435035.1 Sphaerimonospora cavernae
GTGGCACGTCCGGTTCTGAGGGGGCCCCGGCGCAGTAATGCGCTGGGGCTACCCGACACCGACTCCGCCCGGCCGGCGGCCAGGTCACCATCGCCGCCGCACTGCGTGATGGAACGCTCCACATCGATGTCATCGACGCCGGCTCAGCCGTCAACAAACCCGAGATCCATCCCGGCGACGACACCGGCATGAGCATCGACGTCGACCGGGCGGGCGACGGAGGGCGTGGTCTGTGGCTGGTGCGGGAACTGGCCACAGCCTGGGGCTGGCACGACACCGGAACCGGCCGCGTGGTCTGGTTCCAGCTCGCGACCGATTGAGCACAGTTTGCCCCGCCCACGGACTGCGAACCGCCGCGATCTCCGAGTTTCCCCGACTCCAGCTTCGCGAAATCCCGGTGCGACGGCCACTGATCTGGGTATCCTTAGGTCATCGCGCAAGCGACACAAGCTAACCCGGGGCAATAGCCCCCGAGGGCGCGGTCCACGGACCGCGCCCTCTTCCTTTCCTCAGTTTCCCTCACACCCCCAAACCTCTGAGGTTGCGTCAGCATGCGTGCTATCCCGGTCGGCCGTGTCCCCCGGTCGCCCTCGCCTCCCGTGCCGAGACCGCGCTCCGGGTGGTGGACGACGACCTCGGTTCAGGCCTCTGCGACCCGATCGACTGACCACGAGCCGATAGATCCTGGCTCCGGATAGCGGGCCATCGGCTACCTCGGCATTACGACGCCGCCTGGCGTGGGTGCTGGGTGAGCCAGGCGGGTGACACTTGTACGGCGCCGAACGCAAGATCTGGGTCGGCTACCTCGGCGGCCATCTCCCGAACACCCGGACCAACTGAATCACCATCAAGGGCGGGCGGGCTCGGCGAGGACACCTCCAACATAGCGAGAACGGTAGGAACGCTTTCCTACTACGGTGGAGCCATGACCGCACGGAAGCTGTCGATCTCGGTGCCTCCGGAGGTCGAGAGGACGATCAAGGCGGCGGCTACGGAAGAGGGCAGGCCGGTCTCCGCGTTGCCGGCCGAGGCCGCCGTCGAGAAAGCCCACGTCGCCGCGCTTCATGCGGTGGGCCGCGCCGCCGCTCGGGAGCTGATGGCGGAGTATGAGAGCGGGCACGGCAAGCTGCCCCAGGAGTCCCGGCAGCGCGCCCGGGAGTTCCTGGTGGAGGCCGGGCTGCTCGACGACGACGCCCGCCTACCCGTGCCGTACGGCACGGCACTCAGCTGAGGTCATCGAACTCCCCGTCTTTGGCCCTGCTGATGAAGGCGTGCCATTCGGTTGGGGTGAACGTCAGGACGGGACCGTCGGAATCCTTGGAGTCCCGTACAGCCCGGCCTCCACTCGCGAGCACGGCCACCTCGACGCAGTTGTCACCCGATCCGGAATAGGAGCTCTTTCGCCAGGTGAAGGGGTAGGACTGGGGAAGACCCATGATCGTCTCCTAGCTTAGTTGATCGATCAGTTTGGCCAGGTGCGCCACCGATAAGTCTGGACTGAGCGCGGATGACCGTACGAGGTCGAAGATCAGCCTATAGCGCTCGAGCTCTTCGGGGGTCTCCAAATACAGGTCGCTCGTCGCCGTCTCGATGTACACGATGCTTGGATCACTCTGATCATGGAAGTTCAGGATCGTGAATGCGCCGTCCATGGCGGCATGGGCTCCAGCCGAATCCGGAAGGACCTGTACGTAGATGTTCGGCCTGGCACTCATCTCGATGAGATGCCGCAGTTGCTGCCGTACCACCGCCGATCCGCCCACCGTCTTGGTCAGCGCGGCTTCGTCGATCACGGCCCACAGAGTGGGCGCCGTCGCGTCATGTAGGACGCTTTGTCTCGCCATCCGCGCCTCCACCCGGCGACGAATCTTGGCGTCTTCCAACACGCGGCCGCCCTTGAACATCGCCGTGGCGTAGTCCTCGGTCTGCAGCAGTCCCGGCACGCGGAGATCCTCATAAGTATTGATCAAGGATGCTTCCGCTTCGAACCCTGGCAAGGAACCACGCCAGACGTCTTGATAGTTGGCCCACCATCCCTTCTCCCGTGACTGGCGGGCGAGCGTCAGGACGGCTTCGCGCTGCACGGGGTCTGTCACCGAGTACAGGTCGAGGAGCGCCCGGATGTTTCCCAGGTCCGGCCTGGTCCACTTGTTGGCCTCCATCTTGTTGAGACGGCCACGTGACCATTCCAGCCGACGCCCGGCCTCTTCGACGCTGAGTCCGGCCTGTTCACGCAGCCGAATGAGCTCGGCGGAGAGACGGCGTCGACGGACTCGCCCAGATCACAGCGAGCGGAGACAGCCCCGGCGTCCTCGGGCGTGGTGACGCGACCACCCGCCCGAGGACTGGATCAGGAACTCGGAGCTACCTGACCTGATGAAGAACCCTAACCTCATCCCCCCGCACCCCATAAGTCACGACGGCGCACGGGGGGCGTGCTGGGATCTGCCCGCCGCCCCCGAAACGGTGGGCAGGGCGCGCCGACTCGCCCGGGAAGCCCTCACCGCCTGGGGCCTGTCCACCCTCACCGAGGACGTGACCATGGCCATCTCGGAGGTGGTCACCAACGCGGTCGTCCACGCGAAGTCGCCGGTGACCCTCTCCCTGTTCCGGTACGGCCGGAGCGTACGGGGCGAGGTGACCGACCACAGCACCGTATGGCCCGCTCCTCTCCAGGCTGACCCCGATGAAGAGCACGGCCGCGGGCTGGCGATCGTCACGGCCTACACCGACCGGTGGGGCGTCGACCCCGCACCGGAAGGCAAGACCGTCTGGTTCATCTGCACCGAGCGGGAACCTTCGTGAGATCCCGGAGCCGGGTGTGTGCGCCTGGTTTTACTTTTCGGTCCACTTCTCGTACGTACTGTCTCCCGGGAGGACCCAGACCTTCACATCGGGCCTGGCGATCGTCCGGAGCGGCGTCACCTTGCCGGTCGACTTCGAGACCCGGTAGATCGCCACGCCGGTCCGGGTCTTCGACCGAATGATCAGACGTCCCGCCTGGTCGAAGTCGAGGTCGTCGATGTACTGCCCGCGCGGCAGCCGTACGGTCACCGGGCGGCTCGCGTGGCCGGTACGCACGTTGAGCAGGCGCAGCTTGCGATACTTCTCCCACTTTCCGACAGGCACGGCGGCCGTGTGGTAGTCATTCGCCAGCGCCGTCGGATACAGCCCCGTCTTCAGCCGTGTCCGGGCGCGCAGCCCTCGATCGAACACGGTCAGCCGATCCCCTGACAGCAGCAGCCGCTTGCCGTCCGGGCTGAATCCGTTGAAGCCCCACGCGTCCGTCTTTCCCGGAAGCGGCAGCGTCTTGCCCTTCCGCAGGTCCACGAAGACCCCCAGCCCCGGCGCCGAGGTCGACACGACGATGTAACTGCCGTCGTCCGACACCAACGGCCACTCCTCGTTGATCGCGAACGCCGTGATCCGCCGTGACACCACCCTTTCCGTGCCGTTCAGGGTCCGCTCGACGAACAGCCCATCCGATTTCCGGTAATAAAAGAAATGCCGGCCGTCCCCGCTGACCAGGAACGGCGCCTGCGCACCGGCATTGGCCGCATCGGCGGGCGCCTTGGTGAGCGCCTCGGGCACCTCCACCACGTCTCCGTTGGTCAGCACCAGCTCCCAGGTCTGGGTTCGCTGCGCGTACGCGATCGTGACCGGCGTGGCGGCGGCCGCGGGCTGTCCAGTCAGGATCAGGGACGTCAGGAGGAGCGTCGCGAGAGTCGTACGGAATCTCATGCTCCATGAGATGCCGGAACTCTCCAGAAAGTTGCCGGTTCGAGCGGTTACCGTCGCAGGAACGTCGCGAACCGGTGGGCGTCGTCGAACGCGCGGCCGCGGCCTCCTCGGCGGTTGGCAGAATTGTCGGACCGCACCTGCCCGGGCACAGCCACGGCGCGCGGCGGCGGTCCTACCGGAAGGAGTAGCGGCGAGACGCCGCACATGACCATGAAGATCACTGGAATCGAGCTGCGGCGGATCGCGATGCCGCTGGTCGCGCCGTTCCGCACCTCGTTCGGCACCGAGACCACGCGTGACGTGCTGCTCGTACGGGTGGTCACGCCGGAGGCCGAGGGGTGGGCCGAGTGCGTGGCCATGTCGCAGCCGCTCTACTCCCCCGAATACGTCGACGGCGCCGCCGAGGCCATGCGCCGTTTCCTCATCCCGGCGCTGCCCGACCAGGCCGACGCCCAGGCCGCCGGCCGCGCGCTGGCGCCGTTCAAAGGCCACCGGATGGCCAAGGCCGCGCTGGAGACGGCGGTCCTGGACGCTCAGTTGCGTGGCCGCCGCGAGTCCCTCGCCGCGTATCTCGGCGCTGTCGCCGACCGCGTCCCGTGCGGGGTGTCGATCGGCATCATGGGCTCAATTCCCGAACTGCTCGACACCGTCGAGGGCTACCTGGCCCAGGGTTACATCCGGATCAAACTGAAGATCCAGCCCGGCTGGGACGTGGCGCCCGTCCGCGCCGTTCGCGAGCGGTTCGGCCCCGAGTTGCCGCTCCAGGTCGACGCCAACGCCGCCTACACCCTGGCCGACGCCCCTCACCTGGCCAGGCTCGACGCCTTCGACCTGCTGCTCATCGAGCAGCCCCTGGCCGACGACGACATCGTCCAGCACGCCGCCCTCGCCCGCCGGATCACCACCCCGATCTGCCTGGATGAGTCGATCGAGTCGGCCGAGCACGCGGCCGCCGCCATCACCCTGGGCGCGTGCTCGATCATCAACGTCAAGCCGGGTCGCGTCGGCGGCTACCTGGAGGCCCGCCGCATCCACGACGTGGCCCGCGCCCACGGCGTCGGCCTGTGGTGCGGCGGCATGCTGGAGACGGGCATCGGCCGCGCCGCCAACGTCGCCCTGGCCGCCCTGCCCGGCTTCACCCTGCCGGGCGACACGTCCGCCTCGCGCCGCTACTTCGCGACCGACATCACCCCGCCGTTCGAGCTGAACGACGGCCACCTGGACGTGCCCACCGGCCCCGGCATCGGCGTGGACCCCGTCCCGGACATCCTGGACGAGGTCACGACCTCCGCCGAGTGGATCACCCGTTAGACACCGCCGGTACGGCTCGGCCGAGCCAGAACGCCACCACCGCCGCGAGGCCCGACACGCCGGCGGCGGACAGCGCGGCGGCGGTGAACCCGCCGTCGGTGAGCGCCCCGGACGGGGCTGAGAACAGCTGGAGGATCGTCAGCACCAGCGTGCTTCCCGTGGAGAAGCCCAGATAGCGCAGGATCATGTTGAAGCTCATCGCGCTGCCGGTCTCCTTAGGCGGTACGAAGCGGACGATCAGCCCCGGCATCGCCGCGAAGGAGCATCCGCTGCCGAACCCGGAGATCAGCATGCTCAGCAGCAACTGCCACAGCTGTGTACGGAAGCAGGCCATGGACAGGGCTCCGAGCATGAACCACAGGCATCCGAGGGGCAGCAACTGGTCCGGGCTGATGAACCGCAACAGCCAGGGGCTCGCCTTGGACCCGAGCACGCTCGCGATGGAGTACGGGACCAGCATCATGCCGGCCATGACCACCGAGTAGCCGAGGCCGTACCCGGTGCCGGTCGGCGCCTGCACGAGCAGCACCGCGATGGTCACCATCATGTACATGCCGCACCCCGCCAGCAGCGCGGTGACGTTCGCGCCGAGGACGCCGGGCCGCAGCGCGAGGCGCAGGTCGACCAGCGGCCGGCCGACCACTCTCAGGGTCCACCAGGCCCAGACGCCCAGCAGCAGTACGGCTGCCGCGGTCATGGCCGGCGTGACCGCGCTCCGCACGCCCCAGTCGTGCACCTGGCTGATGACGAGCAGCAGCGTGCCGGCACCGCCGCCGAGCAGCGCGGCGCCGAGCAGGTCCAGCCGGCCGTCCTCACGCTCGTGGTGACGCGGGATCGTGAGGGCGCACGCGAGCAGGGTGAGCGCGCTCAGCAGCGCTCCGCACCAGTACGCCGCGGCCACGCCGAAGTGGCTGACGATCAGGGAGGCGATCGGGTAGCCCAGCCCGGCGCCCGTGACGGTGGTCAGCGAGAGCGTGGCGATGGCGGCCTCCCGCCGACCGGCCGGGAGGATGTCTCTGGCGATGGCGATCGCGAGCGGCGTCAGGCTCAGGCCCAGGCCCTGCATCACCCGCCCCAGCAGCATGGCCCCGAAGCCGAGCGGGAGCGCCGCCAGGACGGAGCCGAGCACGACCACGGCCAGCCCCGCCAGGATCACCGGGCGGCGGTGCCGCCCCGAGCCGGCCCGGCCGATCAGCGGCGCGGTGACCGCGCCGGCCAGGAAGGTGACCGTGAGGACCCATTGGGCGTTCCCGAGGGAGACGCCCTCGGCCTCGGCGATGCGAGGGACGAGAGGCGCGCCCAGGCTTGCCACGACCGCGGTCGAGGACGCCAGCATGATCAACGCCGCGAGCACGGCCCGCTCACGCCACCGCCCAGAGCTCCCGGATCGACCGGTTCGGCCGGACAGAGGCGGCGTCCTGACTTCCGTCGTGTCGTGCGGCGCCTCAGTCACGGCGTTCCGCTCCGTGCATCGTCTCACCGCCGCAGGAGACCACGGTCGTGAAGCACCGCGAGCACGTCGTCGAGGGCGTCGCCGACGCTGCGCCCGGTGGTGTCCACCCGTACGTCGGGGTCCGCGGGCTCTTCGTACGGGGAGGAGATCCCGGTGAAGTCGGGGATCTGCCCGCGTCGGGCCTTGGCGTACAGTCCCTTGCGGTCGCGGCGCTCGCATTCCTCCAGCGGGGTGGCGACGTGCACCAGGAAGAAGGTGCCCCCGGCCTGCTCGACCGTGGCGCGGACCTGCCGCCGGGTCGACTCGAACGGGGCGATCGGGCTGCAGATCGCGACGCCGCCGTGGCGGCTCACCTCCGCGGCCACCCAGCCGATCCTGAGGATGTTGGTCTCGCGGTCGGCCCGGGAGAACGTCAGCCCGGCCGAGAGGTTCCGCCGGACGACGTCGCCGTCCAGGCTGGTGACGGTGCGTTCGCCTCGTTCGAGGACCAGGTCGTGCAGGGCACGGGCCAAGGTGGACTTGCCGCTCCCGGACAGCCCGGTGAAGAAGACGACCAGGCCGCCCGCGCGTTCGAACTCGACGACGCGGGCGACCTCATCGGGGTAGGCGTCGCTCCCTCCGGCGACGGACGCGATCTCGCCGGGGGCGTACGCCGCCACGACGCGCTCGCGAAGGGTCCGGTCGAGTTCCGCGTCACCACGTGATGCCAGGGGAACGGCGACCACGTGCGCGTCGGGGATCGCCCCGGCGGCCGCCGACGTGGCCCGGATCAGGCCGACCGCGGAGAGCCCCCGGGGAGTCCCGTGGCCCGCGAGCGCGAGCAGAACGACGGGACGGCCGCGGGCGACGTCCGCTATGTGCTCGACGTCCCCAAGCGTGAGCGGCCCGGCGACCGGCACGGTGACCGCGCGTTCGCCGTACCGGTCCCTGACCTGCCCGGGCGAGAGATAGAACCGGCGGAACGGGCCGTACGCGCGCTCGCTGAGCGGGGACACCTCTCCTTCGATCCCGGTCAGTTCCCCGGCCGGGTAGGTGGAGCGCACCGTCAGACGCGCCAGCGGCAGACCCTCGGGGTCGACCAGCTCCAGCTCACCCGCCGCGATCCCGTCGGCGGCGACCTCCGGGGGCACCCGCAGCGTGACCAGACCCTCCGGGCCCTCGAAGCCGGACGCGAGCGCGCCGTTGCTCAGCAACTCCAGGTCGTCCAGCACCCGTGCCGAGGGGCAGTACTGCATCGCCGTACGTCGCTCGGCACCGGCTGTCTCGGACAGGCCGGCGCTGCTCTGTGTTGTCATGTCACAAGCCCCCGATATGGAATGCGGCAGGTCCGGCCAGCATGACAGGACCATCCGGTCATGCGATCGCCCGCGTCACTCAGTGGGACCGCCGGCGGTCGTCGCGTCCTGGACAGTGAGACCGGAGCGGATCGCCGGCCCGGTTGCCGCGAACATGGGCCCATGGCACTCGATGCTCGCGGTATCCCCGAAGAACTCCCCGCCTCGTCACGGGCCTACGCCGGTTTCCAGGGCCGGATCAGCCGGACCATGGCCGGCTCCCAGCCGTGGTGGCCCCCGCGGGGTCAGGCGGCGGAGGGCGCTCCGAACGTCGTGGTGATCCTCTGCGACGACATGGGATATTCCGACATCGGCTGCTTCGGGTCGGAGATCGTCACCCCGAACATCGACAGGCTCGCGGCCGAGGGCGTCCGCTACACCAACTTCCACGTCACCCCGATGTGCTCGCCCACCCGGGCCGCCCTGCTCACCGGGCGGAACTCACACGCCGCGGGGATCGGCTACGTCGCCCACGCCGATCCGGGATTCCCCGGGCTGGCGATGGAGCTCGCCGACGACGTCACGACGGTCGCCGAGGTGCTGCGCGACAACGGCTACGCCACCTTCATGGTCGGCAAGTGGCACCTGTGCAAGGACGCCGACATCACCGACACCGGCTCGCGGAAGTCCTGGCCGCTGCAGCGCGGGTTCGACCGCTTCTACGGGATCATGGACGGGATGACGGACATGTTCCACCCGCATGCCCTGTACTGCGACAACACCAGGATCACACCGGACGCCTTCCCCGAGGACTACTACTTCACCGACGACATCACCGACCGCGCGATCGGGATGGTCCGGTCGGCCAAGGCGTCCGACCCCGCCAAGCCGTTCTTCCTCTACTTCGCGCACGGCGCCGTACACGCCCCGCTGAACGCGCCGGCCGAGGACATCGAACGGCACCGGGGCGCCTACGAGCAGGGGTGGGACCGGATCCGCGAGGAGCGTCTCGAACGGCAGCAGCGGCTCGGCATCGTGGCTCCCGGCACCGTGCTCGCCCCGCGCAACAGCGAACCCGGCGACGACGTGCCCGCCTGGGACGAACTGACCGACGACCAGAAGAAGGTCTTCGCCCGCTACATGGAGGTCTACGCGGCCATGGTGCAGACCGTGGACACCTCCCTGGGCCGGCTGCGTGAAACCCTCGAGGAGCTCGGCGAGTGGGACAACACCTTCGTGCTGTTCACCTCCGACAACGGCGCCTCCCGGGAAGGCGAGTCGCAGGGCACCAGCCAGTACTTCGACGTGCTGCGGCACTACCACGGCGGCGGCGATCTCGATGGGGCCTTCGACCGGGACCTGGCGGCGTTCGACCAGATCGGCGGCCCGCGCTCGCTGCCGCACTACCCGCGCGGATGGGCGATGGCCTCGAACACGCCGTTCCGCCTCTACAAAATCAACACGCATGCCGGCGGTCACACCGTACCGGCGGTCGTCTCCTGGCCGCGCGGGCTGACCGGCGTCGCCGGGCAGATCCGGCGCCAGTACGTCCACGCCACCGACCTCTACCCGACGATCCTCGAGATCACGAAGGCGGACGACGCGGACCACCGCCACGGGGTGCCGCTCAAGCCGCTGGCCGGGCACAGCTTCCTGGGTTCGCTGACCGACGCCGAGGCGCCCGAGACCCACCGGGAGCAGTACTTCGAGATGGTGGGCCACCGCGGCTACTACCGCGACGGCTGGGAGATCGTGACCCGGCACGCGCCGCGGACCCGTTTCGACGACGGCGAGTGGCAGCTCTACGACCTGCGGACCGACCCGACCCAGACCCGTGACCTGGCCGCGGACCATCCGAAGATCGTCGCAGACCTGGCCGCGCGGTGGGAGCGGGCCGCCTGGGAGAACCAGGTGTTCCCGCTCAACGAAGGCTCCGGGCTGCTGCGGACGCAGCGTCCCGAACGGGAGGACGCCTACGCCCGGCCGGTGCGGCTGGTCCCGGGAACCCCCACCCTGGAGCGGTACCGCTCGCTGATGCTGGTCTACCGGCGATCGTTCCGGGTGCTGGTCGAACTCGACTTCGCCCCCGGCGACCGCGGCGTGCTGTTCGCCCACGGGTGCAAGAGCGGCGGCTACTCGATGTCGGTCGACGACGACCGGCTGACCTACTTCCACAACCATTCCGGCGAGATGAGCGAGCTCGCCTGCGGCGCGCTCAAGCCCGGGCCGCGGCAGATCGTGCTGGAGGCGACCGCGCTGCGGGGCGGGCTCCATGTCGACGTGCGGGTCGAGGTCGACGGCGAGGAGCGTGGCCGGCTCGACGGCCTGCCGATGCCCATGGGACAGGCGATGTTCCAGGGCATCGACATCGGCATCGACCGCGGATCGCCGGTGTCGTGGCGGCGGTTCGACGCCGAGGGGACGTTCCCGTACGTGGGAACCCTGCACGCGGTGACCTGGACACCCGGTGAGCACGCCCCCGGCGCCGGACCGGAGACCCTGGCGAAACTACGAGAGATCGGAACGACTTTCGAATGAGTGCGGAACAGATCTGGGACGACGAGTGCGACGTGCTGGTGGTCGGCTCCGGCGGCGGCGCGCTGACCGGTGCCTACACCGCGGCCCGCGAGGGTCTATCGGTGATCCTCGTGGAGGCGACCGACAGGTTCGGCGGCACCACCGCCTACTCCGGCGGCGGAATGTGGTTCCCGTGCAACGCCGCGCTCAGGAAGGCCGGAGACGACGACACCCTCGAGGACGCCAAGACCTACTACTACTCGGTGGTGGGCGACCGCACCCCGCGGGAGCTGCAGGACGCCTTCCTCGACAACGGGGCGCCCCTCGTCGACTACCTGGAGTCCGACGACGACTTCGAGTTCATGGTCTACCCGTGGCCGGACTACTTCGGCTCGGCGCCCAAGGCCAAGGCCACCGGCCGGCACATCATGATGATGCCGCTGCGGCCGGAACAGCTCGGCTCGCTGCGTGACTCCCTGCGTCCCCCGCTGCCCACCGACCGGGCCGGCCAGCCGCTGCCCGACCTGATCGGCGGGGGGCAGGCGCTGATCGGCCGGCTCCTGCTGGCGCTGTCCAAGCAGGAGAGTGCCGACCTGCGGCTCAACACGGTCTGCGACGAGCTCGTCCGCGACGGCGGCGCGGTGGTCGGCGCGGTGGTCGTCCAGGACGGTGTGCGGCGCCGCATCCGGGCCCGGCGTGGCGTGCTGATCGCCTCGGGCGGCTTCGAGCGCAACCAGGAGATGCGCGCGAAGTACGGCGTTCCCGGCGATGCCCGCGACGCGATGGGGCCGGCCGGCAACCTCGGCAAGGCCATCCAGGCGGGCATCGACGTCGGCGCCGACGTCGACCTGATGTCGGAGGCCTGGTGGTCGCCGGGCATCACCCACCCGGACGGCACCTCCACCTTCTCCCTGTGGTTCACCGGCGGCATCTTCGTCGACGACTCCGGCGAGCGCTTCGTCAACGAGTCGTGGGCCTACGACCGGCTCGGCCGGGTCGTCATCGAGAAGATCGAAGAAGGCCGGGTGACCCTCCCGTTCTGGATGATCTACGACGACCGCGCCGGCGAGCGGCCGCCGGTGCGGTCGACCAGCGTCCCCCTGGGCGAGACCGAGGCCTACCGGGAGGCCGGGCTGTGGGTGAGCGCGCCGACGCTCGCCGAGCTGGCCGAGAAGATCGGCGTCCCGGCCGAGAACCTGGAGCGGACCGTGGCCAGGTTCAACGAATTCGCCAAGCGCGACAAGGACGACGACTTCCAGCGCGGCGACGAGCCGTACGACCGGGCGTTCGCCGAGGGCGGCTCGCCGCTGGTCCCGATCGAGAACGCCCCCTTCCACGCGGTCGCGTTCGGGATCTCCGACCTGGGCACCAAGGGCGGGCTGCGCACCGACACCCGGGCCCGGGTGCTGGACGCCTCGGGCCAGGTGATCAAGGGCCTGTACGCCGCGGGCAACTCGATGGCCGCGGCCAGCGGCACCGTCTACCCCGGCGGCGGCAACCCGATCGGGTCCTGCATGGTGTTCAGCCACCTCGCCGCCCTGGACATGGCCGCCCAGCGGTAATCCCACCTCTCACCGCCGGCCGTAACGGAAGGAGGCCCCCGAGTGGACCCGTTGAACGCCGCCTCGCGCACCGTCGACGTCGGCGGCCTGCGGATGCACGTCCTCGACCAGGGCACCGGTCCCGCCGTCGTGATGTGCCACGGTTTCCCCGGGCTGGCCTACAGCTGGCGCCACCAGATGCCGGTGCTGGCCGGGAACGGCTTCCGCGCCGTCGCGCCCGACATGCGCGGGTACGGCGGCACCGACCGGCCGGCCGACCCCCGGGACTACGCCCGCGGCGCCACCGTCGCCGACATGGTCGGCCTGCTCGACGCCCTCGAGATCGAGGACGCGGTGTTCGTCGGGCACGATTTCGGCGCCGCCCTGGTCTGGGACCTGCCGCAGTGGGCGCCGGGCCGGGTGCGGGCGTTGATCCAGCTCAGCGTGCCGCGCAGGGGCGATTCACCGGTGTTGCCGAGCACAGCGAACGCGGCGCAGGCCGAGAAGCACTTCTTCCACCTGCACTACTTCCAGCGGCCCGGCGTCGCCGACGCCGAGCTCGACGCCGACCCGGCCGGCTTCCTGCGCCGGGTCTTTTGGGCGCTCAGCGGCGAGTACCGGTACCTGGACATCTTCCGCCACCCCAGCGAGGGCAACGGCTATCTCGACGTGCTGCCCGAAGCGCCCCCGCTGCCCTGGCCGTGGCTGTCGGAGGCCGAGTTCGACCACTACGTCGAGGTGTTCACGCGGACCGGTTTCACCGGGGGGCTGAACTGGTACCGCGCCGCCGACCACATCTGGCGGGAGAAGCGGCAGCGGCCCGACGAGCCGGTCACCCTCCCGGTCTGCTTCGTGACCGGCGACCGCGACCCGGTGCGGCAGATCGTCGGGGCGGACTCGATGAACGACATGCGGGCCTCGGTGCCCGGCCTCGCCGAGGTGCACGTCATCCCGGGCGCCGGGCACTTCGTGCAGATGGAGGCGGCCGATCAGGTCAACCAGATCATGCTGGGCTTCCTCACCGGCCTGGCCTGAGCGATCTACTCGGGGACGGCCTGGGCGTCGGGGAGCACCACGATGCCCGAGATCAGGCCGTCGTCACCGACCGTGATCATGTCCGTGGCGGTCACGGCGCGGCCGCCGTCCGGGGTGGGAATGTCGACACGCACCTGGAAGGCGCCCCGGTTGCCCACCACGGTCACCGGCCCCATCCGGGTCAGCGTGAACCCCATGTGGGTGTGCTTCGCCACGAAGGCGCGGATCTCGTCGTGGCCGTGCCGTACGGGAGTGTCGATCGGCTCCTCATGGGTGGCCGTCGGAGAGAACAGCGCGACGATCCGGTCCGCGTCGTGGGAGGACATCGCCGCGATGTAGGCGTCGCAGACCTCGACGACCTTGTCTCGGTTCAGGGGCATCGCAGGAACCTTTCGTTCACCGGCGGACACCGCCGAGCGTGGGGGATCTTCAGCGGAGGGTGTCGAGGAACTCCAGCATCACCTCGTTGACCGCGCCGGGCCGTTCCATCTGCATCATGTGGCCGGCTCCTTCGAGTACGCGCACGCCGCGGACGTCGGCGTAGAACTGGCCGAACCGTTCGAGCGGGTCGCGGCCGTGGAAGACGGCGAGGTCGATGTCGTTCTCGCTGCCGATGAAGTAGTACGGCACGGTGATCTTCTGGCCCTCGAACGCCTTACGCTGCTCCCAGCGCAGGTCTCCCACGCGGTACCAGTTCAGCCCGCCGGTGAAGCCGCTCGCGCTGTAGTTCTCGACGTAGAACTCCAGCTCCGTCTCGGTAAGCCACGGCCACGGCAGCGGCGGCGGCTCCTCCATGGCGTCGATGTAGGTCGCGCCGGGCGGATGGTCCCAGGTGCGAAGGTAGTCGCCGGCGCCTGACAGGGTGTGGAAGACCTTGGTGAGGAACCGGCGCGGGGCCGCGTCCAGGTCGCGGTCGGCGACGCCCGGCTCGCTGAAGTAGTGGATGTGGTGGAAGTGCTCGCGTCCCGCCTCGGCGGCCAGCGTGAGCGGCGGTTTCTCCGTCCAGTTGATGAACGGGTTCTGCAGGCCGATGAGGGCCGCCACCCGCTCGGGGTGCAGGTGGGCCAGGTCGTAGGCGGAGAACATGCCGAAGTCCAGCCCGCTGAAGATGGCCTTCTCCGCCCCGAGGTGGTCCAGCAGGCCGAGGAGATCGCCGGTGATCGACGGCACGTCGTACTGCCGGAAGTCGCGCGGCGCCGAGGTGCGTCCCATCCCGCGCATGTCCGGGGCGACCACCCGGAACCCGGCGTCGGCGATCGGGCCGATCTGGTGGCGCCAACTGAACCACAGGTGCGGGAAGCCGTGCAGCAGCACCACGAGCGGCCCGCTGCCCTGCTCCACGTAGTGCACGTCGATCCCGTTGATCCGGGAGAACCGGTGCGTCCACTCGCTCATGACCGGAACCTAGAGCGGCGTGTCGAACACCACAGGGATCGTCCCATCCACCGGGATCACCGGGAGGCGGGTTGAACATCGTTCAATAATGGGTCCTCTCCCCTGAGCGGCACCCCCAGGAGGCCCCGTGAGCAGCATCCGACTGCGATTCACCTTCGCCCTTCCCGATCCCGATCCCTCCCGGCAGTCCACGGTCTTCCGCGCCGCCCTGGAGATGGCCCGCTGGGGGGACGACAAGGGCGTCGATCTGGTCAGCCTGGACGAGCACCACGCCAGCGGCTTCGGCTGGAGCTGCAACCCGATCCTCGAGGGCGGCATGATCCTGGCCGCCACCAGCCGGATCCGGGTCGGCGTCGCCGCCGCGCTCGGCCCGCTGTGGCACCCGATCCGGCTGGCCGAGGACCTCGCGGTCGTCGACCAGATGAGCGGCGGCCGCATGACGGTCACCCTCGGCCTGGGTTACCGGCCGATCGAGTACGCCGCGATGGGCAAGGACTACACCCGGCGCGGCCGGCTCATGGACGAACTGCTGGACACGCTGCTGAAGGCCTGGGCCGGCGAGCCCTTCGAGTACAACGGCGCGACCGTCGCGATCACCCCGCGGCCGCTGACCCGGCCGCACCCGATGATCCTCGTCGGCGGCTCGGCGAAGGCCACCGCCCGCCGCGCGGTCCGGTTCCGGCTCCCGCTGCAGATCCCCGAGTACCTGCCGGAGCTGAAGGCCTACTACGAGGAGCTGTGCCGCGAGGAGGGCATCGAGCCGGTCGTCGACATGGTGGGCGAGCACCGCCCCGGCATGGTGATCCTGCACGAGGACCCCGACAAGGCCTGGGCCGAGCTCGGCGAGCACCTGATGTGGGAGGCCGTGGAGTACGGCGCCTGGGCGGCCGCCGACATGCGGTCGGTCATGCACGTCAGGGGCGTCACCACCATCGAGGACGTCAAGGCCTCCGGCCGCTACCGGGTGCTCACCCCGGACCAGCTCGTCGACGAACTGGTCGCGCGGGGGCCGGCCTCGTCGGTCACCCTGCACCCGCTGGTCGGCGGCATGCCGATCGACGAGGCGTGGAAGTGCGTGCACCTGCTCACCGATCAGGTGGTGCCGAAACTGCGGGAACGCCAGGCCAGGTCATGAAGGCTCAAGACGATCTGGTGCTGTGCGCCGGGACGGTCCAGGGCAGCGGCTTCAGGGAGCGGGTCGAGGCCGCCGCGGCGGCCGGCTTCCGGGGCATCGGGCTGCAACGACGGGACTGCCTGCGAGCCCGCGCCGAGGGATGGACCCCGGCCGGGATGCGGACGATCCTCGACGACCACGGACTGGAGATCGGCGAGCTCGAAGCGGTCACCCACTGGTCGGCCCACCATGGCGAGCCGGAGCCCCACTCGGCCGAACGGGCAGGCACGGAGGCGCTGTGGGAGCTCGCCGCCGATGCCGGTGCCAGGGCGATCGTCGTGGTGGAGATGGGCAGAGACAAGGCGCCGATCGAGATGCTCGCCGAGGGTTTCGCCGCGCTGTGCGACCGCGCAGCCGGCCTCGGACTGCTGGTGTGCCTGGAGGCGCTGCCCTGGTCGGCGATCCCCGACCTGGCCACCGCGGCGGCCATCACCCGGCTCGCCGGCCGCCCCAACGGAGGCGTGCTCTTCGACACCTGGCACCACTTCCGCGCCGGCGGCGGGCTCGACACACTCGTTCCGGAGGTCACCGGCAGCATCATCGGCATCCAGGTCAACGACGCCCCCGCCGTACCCCGTGGCGACCTGCTCGACGAGGCGCTGCACCACCGGCTGCTGCCCGGGCACGGCGACGCCCGAGTCGCCGACACGCTGCGGGCACTGCGGGCCGCCGGCGTCGACGCCCCGGTCGGCGTGGAGGTATGGTCCGACGCACTGGCCGCACTGCCGACCACCGAGGCCGCCACGCTCGCCGCCCGGGCGGCCCACACTGTGATCGCGGCCGCGCGCCGCTGACATCGCGACGCGGGTTACCCGGACCGGCTCAGCGGACCTCTACGGGAACCGGGTGCTGCCGTAGGTAGAAGGCGAACCGGTCGCGGAGCCGTTCCGGGGTGATGCCGAAGTCGGCGCGCAGGTCGTAGGTCATCGACCCGTGCTTGTCGCGCGGGTGCGCGTCGACGTACGCGATGATCTCGGCGCGGGCCCGCTCGGTCAGCTCCATCCCGGCATGGCGGTAGACCTGCTCGACCGTGCCCATGGTGTCGGCCATGAAGCGGTCGAAGTACACGTCGAGGATCCGACCTTCGGGCACCAGGTGCCGGTCGTCGACGCCGGCGCGCAGCAGCCGTTCCATCAGGTCGGTCCAGTATTCGAGGATCTCGGCGACGTCGAACCTGCGGTAGGCCGTGCGGGAGCCGTACGCGCGCATGGTCGCGGCCGACTGGACCGCGCCGACCGGGTCCCGGTGGGTCATGACCACGGTGGCGTCGGGGAACACCTCCATCAGCGGGCCCAGGTTCTCCAGGTGCTGCGGGCATTTGAGCAGCCACCGCTCCCCCGGCCGGTACCACTGCAGCACCTTCAGCACGGTCTTCAGGTAGCGGTAGTGGGAGGTCTGGTCGTGGGCCAGGTAGTGCTCGCGCCAGCGGGGCGCCATCTGGAAGATCCACTCGATGTTGTAGCCGGCGAAGTCGTTGGCCCACAGCTCGATGTCCTCATGGATCGAGTCGGGGTTCATCGGGTGCCAGGCGGCCAGGTACGGGTTGCCGGCCCGCATCCGCTGCCACGCCCTGTCGCAGCGCACGTAGCGGGGGTCCACGCCGTCGACGCCGGGACCCTCGCCGCGGTCGGGCACCGGCTGGTCGGCCTCCCACAGCGGCAGCGAACGGAACCGGGTGTCGGCGGCCAGCAGGTTCACCAGGTGCGTCGTGCCGGTGCGCGGCAGCCCGGTGATGAACAGCGGCGCGACGATCTCCTGGTCGTGGATCTTGGGATGGCGAGCCAGGAGCCCCGTGATCCGCAGCCGGTTCGCGGCGTACTTCACGCACAGGTCGAACATGATCCGCCCGGCCAGGGCCGTACGGTTCGGGTCCAGGCGGATCTCGTCCAGCCAGACCCGCAGCCGTTCGACGAAGTCGTCGGAGCCGAAGTCGTCGAGCCCCGTGATGGTCCGCGCCCGCGCGAGCACCGCGTCGACGGTGAGGTCCGCGGGATGCCGCTCGGCATGGGCCAGCGCGGCCCGCTGGGCGTCGGTGAGGACGGGGTCGCGGAGGTCCTCGATGCGCAGCTTCGCGGCCCCGACATTCGGGGGACTGGCGTTCACTGGGTTGCCATTCACCGGGCGAACACCAGCCTCGCCCCGGGCGCGTCGTCCGGGCTCGCCTCGCGGTCGGGGAAGGCGAGGATCTCGGTGATCCGGCAGTTCTCGTCCACCGTGATCACATCGGTCGTGGTCATCGCGAACGGCCCGTTCGGGGTGTCCATGGCCACGTGGACCTGGAAGGCGGCCCGGTCGCCGACCACGGTGACCGGGCCGAACCGGGTCAGGGTGAACGGAACGTCGTTGCTCGCGCGGAAGAAGCCGAGGATCGCCGCACGCCCGACGTTGGGCGGGCTGCCGACCGGCTCATGCTGGACGGCGTCCTCGGCGAACAACGCGATGACCGCGTCGAGATCGTGCGCCGAGACGGCGGCTATGTAGGCGTCGCACAACTGGCGGATATCGTCCCGGGTGGGCATCGGAACTCCTAATGAGTGTTAGAGAGTCGCCATCCGGCAGACTCGGGACTGGTAGCCACCGGTAGGT
>NZ_JBHMQT010000070.1:0-49891 GCF_042435035.1 Sphaerimonospora cavernae
GTGGCACGTCCGGTTCTGAGGGGGCCCCGGCGCAGTAATGCGCTGGGGCTACCCGACACCGATTCCGGAATCGCACCGGACGGGCTGGTCACCGTGTATCTGGCTGCCGGGTGCGGGAAGGTGCACGTCGAAGTGATCGATGAAGGATCGGCAACCAGTACTCCCGTGGTGCGTCAGGTGCACGACGACAGCGACGGTGGGCGGGGACTGTGGATGCTTGATCTCATGGCTACCGCCTGGGGATCTCACCTGGACGACGAAGCAGCAGGGGTCGTGTGGTTCGAGATCGCCCACGGTGCCGCCTGAACCCCGAGACACAAGGGTCCACATAGACACAGAGAGCGCAGCGACTGGCGTCGTTGTGGAGCACTACCAAGGGGCCGCATCAGCGGGTGGCCGCCTCGGCGTCGCCGTGCCCAAAGCAGTTCATCGAGCTCACGCCCGCCTGGCCGCCCAGCCGATCATCCATTCCCTAGAGACACGCCACAAGACGAATCCGTTCTCCTGGCCGGTCTTGTCCAGCCGCCCCGACCGTCATGGCGCCTTTGCGGCCTCTGTCTGGGACACAGGCCTCTGTGTGCATACACAGGCATCTGTTTGCCTGCCAGCGTCTCTGTCGGACGCAGATGGCGGCGCTATCCATACAGAGCTTCTCTCAAGGCCGTGGAACAGGGACGTCGAGGTGGCGGTGCTGTCGAATGGGTTGAGAGCCCACCATGAGACCGTCGCCGGCATCGGTGGCATTTCTACGGTCCCGCCATGGAGCATGGCTGATGATCGGTTGGGCTCGGCTATGTAGTTGTGTACTATGTTCACGAGTCGATCAGGTCTCATTTCCGCTGAAGGGTTCTTTCGCATGGCGATATGACGGTGTCGTCCAGTGACACCATGTGTATCCGCCCTTGCAAGTCCCGCCACCCATGATGGAGACCCCGGCGAAGGGAACGCGAGCATGGCCCCGGTGCATCATGAGAAGGTTTTTGAGGACGCCATCGAGTCGGCTCTGCTCAAGCGGGGGTGGGGTAGGGGCTCGAACGAGCTGTTCGACCATGCGCTCGGTCTGAACCCAACCGAGTTGCTGCACTTCGTCCAGGCGACCCAGCCCAAGCAATGGACTCGCCTGGTCACCCTGCAGGCTGGGGATGAGGCGGGGGCGGCGCGGCGGCTGGCGGAGGTCGTGGCCAAGACGATCGACGCCGACGGGGCGCTCGAGGTCCTCCGGCACGGCGTCAAGGACCGGGGTATCACCTTCCGGATCGCCTACTTCCGGCCGGCGCACACGATCGCGGCCGATGCGCTGGAGCCGTACGGCAAGAACATCCTGAGCGTGGTGCGGCAGTTCCGATACGCGGCCCAAGGGAACGACTCGGTCGATCTGGCGCTGTTCGTCAACGGCATCCCGGTCGCCACCGCCGAACTGAAGAACGACCTCACCGGGCAGACGGTCGAGGACGCCAAGGAGCAGTACAAGGCGCGCGACCCCAAGGAGCCGGTGTTCGCGAAAAGGACGCTGGTCCACTTCGCGGTGGACCCGAATCTGGTGTTCCTCACCACGCGGCTGGCCCGGGAGAAGACCCGGTTCCTTCCGTTCAACCAGGGCACGGGCGGTCCGGGCAACAAGGGCGGCGCGGGCAACCCCCAAATCAGCGAGGCACAGATCAGCGGGGCACAGGTTGGCGAGGCACAGATCGGCGAAGCGCAGCTCAGCGGGGCGCAGATCGGCGCAGCGGGCTACCGGACGGCGTATCTCTGGGAGCAGATCTGGGAGTCGCACACCTGGCTCGACCTGCTCAAGCGGTTCCTGCACGTGGAAGACGAGGACGTGAAGAAGGGCCGGGGGCGCAGGACGCAGCCCGGAAAGGCCCACAAGCTCCCGCTGATCTTCCCGCGCTACCACCAGTGGCACGCCGTACGGGATCTGACCACGCACGCCAGACGGTACGGCTCGGGCCACAACTATCTGGTGGAACACTCGGCGGGATCGGGCAAGTCGAACACGATCGCCTGGCTCGCCCACTCGCTGTCCAACCTGCACACCTCCCACAGCCTGGCCGAGATCGCCCCGGAAGCGCTGGAGAAGGGCACTTCGGCAGGTTCCTGCTGAACCGCCTGCCGCGCCGCGAGGACCCCGCGGTGGACATCGGCGAGGTCGACCTCACCCATCTGCGCATCAGCAAGACGGGCGAGCACGACGTCAGCCTGACGCCCGTGCCCGGCGGGGAGGTGATGCTGCCCGCGCCGTCCGGGGAGAGTTCGGCCGCGGCCGAGCCGGAGATGACGTCGCTGCACGCGCTGATCGCCGCCGTCAACGACAAGTACGGCCTGGGCCTGTCCGAGGCCGACCAGATCTGGGTGGAGCAGCAGTTCCAGGAGGCCGTCGGCAACGAGTCGCTGAAGGTGGCCGCGCTCGTCAACGACGAGGCGAACTTCGGCGAGGTCTTCGCCGACCACCTGGAGAAGGTCGTCGTCGACCGGCACACCGGAAACACCAACCTGGTGCAGCGCTTCTTCGACGACTCGCTGTTCCGGTCGAGGATCACCGACCTGGGCCGCAAGCAGGTGTACCGAATGATCCGCGAAAGCAACGACCTTGAGTGATACGCCAGTGATATAAGCGTGATCATGGATGCGGGCGCAGTCGTCGGGGAACGGTACCAGCTGGTCTCACGCTTGGGCGAGGGCGGTTACGGCGAGGTCTGGAAGGGCTTCGACCAGGTTACCCTCCTGTGCGCGTTACTCCCCGAGATGATCGCGGTCCTGGGCGCCGATGACCCGGAGACGCAACAGGCCCAGGCCCTCCTGGAGAATCTGAAGCGGCTCGACAGCACCGATCTGGATCTGCTCTGACAGGCGCTCTTCGGCTGAGCGGTGCAAGACGGCCCGGTCACTTGCTCCACATGTGTGGGCTCTGGCCACTCTTTTCCACAGGGCTGGGCGATCGGGCACGATCTGTGCCCGTCATCTGGTGGAATGCTGAGTTGTGAGTGGTCAGAACTACCGCCTGGTGCGCCGGGAAGGCCTGGGGCGGCGCGACATTCCCGTGCTGGACGAGCATCAGCGTGCCGTCGTCGAGCACGAAAGCGGCCCGCTTCTCGTGCTGGCCGGGCCGGGCACGGGGAAGACCACCACAATAGTGGAGACGGTCGTCGACCGGATCGAGCGGCGGGGCGTCGACCCGGAACGGGTCCTGGTCCTCACCTTCAGCCGGAAGGCCGCCGGTGAGCTGCGCGAACGCATCACCGGACGGATGCGCAGGACCACGAGGACCCCGCTGGCCCTCACCTTCCACAGCTATGCGTACGCCCTGCTGCGCCGCGAGGCCGTGCTGGACGACCGGCCGCCGCCGCGGCTGCTGACCGGCCCGGAGCAGCTCCTCGAAGTACGGCGGTTGCTCCTGGGCGAGCTGGAGGACGGAGGGCGGCACTGGCCTGCCGACATGCGGGAGCTGCTCAAGACCCGCGGGTTCGCCGAGGAGTTGCGTGACTTCCTGTCGCGGGCGGCCGAGCGCGGGCTGGACGGTGAGGCGCTCGTCCGCCTGGGTCGAGCGCAGGGGAGAGACGACTGGGTGGCCGCCGGCGGCTTCTTCGGCCGCTACCACAACCGCTTCGACCTCGACCCGGTGCCCGCGCTCGACTACGCCGAGCTGATCCGGGACGCGGCCGGGCTGCTGGTGGACGACGCGGACGTACGGCAGCGCGAGCGGGACGCGTACGACGTCGTGCTCGTGGACGAGTACCAGGACACCGATCCCGCGCAGGAGGATCTACTCGGACAGCTCGCCGGAGACGGCCGCGACCTGATCGCGGTGGGGGACCCGGACCAGTCGATCTACGGTTTCCGCGGTGCGGATGTGCGGGGGATTCTGGAGTTTCCGCAGCGGTTCCCCACCCGGGACGGGCGGGACGCGCCGGTCATCGCCCTGCGGGTCTGCCGGCGCAGCGGCCCGGTGCTGCTCGACGCTTCCCGCCGGGTCGCCCGCCGACTGCCCGCCGCCCCCCTGCCGGGTTCCGGCGGCGGACACCGCGATCTGCTGCCGACGCCGGCGATCGCGCCGGGCGAGGTCAGAGTGCTGCTGGCCGACAGCGAGAGCCAGGAGGCCGCGGTGGTGGCCGACACGCTGCGCCGGGCTCACCTGATCGACGGCGTGCCCTGGTCGCGGATGGCCGTGCTCGTGCGCAGCACGGCCAGGCAGTTGCCGCTGCTTCGGCGGGCGCTCATGACCGCCGGCGTGCCGGTGACGGTCGCCGGTGACGAGTTGCCGATCGTCGCCGAGCCCGGCGTCCGGCCGTTCATCACGCTGCTCAAGGTCGCCGTCCGCCGGGAGTCGCCCGACGACGCGGTTCGCCGGGAGTCGCTCGACGTCGCGACGGCCGAGGAACTGCTGACCGGCCCGCTGGGCGGCACGGACACGATCGGCGTCCGCCGCCTGCGCCGAGCCCTGCGCGTCGCCGAACGCGATGCCGTCTCCAAAGAACCGGCGTCCGTCGACCCGGATGGCGCCGGTCCGGACGGCAGCGGCTCGGGCGACAGCGCGCACGGCTCAGTCGGGTCTGACGCCACGCCTGAGGCCGATGCGCGGAAGCCGCGGTCGTCTGATGAACTGCTGGTCGCCGCCTTATGGGATATCAGAGAACTGATCGGGGTGGAGTCGCACATCGCCCTCCCGGTCGAGCGGGTCGCCCGTCTGCTCAAACTGGCCTGCGATGCCGTACGGCAGGGCCTCGGCGCCGAGGAGGCGCTGTGGGAGCTCTGGCAGGCCAGCGGGCTCGCCGAGCGGTGGACCGAGGCGGGCCTGTCCGGGGGGTATCGGGGAGCCCAGGCCGACCGGGATCTGGACGCCGTCGTCGCGCTGTTCGACCACGCGGCCAGGTTCACCGACCGCCTGCCCAAGGCCAAGGTGGAGGTGTTCCTCGACGACCTGACCTCCCAGGAGATCGCCGGTGACACGCTCGCCGAGTCCGCCCCGGAGGGCGAGGCCGTACGGATCCTCACGGCACACCGCTCCAAAGGGCTCGAATGGGACGTCGTCGTGGTCGCCGGGGTGCAGGAGGGGATCTGGCCGGACCTGCGGCTGAGGGGGTCACTCCTCGGCACCGACGCGCTCGTGGAGCTGACCGCGGGTGCGGAGCCGAGCGGCCCCGACGCGGCGACGGCCACGCTCACGTCCAAGCTGCTCGCCGAGGAGCGGCGGCTGTTCTATGTGGCGGCGACCCGGGCGCGCAGCCGGTTGGTCGTCACGGCCGTCGGCGGTGAGGACACCGAGGAGCGGCCGTCCCGCTTCCTCACCGAACTGTTGTCCGACGGCGTCGAGAAGGCCACCGTGGACGACCGGGCGCGCTGGCTCAGCATGCCCGCGCTCGTGGCGGACCTTCGCTCGGTGGTCTGCGATCCTGAGCAGCCGGAGGCGCTGCGCCGCGAGGCGGCGGCCCACCTCGCCAGGCTCGCCCGCGCCGAGGTGCCGGGCGCCGCGCCGAGCGAGTGGTACGCGATGACGGAGCTTTCCGACACCCGGCCGATCGACTGGCCGGACGGGATCGTCCAGATCTCGCCCTCGGCCGTGGAGACGTTCGACACCTGCGGCCTGCGCTGGCTGCTGGAGCGGGCGGTGGGCGCGGGCGGATCCGCTGCCACCCAGCATCTGGGCTCGGTCATCCACGCGCTGGCCGTCCTGGCCACCGATGACGGCGTGGACCTCCACGAACGGCTGGACGGCATCTGGAACCAGTTCGATTTCGGGGGGGTGTGGTTCAACCACAAGCAGCGAAAGCTCGCCGAGCAGATGATCGACCGGTTCGTCCGGTGGCACAAAAACAACACGCGCGAGCTGGTCGAGACGGAGCAGGGCTTCACCGTGGCATTGCCCGAGCGGGAGATCCAGATCAAGGGCCGGGTCGACCGGGTGGAGCGTGACAGCGAAGGCCTACCGGTCATCGTCGACATCAAGACCGGCACCGGCAAGCCGAAGAAGGCCGAGATCGCCCGGCATCCGCAGCTCGGCGTCTATCAGCTCGCCGCGCTGCTCGGTGCCTTCGAACGGATCGGCCGCGAGAAGTTCGAAGAAGGAGTGGGCGGCGCGTCGCTCGTACACGTGGGGAAGGCCGGGGGCAAGACGGACGCGATCGAGCAGGTGCAGCCGGCGCTTGGCGGCGATCCCGAGCGCAACTGGGCCAGGGACCTGGTCGAGAGCGTCGCG
This sequence comes from Sphaerimonospora cavernae, assembly GCF_042435035.1. Classification (NCBI taxonomy): domain Bacteria; kingdom Bacillati; phylum Actinomycetota; class Actinomycetes; order Streptosporangiales; family Streptosporangiaceae; genus Sphaerimonospora; species Sphaerimonospora cavernae. The sequence continues at coordinate 6,194 of NZ_JBHMQT010000070.1, forward strand.
GACGGGATGCGGCGGGAGCACTTCATCGCCAAGCGCAATGACGGCTGCCGCACCTGCGCGGCGAAGCTCGTCTGCCCGCTCGACGACAAGGGAGGCCAGGTGTGTTGAGCGACAGGACCTGGACGCCGCACGATGATCTGCCCGAGCGTGCGACGCGGCCCGCATCGGGTCCGGCACTGAGCCCCGAGGAGCTCGCCCGCCGGCTGGACATCATGCCGCCCACGCCGGAGCAGGCGGCCGTCATCAAAGCCCCACTGGAGCCCGCCGTGGTCGTGGCGGGTGCGGGGTCGGGCAAAAGCGAGACGATGGCCGGACGCGTCGTCTGGCTGGTCGCGAACGGCAAGGCGAAGCCGGAGCAGATCCTGGGGCTCACCTTCACCCGAAAGGCGGCGGCCGAGCTCGCCGAGCGGGTGCGTAAACGTCTGAACGGCCTGCTTGAGGCCAAGCTGATCGAGCCCGAGCTGCTCGACGCGGAGCCGACGATCTCGACCTATCACGCCTACGCCGCCCGACTGGTCGCCGACCACGCGCTCCGTGAGGGGCTGGAACCGACCATGCGCCTGGTCACGCCGGCCATCGCCTGGCAGATGGCGGCCCGGGTCGTGGGTCAGTACGACGGCCCGATGGACAGGGTCGACTACGGACCGGTGAGCGTCACCAAGGCCGTCCTGGAACTGGCCGGGGAGCTGGCCGAGCACCTGCGCAGCCCCGACGAGGTGCGGGAATTCGGCGGGTGGCTACGGAAGCGGCTGCTCGGACTGCCAGGGCGAACCAATCAAGATCAGCGGACTCCCGTCGACACTCAGGCGGTCCGCGAGCAGTTGCTGCCGATGGTCGAGGCGTACCAGCGGCTGAAACGCGGCCGCGAGGTCATCGACTACGGCGACCAGATGGCGTTGGCGGCGCGGATCGCCACCCGCCATCCCGAGGTGGGGGCGGTGGAGCGCGCCCGGTTCTCTGTGGTGCTGCTCGACGAGTACCAGGACACCAGCCACGCCCAGCTCGTACTGCTCCGCGCGCTCTTCGGTGGCGGCCACCCGGTGACCGCCGTCGGCGACCCCTGCCAGTCGATCTACGGCTGGCGTGGCGCTTCTGCGGGCAATCTGTCGCGGTTTCCCCAGGACTTCCCCACCGCCGTCGGCGATCCCGCGCCCGTGCGGCAGCTCTCCGTGAGCTTCCGCAACGGCGAGCAGGTGCTGGGCGTGGCCGCGGCGATCCAGCGTCCGCTGCGCGCCGAGGCACGACAGGTGCCGGTGCTGCGCCCGGGCGAGAACCGGGCCGGCCGCGGGCGGGTGGTCTGCGCCTTCCACGAGACCGCCGATGCCGAGGCCGAATGGATCGCCGAACGGGTGGGCACGCTGCTCCGCCGGGAAGGCGCCCCGGACGGCCTGCCCTGGGGTGACGGGGAGCGCGGCCCGAACGGGGAAACGGTGCAGCCCAGGACTGTGCAGCCAAAAGACGTGGCGATCCTCGCCCGCAGACGGTCACAGTTTCCGACCCTGCGTAAGGCGCTGGAGAAGCAGGGCATCCCGGTCGAGGTGGTGGGCCTGGGCGGGCTGCTCATGGTGCCCGAGGTCGCCGACATCGTGGCGACCCTGCGGACGCTGTACGACCCCACGGCCGGTGACGCGTTGGTACGGCTGCTCGCCGGGCCACGCTGGCGGATCGGCCCGGCCGACCTCGCGGCGCTCGGCGCGCTGGCTCGCGATCTCAGCCGGGAGATCCGGGACGGGAAGCAGGGTGAACAGCGGACCGGAGACCTGTTGGACCAGGTCGTCATCGAGCTCGCCGAAGAGCGCGGCAGCCTCATCGACGCGCTCGATGAACTGCCCGAGCTGTCCGACCGGCGGTCCGAATCGCTGAAGGATTTCTCGGCGGCCGCACAGGAGCGGCTGCCCAGGCTCGCCCGTGATCTCCGCCTGCTGCGTGCTCATGCCGGACAGCCGCTGCCGGACCTGATCGGCGAGATCGAGCGGCGATTGGGGCTCGACATCGAGGTGGCGGCCAAGGGAGGCGGTCCGCTCGCGGCTCGTGCCGATCTCGATGCGTTCCTGGACGCGGCGACCCGCTTCGCCGGTGACGCGGAGGACCCGACCCTCGGTGCTTTCCTCACCTATCTCAATGCCGCCGAGGCCGAGGAGTTCGGGCTGGAAGGCGGGCGCGTGGGCGACACCAACAGCGTCAAGTTGATGACCATCCACGCGTCGAAGGGGCTGGAGTGGCCGATCGTCATCGTCCCCGGGCTGTCGCAGGCCACCACCCAGAAGGGGGAGTTGGCCAAGGGCACGATCTTCCCGGCCATGCCGGCGACCAACCCCAGTTGGACGAGGAACCCGCGCAAGCTGCCGTACCCGCTGCGCGGTGACCGGATGGATCTTCCTGAGCTGACCGGTCTGGAGAAAGACGTCCTGGCCGCTTTCGACGAGCGGTGCCGGGAGCGTGACCTGATGGAGGAGCGACGGCTCGCCTACGTGGCGGTGACGAGGGCGCACTACCTGCTGGTCGCGTCCGGCTACCGGTGGGGGACCTCATCCAGGCCCCTTGAACCGTCCGCCTTCCTGACGGAGGTCCGCGATGCGGGCGCCCTGATCGACGGCTGGCACGAGAGCGGCGAGGACGAAGGCGAGCAGAACCCGCGGCTCGTCGAGCCGCCTCAGCAGGAGTGGCCCGTCGTCTCGGTGGCCGAGGGCATCCACGATGGTGCCCGACTGGTCGAGGAAGCACTGGCGGAGGTTTCACGGGCCGAGGACGCGCGGGTAGCAGGTGACGCCCGGGCGGATCACGGGGCCCGAGAGCTCCAGGACTGGGACCGGGAGCGGATGCGCCTGTGGGCGCGGGACACCGAGTTGCTGCTGCGGGAGCGGGAGACGAACCGGAGGCGGACCGAGGCGGTAGTCGAGCTGCCGGCCAGGCTGACGGTGTCGTCGCTGGTGACGCTGGCCGCCGATCCCATGGCGTTCGCCCGGCAGGTGCGCCGGCCGGTGCCGCGCAAACCGGCGCCGCTGGCCCGGCGGGGCACCACGTTTCATCGCTGGCTGGAGTCGCGCTGGGGTCAGCAGCGCCTCATCGACGACTTCGAGCTGCCCGGCGCCGCCGACGAGCCGTCCGACGCCGACGTCCAGCTCGCCGAACTGCAGGAGCGGTTCGAGGAGAGCGTGTGGGCCGGGCGTGAGCCGCTCGACCTGGAGGTGCCGTTCGAGACGGTGATCGCCGACCGGCTGCTGCGCGGCCGGATGGACGCGGTCTTCCGGGAGGGGGACGGGTTCGTGGTGGTCGACTGGAAGACCGGCGAGCGGCCGCAGGGCAGGGCGGCCGAGACCGCCTCGGTGCAGCTCGCGGCGTACCGCATGGCCTGGGCCGCGCTGGTGGGGGCGCCGCTGGAGAAGGTCGGCGCGGCGTTCCACTACGTCCGGTCCAACGAGACCATCCGCCCGGTGGACCTGCTCGACGCCGACGGCCTGGCGGCCCTGATCCGGCGGGTGCCCGAGGTGGACTGACGGGTCAGCCGAAGAGCGTCCCGGTGTCCAGCTTGATCCCGAACGGCTCCGGCAGCTCGACGAGCTCGCCTTCCTCGGCCATCACGATCTGCCGGTACGGCTCCCGATCGTCGTCGGGGGTGAGATCCGGCAGCGGATCGCTCAGCAGCACCACGGTCCGCGGCTCCGCGAGAGGATCCACGATCAGGTAGAGCGGGACGCCGGCCCGGGCGTAGTCGAGCGGCTTCTCCTCCCAGTCCACGGAACGGGTGCCCGGCGAGCACACCTCCGCGACCAGCAGCGCGCTGTGTCCCTTGATGCTCATGTCGTCGAACTGTTCGGCGTCGTCCGGGGCGACCATCAGGTCGGGAAGCCGGAAGTCGGGGAAGGGTGGGATATGCACTCCCCAGGTCTGGTGGAAGCGCCAGCCGTTGGCCAGCTTGAGCGGGTACAGGATGTCGGAGAGCCGGTCGACGATGTTGGAACTCTCCCTGCGTGTCCTCGGGCTCACGACGACCTGGCCCCGTGAGATCTCGGCCGTGTAGCCGGCCTCATTGAGCTCCAGGCAGAGCCGCTGGATGACGTCCTTCTCGTCGACCGGCTCCGGCCTGGGGACATCCGCGGGTGTTGGTGGTGGTGCTGGGTGGATGTGCGGGTGCTGCTGGTGCCTGCCGTGCTTCGTCGGCATCGTGAGCGCCATCTGATCGCCATCCTCTCTGAGACTCCCTACGTTTCCGATGGTACGCATCGTTGCTTTGGAACCACAGAACGTAACAGCACTGCAAACAGAGAAGCGAGGAGACCGAAAGGCGTACGACCAGGCGCGGCGGAGGAAAACGGCACCTTGGATGGAGAGAACCTCACCCCTGGGAGCAGGTCTCCCCCTTGCGTGGAAACCGGCTGGTCAGCGGCCAGGGCCGATTGACACGAGTGGGTTGGCGACGGGGATGTATCCGGCGGTGCGGTCGGCGTGCCGTCGCCACCGCACGCCGAGGTTGGCCTTGGCGGGCAACGTCGCGTCGGAGAGCAACGCCCTGAGCGGGGCCGGCCATCCCCGTTCTTCGGCGTAGCGAGACAGCACCTCCCTGGCCGCCACCCAGAGTTCACGCAGAACGTGACGCTCGCGATTCTGGTCGGCCACTTCCGCGACGGTGGCGGCGACTTCGGCCAGATGATTGACCATCAGGCAGTACGCGACCCGGTTCCAGCCGTGGTCGGGCGCGTACGTCATCGCCTCGGCGACCCGCTCCGGCAGACCCGACAGGTCGTGGCGGCCCTCGACCAGCTTGGCCCCCTCCAGATCACGGAATATCGCCTCGACGGGCAGGCCATCCGGATCGACCCCGACCAGCACGTTCTGCAGGTGCGGTTCGAGCACGACGCCGTGGTGGACGAAGGCGTCGAGCGACGGTACGGCAACGCACTCGACGTAGGCCCGCCACCAGGTGATCGGTTCGGCCCGCCGGCGTGCCTCGACGACCTCCGGAACCCCCGTGCCCCGCACTTCCGCCATGCCGCACGGCGAGGTGGCCAAGACGTATGGAGAGGTGGCCAGCGCGGCGGCGAGGACCGGGGTGACGCCGGGCCCGCACCCGGACCAGGGGCCGGACCGCACGATCACCCCCAGGCCTTCGAGAAGCCGGGTGCCGAGACCCGCCGACCGATACCCGGGCTCGGGCAGCCATCGGGTGCCCGGGAACCGCTCGGCCAGCCGGTCGAAGATCGGTTCGAGCCGCCGGGTGAGCTCGACCGATCCGACCAGTTCGTACCAGGCGTTCTTCCGCACGCAGTTGGTGATCCGTACGTCCAGGCTGAATTTGAGACAGACCGCCGAGACCGGGTCGTACACGGTCCGCACCGACGAGGTGGGGAAGACCGGGCGGGAGCCGTACCCGAGATCGACGAGCCGCCCGTCGGCGAGCGGGGCGCGCAGGTCGGCCGCGAGCAGTTCGAGCTGCCACGGATGCGCGGGCAGCGGCACGTACCCCGGCGGAGCGGCCGCGATCGTGTCGAGTGCCGACGTGTCGCCCTCGCCCATCATGAGGTCCGCGCGGACGCCGAGCAGCCGGAGCGGGAAGCGCGCGTGCGCCTCCGGTGCGTACCGCTCCCATCCCGTGCCGGTTCGCGTCTTCGGCGAGGGATGGAACGGGTGTCCGGCCACGAGGGCCTGCTCGGAGGCGAGCCATGGGTCCGCCGGGGGGGTGGCGAGCTCGCGGGCCGCCAGGAGCGTCGCGACGGCGTCCCGGCTGGCTGCGACCTGCGCCGCGAACTCCCCGTTGAAGCCACTGTCGAGATCTTCCGCGAGCTCCCGTTCGACGAGTTTGATCAGCATGTCCGAGGTCAGCGGCTCCCACACTCCGCCAGCCAGCCGCTGAGCGCGACCACAGAAGTGCAGGGCGATCCCACCACGGGCAGGTACGCGCACGCGGGTCCCCCCGATGCTCGCCAGCAGGTACGGCCCGGCGGTCCGCACCCGGGACCCGCACAGTTCACGTACGCAGCAGCGCAGCAGGGCGCCGAGCGTGACCTCCTCGGCCAGGGCGGAATGCGGGTCGAGCAGCAGGCTGTTCATGGAAGCCTTTCGGGTGCCCGGCGGTCGGCTGCACGGGGCGGTGCGATGCCGACGGCGGCGCGGTTCGGTCGTGGACGGAGATAGTTGGGGCCGGTCGTGCCGTAGAACTTGTTGATGTCGCGCGCACCCGTTCGCTCCTTCGCGACGAGCGTCCCGGCGACGAGCATCGACTTCCCGACGAGCCGCGCGGCGTCGATCGTCCTGGCCCGCAGCAGCGCGGCCATCGGGACGTCGCCACACCGGTCGAGGGCCGCCGACAGCGCCTCCCGGACCAGACCGCCGGCGGTGGCGACGTCGGCGAGCGCTCCGTGGACCACGGCCATCGCGGCCAGGTGAAGGGTGATGGTCACGAACACGTCGGCCAGGGCGTGCGGGTCACGCGTCAGCATGCGGTCGTCGCCGAAGTCCGGCACCTCGATTCCCGCCGCCCGTAGAAGATCGGGGGAGGCCAGCAGTCCGTCGTTGTCCTTTATCAACAGCCGCATCGATCCATCGCGGAACAGCAGCGCCAGGTTCTGCTGATGCGCCTCCAACGCGATGCCGTACCGCACGAACAGTGTGACGTTCCAGTCGAAGAGCGCGGCAAGGTAGTCGCGCAGCAGCGGCGTGAGGTCACCGCCGTGGAACCGGTCGGCGAGGTCGTGCAACACCATCCGGGGTCGGCGCCCCTCGCCGGAGACGGGGCCGGGAACCTCAGGAAGCGCGGGAACCTCGGGAAGCGCGGGAACCTCGGGAAGCGCGGGAACCTCGGGAAGCGCGGGAACCTCGGGAAGCACGGCGAGGAGCGCCGCCACCGGCACGATCTCCCCCTCGGGCAGGCCCCGGACCAGCCAGCCGAGGTATTCGTGCCCGGCATGGCCGTAGGCCTGCTCGTCCGTGAGCGACACCCGCATCAGCGGTTCACGGGTGAGCACCTCCCGCAGCAGCGACTCGGCGAGGGCGCCGTCGCGCAGCGTGCCCGGTTTGATCGATCGGCGGTTGCGCAGGCCCAGTGTGCTCGTCGGGAGCGGCAGCTTGAGGTGGATCTGCTCGCCGACCTCGACCGTACGCATCGACAGCGTCGGCCGGACGGTCAGGTACGGCTCGGGCGCCGCGATGACGGGGACGTCCCCAAAGGGGGCGTCCACGAAGGGGGCGTCGGCCAGTGCGGGCACGGTGAGCGGGTGAACGGGGAAGAGCATGTGGGTCCGGGACATCGCCCGGGGGAGGCCGACGTGCTCGGGGAGCGGCCACCACGGGAAGTCGCCCGGATCGACGGTCGCCGTGACGTGTCCGTACGGCACCGCCGCCCAGGCCAGCCGGAACGCCGGGGCGAACTCGGGGGCGTGGCCGACCAGGTCGTCGGGGGACAGGCCGAGGCGGCAGCGGGCGGTGGGATAGACCGGATGATCCACCCCCGCGGCCAGCGCCTCGTAGAAGATCAGCCCGCGGCCGGTGCTCTCCGAGCGCAGGCGGCTGAGCACCCGGCCGCGGTGTCGGTGGTGCAGTTCCAGCGCGGTCAGCGTCTCGCGGCACTCTCTGGCGAAGGCGGCGACACCGGCGGCGTCGGCCGGTTCGGCGACGGCCTCCAGTGTTCGCAGCACCTCCGCCAGGCTCGGCCCTCCTTCGGCGTTCTTCTCCGTCTTCTCCGTGTTCTCAGCTCCGAGGGGTGGCACGGGGACGGCGAAGTCCTGGAACGGTGAGTCGGCGGCCAGGCGCACCCGCCGGCCCGAGGCGAGACGCAGCGTGACCCCCTTCTTGTCCCGGGTGAGCCGGGCGGTGATCCCGCCGTAGTCCTCCCTGATCAGGGCATTGAGCACGCGCGCCGCCAGGTGGCGTTCCCGGCCGGAGACACGCGTCATGCGATCACCCAGGGGTGGGCGGCGCGGAAGGCGTCGATCGCGGAGTCGATGCCGGCCCGGTCCGGGCCGATCGCGCGGATGAGACCCAGGTAGTCCCGGTTGGTGTTGGTCGGGTCGATCCGATCGCCGACCGCGCGCAGCGGACGATGCCACAGGCGCACGCCGTTTCGCGGTGTCGAGCGGTCCTGGGGAAGCGGCGGGGCCTGGGAAGGGGCCAGGGCGGGCGGGGCGGCGGTGATCACGCCTGGCCGGTCGGCGACGACGCTGACCACCGCGCCATGTAGATCCACACTGTGGCGGCCCGGGCCGTACGGCTCCGCGACGCCGGGAAAGACGCCGGGAAAGACGCCGGGAAAGACGCCGGGAAACGGGTCCGGGATCGGCTCTCCGGCGTGGACGCGCAGGACCCACTCGTGCAGCGGCACGCCGACCAGGTCGGCCAGCAGAAAGTCGCAGTTGTCGCCGATCAGCCGGTAGTTGACCTCGATGATGCGCGGGCCGTCCCGGGTGATGACGTACTCGGTGTGGCAGGCGCCCAGGCCGGCTCCGAGGGCGGCGAGCGCGGCGGACACGTGGCGCCGGTGATCCGTCGGGGGAACGGGATGCCAGTCCAGGCGTTCCTCGACGAAGTGGGGGAGCGGCCCGAGCGTGGTGCGGAACCCCCCGATGACCGCCGTGGACCGGCCGTCGCCCAGCGTCTCCAGCGTGTGGAGTGGCCCTTCCAGGTACTCCTCGGCCACCAGCACGTCGTCCGGCCGCCGTTTCCTGATCTCGCACACCGCGGCGGCGAGTTCCGCCGGGCCTGCGGCCAGCACGACGTCCTCGCTGGCCACACCCATGGCGGGCTTGACCACCACCGGGTACGGCACCGGGTACGGCACCGCCTCCGGCATGGCGGCCGTGCCGGGCGGGAGCCGTACGGACCGGACCGGCTCCACGGCGGCGAGGCGGAGGCGACGGCGCATGAGTGCCTTGTTCTTGGCCGTGGCGCAGGCACGCCAGTCCTTGTGCGGCAGATCGAAGTACTCGGCGGCCAGGGCGGTCTCGGCCTGCAGGTGGTCGGAGTTGGAGAACACGACGTCCGGGCGGTGGTGCGCGGCGATGGCGTCGATCAGGGCCCGGGGGTCGCGCACATCGGTCGCGATGATCTCATGACCCGGGTAACCCTCGGGTTGGTCGGTCAGGATGGTCACATCCCAGCCCAGGGCCGCCGCGGCGGGAAGGAAGCCGTCGATCACGGAGTCGGTCGGGTTGAGGGTGGTGAGGTACAGGCGCACGCGACCTCCGAGATCAGCAGTAGGTAAGCCTTACCTAACTTGCGTCATCGTAGCCGCTGTCAGATCACTCCGTGCGGGGAATCGCCGCAGGGGGGACGGTTGTTCTCGCGGGCACTCATGGAAGGATGACGCCGTGGAAATCTCGGATGGGCCCCTCGGACCGCTGCTTCTGGCTCGTGGCACGATCGACCGTTCGGCGCTCCTGCGTAATGACGGGGATTGGCTGGAGCGAGCCTGGGCCACCGAGAAGACACGGGTCCTGATCGTCAACGAAGGCAGCACGTCGGTCCGCAGGTTCACCGACGGCGCGGCCCTGGCGCTGACCTCCCCCCTCGAAGCGCCCGAGGCCGCCCAGGACGCGAGATATCTGCTCGGCGTGGATGATGACGGCGTCGCGTACTTCGCCGTACGGTCCCCGCTCCCGCCCGGGGATACGGTGGCCCTGCGTGAGGCGGCCGGGCTGCTCGACGACCGCGATGCGGGGTTGCTGGTGAATGCCGTGGCCCTCGAGGCGTGGCACGCGACCCATGAGTTCTGCCCGAGCTGCGGGAGCCGTACGGATGTCGTGGCGGCCGGGCACATGCGGGTCTGCCCGCGTGACGGCAGCCAGCACTTCCCGAGGGTGGACCCAGCGGTGATCATGCTGGTGCACGATGACGACGACCGGGTGCTGCTGGCGCGCGGTCAGGGCTGGCCGGAGGGCCGCATGTCGGTGCTGGCCGGCTTCGTCGAGCCGGGGGAGTCGCTGGAGCACGCGGTGATCCGTGAGGTCATGGAGGAGGTCGGGGTGGCCGTCACCGCGCCGCGTTACCTGGGCAGCCAGCCCTGGCCGTTCCCCCGCAGCCTCATGCTCGGGTTCTTCGCCCGCGCGGTCACGACCGAACTGCGACTGGACCGGGAGGAGATCGCCGAGGCGCACTGGCTGTCGAGGGCCGAGTTGACCGCACTGGTCGCGTCGGGCGAGTTGGGCCTGCCGGGCCCGGTCTCGATAGCGTGCAGGCTCATCGAGGCCTGGTACGGCGGGCCCGTCTCGAGGACCGGCGACTGGCGCTGAGAGTCACGGCCGGGGGTTTGAGCGGTTGGGAGCTTTCGGCGGTCAGCAGGCGCCGGCGAGGTGTCGCTTCACCTCGGCGACCGAGGGGTTGGTCATCGTGTGGCAGTCAGTGACGACGGTGGGGACGACCTGGTTGCCGTTGTTCACGCTCATCACGAACTCCGCGGCCTCCGGGTGACGTTCGATGTCGACTTCGTCGTACGTGATGCCCTCCCGCGTGAGCTGGCTCTTGAGCCGCTTGCAGGGGCCGCACCAGCTTGTCGTGTAGACCGTGAGCGCCACGTTCGTCCCTTTCTCTCGATACCGCACCGCCGTGGGGTGTTCTGAGCAGTCATTGGAACACGCCGCAGCCCCATCCTGTTCCCGCCCCGGCCCCCGGCCCGCGATCTCACAGATAGGTGATCACGGGGCGGGATCTAACGGTTGAGGCGGGAGGCGATCCAGGCCTGGACGGTCTCCGCGACGCCGGGTTCCCGGTAGAGGGCCGAGCTGTGCCGCGTGCCGGGCATCGTCATGATCGTCATCGGGACCCCGACCGCCAGGAGCTCCTGTCTGAGGATCTCGCTCTGGTACGGCGGGACGAACTCGTCGTCGGAGTGGAACGTGAGCACCGGCGCGTCACCCGGCGAAGCGTGGAACGCCACCTCCATGCTCGACCACGCCCGGGAGCACCTGCCGGGCGTGCACCCGCCGGCGAGCAGGGCGGCCGATTTGCGCAGCTTGCGCACCGCGGCGTCCGCGAGCGGGTCCGAGCCGTCCTCGTAGGACGCGAGCGGCGACACGACCGGGGAGATCCCGACGACGCCGCGCAGGCCGGGCAGACCGTCGCCGTACGTGCCGAGCGCCGTGGCGATGTGGCCGCCCGCGGAGAAGCCGACCAGGACGTAGCGATCGGGGTCGGTGTTGAACAGGGCGGCGTGCCGCCGCACCGTCTTGATCACGCTGAGGGCGTCGGTCCGTTGGGCGGGCCAGGGCGCGTCGCCGGACAGTCGGTAGTTCATGTTGACCACCGTGTAGCCGAGCCGTACGTAGCTCTGGCTGATCGAGGTCAGCGACCTCTTGTCACCGCTCGACCACCAGCCGCCGTGGACGATGAACACAGCCGGTCGTCTGGGACCGGTGGAGTTCCACCAGACGTCCATCCGCTGCCGTGGGTGCTGGCCGTACGAGAAAGTCCGCACTTTGGTGCCGACGGGCACGGCGGCGTGGGCGGACGCGCTGGGGGAAGGAGCGGGCGAGACCGCGGGATCCGGCGTGGCCGTGGCCGTGGCGGTGGCCGTGGCGGTGGCCGTGGCGGTGGGAGCCGGGCTCGGCGTCGGGCCGGGCGTGGGATCGCCCGCATGGGCGCCGCCCGTGCTCGCGTTCGTGGGCCCCTGAGCGAGCAGCACGGCGGTGAGCGCGAACGCGCCACCGGCCGTGAAAACGCGAGTTAACGCAGCTCTCGCCGCTTTCCGCACGGCCTGGTCCCTCCCCGCTGTCGCGCGTGTACGTCGCGCCGCCGACCGGCTCCCACCACCGGATCGGTGGGACACCTGTCGGAGGCTGCTGGAAGGATGATGCCAGTACATCCTCCGCACCGCATGTTGGGAGCGTCACGTGGACGTCCTCGAGGGGCTGGATCCCGAGCAGCGCGCCGTGGCCGAGGCGGTCCGCGGCCCCGTGTGCGTGCTCGCGGGCGCGGGCACCGGCAAGACGCGCGCCATCACCCACCGCATCGCGTACGCGGTGCACAGCGGGGTGATCGAGCCGCACAGCGTGCTCGCCGTCACGTTCACCACCCGCGCGGCGGGCGAGCTCAAGCAGCGGCTGCGCCTCCTGGGCGCACCGGGCGTCCAGGCCCGCACGTTCCACGCGGCGGCCCTGCGCCAGCTCAGCTACTTCTGGCCGCGGGTGATCGGCGGAGATCCGCCGCAGGTGATCGAGTCCAAACTGCCGCTGCTCATCGAGGCGTCGCGCGATCTGCGGCGTAACGCCGACAGGGGCGAGCTCAGGGACGTCGCCGCCGAGATCGAGTGGGCCAAGGTCACCCAGATCGGTCCGGAGGACTACCCGACGGCGGCCGCCAAGGCCCGGCGGACCCCGCCGATCGCTCCAGAGGAGGTGGCCCGGCTCTACGAGGGTTACGAGGACCTGCGCCGTCGGCGCAACCTCATCGACTTCGAGACCATCCTGGAGCTGACCGCCGCGGTGATGACCGAGCATCGCGAGGTGGCCGCACAGATCCGGCAGCAGTACCGCTACTTCGTCGTCGACGAGTTCCAGGACGTCAACCCCCTGCAGAAGCTGCTGCTCGACACCTGGCTCGGCGGGCGCGACGACCTGTGCGTGGTGGGCGATCCCAACCAGACGATCTACTCATTCACCGGGGCGACCCCGCAATATCTGACCGGCTTCGCCGTCGAGCATCCCTCGGCGAGCGTGATCAGACTGGTGCGCGACTACCGCTCGACCCCGCAGGTGGTCACGTTGGCCAACCGGGTGATGGCGCGTTCGCCCCACCGGCTGGAGTTGCTCGCGCAGCGTCCGGACGGCCCCGAGCCGGTTCTCACGGAGTACGACGACGAGGAGGCCGAGGCGCTCGGAGTCGCGCTCACGGTGAAGAAGCTCATGGCCGACGGCGTCCCGGCCAGGGAGATCGCCGTGCTGTTCCGGATCAACGCCCAGTCCGGGGCGTACGAGCAGGCGTTCGGCGAGGCCGGCGTGCCGTATCTGCTCCGCGGCGCCGAGCGGTTCTTCGACCGGCCGGAGGTACGGCAGGCCGTGGTGCTGCTGCGGGGGGCGGCCCGCTCGGCGGGCGGAGCCGAGCCGCTGGCCCCCGCCGTCCACGCGATCCTGTCCGGGATCGGCCTGACCGCGGAGCCTCCCGGCGGCGGCAGGGCACGGGAGAAGTGGGAGTCGCTCAAGGCGCTGGCCGACCTGGCCGAGGACTTGGCGGCCGACGGGGCGGACCTGACCGGTTTCGTGGCCGAGTTGGAGCGGCGGGCGATGGAGCAGCACGCGCCGCCCGTCGAGGGTGTGACGCTGGCCTCCCTGCACGCCGCCAAGGGCCTGGAGTGGGATGCCGTCTTCCTCGTCGGCCTCACCGAGGGCATGCTCCCGATCATCTACGCGGAGACGCCGGAGCAGATCGAGGAGGAACGCCGGCTGCTCTACGTCGGCGTCACGCGGGCCCGCGAGCACCTGCACATGTCCTGGGCGCTGGCCCGCTCACCCGGTGGCCGCCGCTCCCGGCGACCCTCCCGTTTCCTGGAGGGGCTGTCTCATCAGCTTCCCGCCCCGGCGGTCAAGGCCGGACGCCGTTCGGAGCGGACCGCGGGGAGGAGGCCGGCCGTGCCGCTGCACTGCCGGGTGTGCGGCAAGACGCTGGCGGCGGCACCTGAGCAGAAGCTGGGCCGCTGTGCGGGCTGTCCGGCCGACTACGACGAGGCCCTGCTCGAAAGCCTCAGGTCGTGGCGGAGCGCCGCGGCCAAGGAGTCCAAGGTTCCGCCCTACGTCGTATTCACCGATGTGACGCTTCAGGCGATCGCCGAGCGGGTGCCGACCACGGAGGCGGACCTGCTGGCCATCGCCGGGATCGGGCGCGTCAAGCTTGAGCGGTACGGCGAAGCCGTAATGGAGCTGTGTCGCGCCGCAGGCGATAGTAGTGTCACCGGTGTTACTGATGAGTAATAGCTCCCCCTTTGGTTGGAGGCCCCGTGAACTCGGCTCTCAAGGAGTTGCTGGACCTGCTCGACCTGGAGCAGATCGAGCTCGACATCTTCAGGGGGCGCAGCCCGGAGGAACGGATCCAGCGCGTCTTCGGCGGCCAGGTCGCGGCTCAGGCGCTCGTCGCGGCGGGCCGTACGGTCCCGGCGGACCGCTTGGTCCACTCACTGCACGCGTACTTCATCCGGCCCGGTGACCCCGCCGTCCCGATCGTCTACAACGTCGACCGGGTGCGTGACGGCCGCTCGTTCAACACGCGGCGGATCACGGCCATCCAGCACGGCAAGGCGATCTTCTCGATGTCGGCGTCGTTCCACATCGCCGAGAATGGCCTGGAGCACCAGTCAGTCGCCATGCCGCCCGTTCCCGAGCCGGAGAGCCTGGGGACCTTCCGACAGCGCATGCTCGACGTGGTGGGGGACGACCCGGCGTGGCGCGAATGGCTGTCGAAGCCGCGCCCGGTCGACGTGCGATATGTGCACCGGCTGCCGTGGGAGGCGCCCGCCGATGACGCCGGGGCTCCCGTCGTGTCCGACGAGAACCACGTGTGGTTCCGGTATGAGGCCGACCTCCCCGACGACCCGCTGCTGCATGTCGTGCTCGCCGCCTATGCCTCCGACTTCACGCTGGTGGACACTGTGCTGCTCGCCCATGGGCGAGCCTGGGGGGCGGCCGACATCTCCGGTGCGTCGCTCGATCACGCGATGTGGTTCCACCGCCCGTTGCGTGCCGACGAGTGGGTGCTGTACGCCCAGGAGTCGCCGTGGTCGGGAGGGGCTCGCGGGCTGGCCCGCGGACAGATGTTCACCGCCTCCGGAAAACTGGCGGTGTCCGTGGTGCAGGAGTGCCTGATACGCGTTGGCGATGATGTCACGAAGTCGTGAAAATCGCAGGTAGAAAATAGGTTGCTCGGCCCGGCGGTTGGGATTTAGGGTCATGGTCAAGCCGGTCGGACGATCCTGTTCCGGCTGTCGTACTACTACTGAGTGGAGGTGAGTCAGGTGGAGAGCATGTTCACGTTCGTCACGCCATGGCTCGCCTCTGCCTGCCCGAGTGCCGCCGTCGTCGCTGCCGCCCAGACGAAGCAGACGAAACTGCGGCGTGGCGTGGCCGCCTTCGCGCAGGTCGGCGCCGTCCAGACGAGGACTGCCGCCGAGCTTCGCTCGGCCACCTTCGGCATGGCGCGGCATGAGATCGATGCATATCAGGTCGCCCTGGTGGACCGACCGATGCGCGACGAGCAGTTCGACCGCACCGCTGACGGCGGGGCGCCGGGTCCGTTGTACGCCTGGAGAGAACCAGTCACGAGATGACCGGTCTCCTTCTCCGGGCCGCGGATCCGACCAGGATCCGCGGCCTTCTTGTTTTGTCGGCCACGATTCCACCCCGCTCACGAGGACAACCAGACCAAACCATTCAAAGAGGTGACGCAGATGGCGGCCCCGGTCATGGACCTGATCGAAGCCGAAATCCCCTGTCGTACCGACCCCGACCTGTGGTTCGCCGAGTCTCCGGACGACGTGGAGTTCGCCAAGGCGCTCTGCGGCGGCTGCCCGATCCGGCAGGCCTGCCTGGCCCGCGCGCTGGAGCGCGAGGAGCCGTGGGGCGTCTGGGGCGGCGAGCTCATCCTCCGGGGGGTCATCGTCCCCCGGAAGCGCCCGCGGGGGCGTCCGCGCAAGACGCCCGTCGCCGCCTGACCGAGACGCGCGAGACGCGCGAGACACACGGAAACGTAAGAAATCCAAGGAAGGATCCAGTCAGATGACCATCTCCCCGAACGCCTCGATGTATCTCTACCAGGAACTGGTAGATGAGCGAATACGCACCCTTCACCGTGAGGCGGAGGCAGCGCGGCTGGCCGGCCGGGTCCTGAGCGTGCGGCGGGCACGCCGGCAGATCGAGCGTGCCTCGAAGCGACTCAGCCACGCGCTGGCACGCCTGTAGGGAACTCTGGGGAAAGGCCCGGGCACGCGATCAGTGCCCGGGCCTTTCCGGGCCGGGTTCGTCGGCGAAACCGGGCACCCATCGGACGACCTCGTCGCGGAACCTGGCGGTGGTGCCGAGCTGGCACAGCACACCCACGCCCGCCGCGTGAACACGATGGATCAGCACGTAGGACGGGGGTAGGTTGAGCTGGCGCACGATGTTGTTCGGCCGGAGATCGGCGACGGCCGCCGCCTGCCGGCGCAGCCACTCCCGGCTGAAGGTGAACTCCTCGACCCGGGTGGGCTCGACGTAGGGCGCGAGGAACGCGCGGAGGGCATCAACATCCACCTCGATGTGCGGGCGGATGAACCCTTCCTCGCGAAGGCCCCGGACGACGGTCTCCATATCGCCCTGGTTGAAGATCCGGGTGAGCGTGCCGAAGGCGCGGGGGTAACCGTCGGGCAGCCGGCTGACCGCCCCGAAGTCGAGCACTCCCAGGCGCCCGTCATCCATCACCCGGAAGTTGCCCGGATGAGGGTCGGCGTGGAGCATGCCCACCCGGGATGGCGAGCAGAAGAGGAACCGGACGAGACGCAGGCCGGCCAGGTCGCGCTCCGCCTTGCTCCCACTCTCGATGATCTTTGATAGTGGCGTTCCGGTCAGCCACTCGGTCACCAGGACCTGCTCGTTGGCCGCGATCACGTCCGGCACGAAGAAGTCCGGGTCGTCCCTGAACTCCTGGGCGAACGCGTGCTGTGCCTCGGCCTCCCGCAGGTAGTCGAGCTCTTCGGCGACCCGATCCTTCAACTCCCCGAGAACCGGTTTGATGTCCAGACCGGGCAGCAGCACCGAGAAGAGCTTGCCCAGACGTGCGAGCTGGTTGAAGTCGGAGATCAGGGCCTTGCCCGCACCGGGGTACTGGATCTTCACGGCGACAGGGCGGCCGTCGTGCCAGACCGCTCGGTGCACCTGTCCGATGGACGCCGCAGCCGACGGGTTGTCGTCGAACTCCCTGAAGTTGTCCCGCCAGTCGTCGCCCAACTGTTCGGCGAGGACCCGGTGAACGGTCGCCGCCGGCAGCGGCGGCGCCGCGTCCTGGAGCCGGGTGAGCGTCGCCCGGTACGGCCCGGCGATCTCGGATGGCAGTGCGGCTTCGAAGATGGACAGCGCCTGGCCGAGCTTCATGGCTCCGCCCTTGAGCTCACCCAGAACCTTGAAGATCTGGTCGGCGGTACGTCGCTGGATTTCGTGGGCCACGAGCTCCGCCGACGCGCCGCCGAGTCGCCTGCCCAGTCCCAGTGCGGTACGGCCGGCGAACCCGAGCGGGAGCGTGGCGAGCTTGGCCGAGCGGGCCACGGCACGGTGGGGGAGGTCACTCACGCGACCATTCTTAGCGACGATATGGGGTTTCGACTACATCCACAGTCGGGATGCGGCTCCCAGGAGCGGCGACGCCAACGCCCGTCGGGCAAAACATGCAGTGTGCCATTGGTCACATCCTCAGCCATGTCCGCGCCGTCGAGGTAGCGGAGCGCGTACCCCGCGGCCTGCGCCGCGACCAGCGAAGACAACACCCCGTCGCATGCGATCTCCCCTGGAGGGTGGCCGCCGATCCGCGCGGTGACCAACGGCCAGGACGGGTCCCTGTCCCTGCGGGTGAGATCGAGGCAGCCGAGGCAGAGCGGGCGGCCAGGGACCACGAGCGGGCCGACTGACCCGTGGCCCTCGAACGCGGTGGCCGGCAGGTGCGTGATCCCCTCCGCCGTGAGTTCGCGGACGAGCAGCGGATCGAGGGGGCCGACGGGGGCGAGGACCACCAGGTCGGGGTGGGGCGCCCGGTCGGCTGGCCGGGACGCGGCACGGCCGGGCCACGCGTTGACGTCCGGCGCGATCCGCATGGCGACCGCGACGGCGCCGTCCTCGCGTGGCATGCCGATCTCCTGCCGCCCGAGCCCGCCGGGCGCGACGTCCTGGGGCCGTGCCGTACCGGGATCGACCACGCAGATGTGCCCGACGCCCGCGGCGGCGAGAAGGCTGGTCACCTGTGCGCCGACCCGGCCGGCGCCGTAGATCCGGACCCGGGCCGCGCGCCTGCGCGTCAGCGCGCCCATGCCGCCGTCGGCCGAGGTGAGGGCGAGCCTGTCCAGTTCGGGGCGTAGCCGGTCCCGTTCGGCCCGGTCCAGGTTGGCGAGCGGCCCGGGAGGGACCGCCGCGTCCTCGATCAGGCCGTGTGCGGCGAGCATCCCGACGAGTTCGCGAGTGGCGTCCTCACCCAGATCGCTCTCCGCCACGATCTGTTCCAGCGTCCTGCTGCCGTCGAGGCGGTCGATCAGCCGCCGGACGGCGGGCTCCACTTCGGCCAGCATGATCGCGTGGGATGGATGGACGCCGAACTGCAGGGTGCGGTCGTCCCGCTCGACTCGGCGCAGCACCGGCTTCAGACGAGGTCTCATAGCCGACAGACCTTGTCACACGCCGGGAGTGCGTGCGCCGGTTCAGGCGAGGCTGTGGATAATTACCGGGTGTTGGTGGCCGGTAAATGCCAGATCCGGCGGGACATTCGCGCCCGCAAGGTCATGTTCGCCCGATTGACCAGGGAAAACGTGGCATACCCCCTGTGGAAATCCCCGCGTGTCGGCTACCTTTCATATGTGCCCCCCGAGACAGTCGAGGTTCGTCGGAGCACGCGACGGCGACGAACCGTTTCCGCGTACCGCGATGGCGACAAGACCATCGTGCTGCTTCCGGCCGGTCTGAGCACGACCGACGAAGAGCAGTGGGTGCGCCGCATGCTCGACCGGCTCGCCGCCAAGGAGCAGCGAAGACGGCCGAGCGACGACGATCTGCTCGACCGCGCGCTGGAACTGTCGGCGCGTTACCTGGACGGCAAGGCACTCCCCTCGAGCGTGCGCTGGGTCGAGAACCAGCACCACCGTTGGGGCTCCTGCACTCCGGATCATGGCACAATCCGGATCTCGGCGCGGCTTCGCGGAATGCCCGCGTGGGTCGTAGATTACGTGATCATGCATGAGCTCGTCCATCTGCTCGTCCCCAGCCACGGCCCGCGATTCTGGGCGCTCGTCGAGCGCTATCCCCGCGCGGAACGCGCCAGGGGCTTCCTGGAGGGGTTCTCGATGGCGTCCAACGGCTCTCTGGAGGAGTGTTGACGCAGGCATCGGCAAGGGTCGCGGCGGTGCTGGTCACCGCCGCGATGGCGGACGCCGCGCCGCCCGGGGTCGACCCCGCCGAATTCCTCATGGCCATGGCCGAGGACACCTACGAGATGGCCGCCGGGCTCGAACTGGTCCGGCCCGTGATCCTGTCGGTCGGTGTTCCAGGGCTGGAGGAGATCGCGTGGCCGGGCACACCGGTGATCTCGATCGCCTCGGCCGCCGAGGCCTTCGCCGCCCTGCCGTACGGCACCGAAGGCGTGGTGATCAGCGGTGACGCGCCGGACCTGCCGCCGCTGCTCGTGGGCAAGCTGCTGCGCGAACTGGGCCGTGCCCACCTCGCCGTCTGCCCGGCCGACGGCGGGGGAGCGGTCGCCGTCGCCGCGCGTCTGCCGCTGCCCGGGTGGGCTGACGTGGACCTCGACGAGCCGTACGACGAGCCGGACCTCGTCGTACGGCTGCGCCGCCGGGCGCCCGGCCCGCGCATGGTCGCCACCACCCCCGGATGGCACCGTCTCAGAAGGCCGACCGACGTCGCCAGGCTCGACCCGGGACTGGAAGGCTGGGACAGCACCCGGGCCCTGCTCTCGGCGACCGGACCCCGATCAAGGTAGGCGCAGCTCGGTGAAGAGCGCTCGGTGATCGCTGCCCGGCACGTCGTGCGTGCTGGTGCGCACAGCGGACGCTCGCTCGTCGAAGAGCACGTGATCGATCGTGATCAGCGGCGGGTGCCGCTGGTCGGCCGGCCAGGTCGTGCGCAGGCCGTTTCCGGTCGCGTCGGCCGCGTCCACATACCCGCGGCCGATGACCGCACGCAGGGCGGCGTGGTCGAGCGTGGCGTTGAAGTCGCCCGCCAGAATGCGGATCGTGGCCGAGGACGAGGCGACGGACGGGAGCGCGGAGAAGTCCGCCAGCCAGCCCGCGATGTTGTGGTGCACCGGGGCGAGCGTGTGGACGTCGACGACCTCGACGGTCCGCCCACCGGGCAGCGTGAGGGCGGCCCTCGGCATGTTGTGCCCGCCGGCCGGCGCGAAGTCCGGAAGCCTCGTGAGCGGGTGGCGTGAGTAGATGCCGCTGCCGGAGGAACCCGCCGCGTCCTCCAGGTGACGGTACGGCAGGCGCGCGCCCAGCCCGGCCGCGTCCAGGGCCTGGACCGCCTCCGGGGTGAGCTCCTGGACGTTCAGGATGTCGGCTCGCAGCCGCCGCACCAGATCGACCACCGTGCGCGCGTCGCCCTGCCCGTAGAAGAGATTGGCGGTGAGGATCCGCAGCGTCGGACCCGTCGCGGTGGGGGCCGAGGGCAGTGCCCGCGGCAGCACGATGATCGCCATGAGGGCGCAGGTCGCCAGAGCCGCGCTCATCGCCGCACGACTGCGGGAGGCCGCCGCGACCAAGAGCGCGAACAGAGACCCCGCGGCCACGTACGGAGTCCCGCTGATGAGCTGGAACATCAGCATGCCACGCTCGAGGCCGGCCAACCGGATCACCGCCCAGGCGGCGAACGGCACGATCACGATCCACGCGAGCGGCACCGGCAACCGCATGCGCCGTCGCTGAACGGTCCTGATCTCACCGCCGACGTCCACCTTGGTCATGACGCCGACACTAATCAGTGAGCGTGCGGGAGCGGGTGAGGCCGACGTGCGTTTCCGGTGCGGAAGTGAACGTGTCGCCTGCGGCCGGGCCGCCTGTCCGGCCGGCTCAGGCCGTACCTGTGCGAGTGAGCAGCAGGTCCCGCGCCCGGCGGGCCAGCCGCCTGGTGGCCTCGTCGCTCAGCTCGGGGATCTCTTCCACGGGGAACCAGCGCAGGTCCAGCGACTCGTCACTGATCATGGCCTCGGCTCCCGGCGGGGCCACCGCGCCGTACTCGACGTCGAGGTGCCAGCTGTGCGGCGGATGGCACCAGACCTTGTGCCTGTCGAGCGCGAGCGGGCCGTTCAGCAGGGTGAGACCGGCGATGCCGGACTCCTCGGTCGCCTCGCGGAGGGCGGCCAGTGCCAGCGAGCCGTCGGAGAACTCGCAGTGGCCGCCCATGGGCAGCCACATCCCTGCCTTGGGATGCAGGGTGAGCAGCACCTCGCGACCGTTGTGAGACAGCACGGCGGTGGTCGCCGTCAAATGGCCGGGCACGCACTCCCGCCACATCGCGTCGTCGTGGGTGTCCAGATGGGCCAGGAACTCCCGGCGGAGCGTCTCCTCCTCGGGAGTCGGGGCGGTCCATCCGGACAGTACGGCTCGCGCGTCACGGTGCAGGCTCACCGCGACAGCCTACCGGCCGCCCCCCTGCCCGCCGGTCTGGTCGTCCGTACCAGGGCCGGGCTCGTCGAGCGCGGACAGGTCGAAGGCGCTCTCACCCTTGACGAACGACTCCGGCGCGTCGAGATCGTCGGCGGTCGGCATCAGATCGGGGTGGTTCCACACCGCGTCCCGGCCGTCGATCCCACGATGGTCCCCCAGGGCCTTCCACAGCGCGGCCGCCTCGCGCAGCCGCCGCGGCCGCAGCTCCAGCCCGACCAGTGTGGCGAAGGTCCGCTCAGCGGGCCCGCCGGTCGCGCGGCGGCGTCGTACGGTCTCGCCGAGCGCGGCCGCCGACGGCAGCTTGCTCGCGGCGGCGGCGTCGACCACCGTCGCCACCCAGCCTTCGACCAGTGCGAGCGCGGTCTCCAGGCGGCCGAGCGCGGCCTTCTGCCGCTCGGTCTCCTCCGGCTTGAGCAGCTCGCCGCCGCCCAGTACCTCCTGGATGCGAGCCGGGTCGCTGATGTCCAGCCCCTGCAGCTTCTCCTCCAGGGCGGAGACGTCCACGGTGATGCCCCTGGCGTACTCCTCGACGGCCCCGAGCAGGTGCGCACGCAGCCACGGGACGTGCTGGAACAGCCGGTGGTAGGCCGCTTCACGCAGCGCCAGATAGAGCCTGATCTCGTCGGAGGGGACCTCCAGGCCCTGGCTGAACGCCGCGATCCCGCCGGGCAGCAGCGCGGCCGTGTCCGACAGCGGCAGGCCGACGTCGGACGAGCCGATCACCTCGCGGGCGAGCGTGCCGATGCCCTGGCCGATCTGCTGGCCGACCATCATGCCGCCCATCTGCCTGAGCATGCCGATCAGCGGGCCGGCCATCGCCTCCGCCTCGGGTGGCAGCCCGGCCGCGCCGAGCGTCCCGCCCATCGTCTGCACCATCTGCGCGGCGATCGGGTCGCACAGCTGCTTCCAGACCGGAATGGTCTTCTCGATCCACTCAGAACGACTCCAGGCCTGGGGGGCGGTCACGCCGCTCGGCAGCGTGGTCACCTCGTTCAGCCACAGGTCGGCCAGATTGAGGGCCTCGACGATCTCGCGCCGCTCGCCCTCCATGACGCTCGGGTCGCCCTCGGCGACCACCGCGTGCCGTGCGATGTTCTTCGCCATGTCCCAGTTGACGGGTCCGGCTTCCGGCGAGGCCGAGGCGGACAGCATGTCCGCGAACTGCCGCATGGCAGCGGCGATCTGCTCCGGGTTGCCGAACATGGCGAACGGGTTATCGTTTGGGTCGTTTTCGCGACCTGGCAGGTCAGT
The DNA here is from genome assembly GCF_042435035.1 of Sphaerimonospora cavernae. NCBI lineage: Bacteria > Bacillati > Actinomycetota > Actinomycetes > Streptosporangiales > Streptosporangiaceae > Sphaerimonospora > Sphaerimonospora cavernae. Next base: position 28,764 of record NZ_JBHMQT010000070.1, read on the forward strand.
CACCGCGCCACCTCGTGCAGGATGGAGGAGTCCACAACCGCCACGTTATCCGCCGGGAGGCGGATCAGTGCAAAGCGAGGACCTCGTGCCTACCTTGAAACGCCTTCGTCAACCCGTCGTCGCCGTCACCGGCGCCGCGTCCGGAATCGGCAGGGCGTTCCTCGCAAGAGTGGCCTCGTCTGCGGATTTCCGTCGCGTGGTGGCCATCGACGATCAACGAGGCGACGTCCCGGACGTCACCTGGCGGGTTCTGGACATCCGTGATCCGCTCTTGGCGAACCGGATATCCGATGTGGACGTCCTGGTCCATCTGGGCACCGACGAGACGATGGACGCCGAGCCCGCGGAGCGACGGCGCTACAACCTCCGAGCCGCGCAGACGGTGCTCACCGCCTGCGCGGCGGCGAGGGTCCGCCGGGTCGTGCTGGTCACGAGCGCGATGGTGTACGGCGCCGCCCCGGACAACCCGGTGCCGCTCGAGGAGGACGCCCCGGTGACGGCGGAGTCCGACACGGGGGTGATCGGAGACCATCTGGAGATCGAGGCGCTGGTTCGCCGCTCGCTGCGCTCACATCCCGGCCTGGAGGTGACCGTGCTACGGCCCGCCGCCCTGGTCGGGCCCGGCGTCGACACGGTCGTCACCCGCCACTTCGAGGCGCCGCGGCTGCTCGTCGTCAAGGGCTGCCTGCCGCGCTGGCAGTTCTGCCACGTCGAGGATCTGGTGTCCGCACTGGAGGCGGCCGCTCTGGGCAGGGTCTCCGGCGTGGTGGCGGTCGGCTCGGACGGCTGGCTGGAGATGGACCAGGTGGAGGAGATCTCGGGCCTGCGGCGGTTCGAGTTGCCCGCCGGGCTGACTTTCGGGACCGCGCAGCGGCTGCACCGGCTCGGCATCACCCCGGCTCCCGCCGCGGACCTGCATTATGTGGTCTATCCGTGGGTGGTGGACTGCGCGGCGTTGCGCGCGGCCGGATGGAAGCCGGCCTGGGCCAACGAGGATGCCCTGCGCGAACTGCTGGAGCTGTCGGAGGGCAGGCACGCGGTGGTGGGCCGCCGCCTGTCGGGCAAGGAGGCCACGATCACCGCGGCCGGCGCGACCGTCGCCGTGATCGGCACCGCCGCCATCGTGCGCGCCGCCCGCCGCAAGCGGCGTACGTGATCATATGCGCCGGCCGGGCCGCACCGTACTAATCTCAAGGGATGGGCGTTATCCGATTGCTGGGAATCCGTGACTCCGCGCTGTCCGTGGACGAGGTCCTCAACTCGGTGGGAGACCACGCGGCGGGCGGCACGGCCGTGTTCGTCGGCACTGTGCGCGAACAGGACCAGGGCAGGCCCGTGACGTCGCTGTCCTACTCCGCCCATCCCTCCGCCGAGCAGGAGCTCCGCCGGGTCGCCGAGAAGGTGGTGGCCGACTTCCCGGTGACCGCGCTGGCGGCCGTGCACCGTGTGGGCGACCTGCGGCTGGGCGACATCGCGGTGGTCGTGGCAGCGGCCTGCCCCCATCGGGCGGAGGCGTTCGAGGCATGCCGCCGGTTGATCGACGATCTGAAACACGAGGTGCCGATCTGGAAACACCAGGTCTTCGCGGACGGGGATGCCGAGTGGGTGGGCGCCTGCGATTAGCGCGCCACGAGACGCATAGAGTTCGTCCATGTCCCGACGCGCCCTGACTCTGATGGTCGCGGGCTTCCTCACCCTCCTGCTCGCGATCATCGGCGCCATGTTGCCGGTGCCGTACGTCGCGCTGAGCCCGGGTCCCACGGAGAACACCATCGGGGACGTCAACGGCAAGCCGGTGATCAGCATCTCGGGTCACCAGACGTATCCGACCGAGGGCAAGTTGAGCCTCGTCACCGTCGCCTACCAGGGGGGGCCGGGTAACCGGCTGGACCTGGTGACCGCGCTGCGCGGCTGGCTCGACCCGGCCGTCGCCGTGGTGCCGGAGGAGACGCTGTTCCCGAGGAGGACCACGGCCAAGCAGGTCGAGGAGCAGAACACCCAGGAGATGACCGACTCCCAGGAGACGGCCACGGTCGCCGCGCTGAACGCCCTCAAGATCCCTGTGGAGAAGGTCGTCGTGGTGGTCCAGACGGACAAGGGGGCGCCGGCCGAGGGCAGGCTCAAGGCCGGTGACGAGATCATCGCCATCGACGGCGTCACGACGGCCGGCCTCGACTCGGTCGGGGCGGCCGTGCGACGGCACAAGCCGGGCGAGCAGGTCGAGTTCACCGTCAAGCGTGGAGACGCCGAGACCGACGTGCTCGTTCCCACGGTCGAGGACAAGGAGGGCAAGGCCGTGGTCGGCGTCCGCATGAAGGCGGACTACAAGGTCCCCTTCAAGGTCGACATCAGCGTGGGGCAGGTCGGCGGGCCGAGCGCGGGGCTGATGTTCTCGCTGGGCATCTACGACAAGCTGACCCCCGGCGCGCTCACCGGAGGGAAGAACGTCGCGGGCACCGGGACGATCGACCCCGAGGGCAAGGTGGGGGCCATCGGCGGGATCGAGCAGAAGATGGTGGGCGCGAAGAACGCCGGCGCCACGGTCTTCCTCACCCCGGCGGGCAACTGCGCCGACGCCGTACGGGCCGTGCCTCCCGGCCTGCGCCTCGTGAAGGTCGAGACCCTGCGAGACGCGATAGGCGCGATGGACGCCCTGCGCGCGGGCAGGCAGGACCTACCTGCCTGCCCGGCGTAGGCCGTGTCCCGGCCCGCCGCGTGCGGGCGGTAGTTTTCCACAGGCCGGGGACGCTCGGAGCGCGACCGGCCGTATCGCAGTGTAGGTTTTCCAAGCACGGACCGTTGCTCTGAGACAAGGGGTGGGCGTTGAGCTTCCGGAGCCCCGGAGCGGGACGGGCGATGCGCTTGCCCCGTCGGCCGCGACTTCTCGTTCCTGTCACGATCGCCGTCGCGGCGATCGTGGTATTACTTCTGATCTTCGCTTCCATATACACCGACTACCTCTGGTACGACTCGGTGGACTTCTCGTCGGTGTTCTCCACACTGCTCGTGACGCAGATCGTGCTGTTCGTCGTGGGCTCGGTGCTGATGGTGGGGATCGTCGGCGGAAACATGGTGCTGGCGCACCGCACACGGCCGATGTTCGGGCCGGGGATGTTCGGCACCCCGCAGGGGGCCGACCGCTACCGGATGTCGCTCGACCCCCATCGGCGGCTGGTCTTCCTGATCGGCATGGGGATCCTGACGCTGTTCACCGGGTCCTCGGTCGCCGGGCAGTGGAAGACCTGGCTGCTGTTCGTCAACGGGACGCCGTTCGGGAAGAAGGACCCGCAGTTCCAACTCGACGTCTCGTTCTTCATGTTCACCTATCCGTTCCTGCGGATGGTGCTGAACTTCCTGTTCCTGGCCGTCGTTCTGTCGATCATCGCTGCCGCGGTCGTGCACTACCTCTACGGCGGCTTCCGGATCCAGTCTCCGGGCGGCGTGCACGCGACCCGGGCGGCCCGCGCCCACCTGTCGGTGCTGCTCGGCGTGTTCGTGCTGCTCAAGGCCGTCGCCTACTGGCTCGACCGGTACGGACTGGTGTTCTCCGAGCGGGGTTTCGTGGGCGGCGCCTCCTACACGGATGTCAACGCGGTGCTGCCGGCCAAGGGCATCCTCGCCGTCATCTCCCTCATCTGCGCGGTCATCTTCTTCGCCGGCGTGATCCGGCCCGGGGGCATGTTCCCCGGTGTCGCATTCGGACTCCTCGTCCTGTCGGCGGTCCTGATCGGCGGCGTCTACCCCGCCCTCGTCGAGCAGTTCCAGGTCAAGCCCAACCAGCAGGGCAAGGAGGAGCAGTACATCGCGCGTAACATCACCGGGACGCGCGAAGCCTACGGGGTGAGCGACACAGCGATCACAACCTACGACGCGAAGGGCGAACCGCAGCAGGCCGAGGCGGCCAAGGACCAGACCGTCTCGGGCGTGCGACTCCTCGATCCCACTCTGGTGGCCAAGACCTTCCAGCAGAAGCAGCGGCTCAAGGGCTTCTACGACTTCACCGATCCGGTGGACGTCGACCGTTACAAGGGGCCGGACGGCATGGTGAGCGACCACCTGGTCGCCGTCCGCGAGCTGACGGGTCCCCCCGCCGAGCTGGACAACTGGATCAACCGGCACCTCATCTACACCCACGGCTACGGTTTCGTCGCCGCCCCCGGCAACAAGGTCACCTCCGACGGCCTGCCCGACTTCGACGCCAAGGACATGCCCGTCGGCGGAGACCTGGCGAATTCCACCGGGCTCAAGGAGCCCCGCATCTACTTCGGCGAGCGCGGTACCGACTACGTCATCGCCGGTGGCTCCACGGAAAAGCCCCTCGAGTTCGACTACCCGGAGAACGAGGGCACCGGCCAGGTGAACACCAGCTACACCGGCAAGGGCGGCGTCCCGCTCGACTCGTTCTTCAACCGCCTGCTCTACGCGATGAAGTACGGCGAGATCAACGTGCTGCTGTCCAGTGACGTCAACGAGCAGTCGCGCATCCTGTACGAACGGAACCCGGCCGACCGGGTGGCGAAGGTCGCGCCCTTCCTGACCCTCGACTCCGACCCGTACCCCGCGATCGTCGACGGACGGGTCGTGTGGATCATCGATGGGTACACGACGGCCAACGAGTACCCGTACTCCCAGAGTGAGAGCTGGGGCGACATGATCCGGGATGCCGCGACCGATCCGCATGCGATCGTTCCCCAGCCGCGCGACCAGATCAACTACATCCGCAACTCGGTGAAGGCGACGGTGGACGCCTACGACGGGACCGTCACCCTCTACGGATGGGACCCGACGGACCCGCTGCTGAAGGCGTGGGAGAAGTCGTTCCCCGGGCTCATCCAGCCGAAGGACAAGATGAGCGCCGAGCTCCTGGAGCACGTGCGCTACCCCGAGGACATGTTCAAGGTGCAGCGCCACATCCTGTCGCGCTACCACATCACCGACGCGCGCTCCTTCTACAGCGGGCAGGACTTCTGGAACGTCCCGAAGGACCCGTCCACCGACGACAAGGCGGACATCAAGCAGCCGCCTTACTACCTTTCGGTCAAGATGCCGGGCGCGCAGTCCGCGTCGTTCTCGCTGACCACCACGTTCGTGCCCAAGCAGGGGCCCAACCTCGCCGCGTTCATGGCGGTCGACGCCACACCGGGAGAGGGATACGGGAAGCTGCAGATCCTCCGCATGACGGCCAACACGACGATCTCCAGTCCCGGCCAGGTGCAGAACACCTTCGCCAACCGGTTCGCCGGCGAGCTCAACCTGCTGGGTCTGGGCAAGGCACAGATCCGGTACGGCAACCTGCTGACGCTTCCGTTCGCGGGAGGCCTCGTCTACGTGGAGCCGGTGTACGTCCAGGCACCCGCGGGGTCGGGACAGGAGCCGTATCCGATCCTCGCCCGGGTGCTGGTGATGTACGGCGACAAGGTGGGCTCTGGCGACAACCTGGGCAAGGCGCTGGAGCAGATCTTCACTGCTGAGGCCCCGGCGAACCAGGTCCCACCCGGGCAGCAACCCGAGCAGAAGCCTGAGCAGCAGCCTGAGCAGCAGCGGACGCCGACCGACAGCGCCGCCCTGAGCGGGCTCGTCGAGCGGGCGCAGCAGGCGTACGCCGACGCGCAGAAGGCGCTTTCGGCCGACCCGCCGAACTGGGGGGACTACGGCAAGGCCCAGCAGGCGCTCAAGGAAGCGCTGGACGAGCTGAACCGGATGCAGGTCAGCCTGCCTCCGGCCTCGCCCACCGCCACCGCGGAGCCGTCATCGAGTGCGAGCCCGAGCGTGAGCTCCAGCCCGGTGCCCACCGGATGACCGCAGGGGCTGTCTGAGCGGAACCCCGCGCCGCACGGCGCGGGGTTCCGGTTTTCCCGCAACGTGTTTGCCTTGTGTCCGGATCCCGGTTACTCTGTAGGTGTCGACGCGGGGTGGAGCAGTTCGGTAGCTCGCTGGGCTCATAACCCAGAGGTCGCAGGTTCAAATCCTGTCCCCGCTACTTTGGAAGGCCCCGACCTCCGGTGATCTGGAGGAACCGGGGCCTTCGCTATCGCTGGAAGCCGTCTCCCGGGAAACCGATTTGGCGTTCGGGCGCGGCGGCGGTAGTATGGAGATACAAGAAAACGACGCGGGGTGGAGCAGTTCGGTAGCTCGCTGGGCTCATAACCCAGAGGTCGCAGGTTCAAATCCTGTCCCCGCTACCAAGTGAAAGGCCCGGAGGGTTTCCCTCCGGGCCTTTCGTCTGCCCGCACCCGCATCATTTCAGCGTGCCCCCCGCCGGGCCGTTGGGCTGATGAAGGGCCGGCGGTCCGGCGAGAGAAAGGAACCCCCCTCACATGCGCTGGCACAAGCGTCTGCTCGCGGCGGGAGCCGTGGCCACCCTGACCCTCACCGCCACGGCGTGCGGCGGCGGCAAGATCCGTGGCGGGGCCGACGGCTCTGAAGGCTCCACGCAGCCGGGCACGTCCCAGAACGGCCAGAATCCCTCGAGTGCGGCGGACGCCACGTTCGTCTACGTCCCCAACCTCGACGTCGTCACCGACTGGGACCCGGCGAGCTCGTACTCCAACGAGATCCTCGCGATGCAGAACATCTACGAGTCGCTGACCCGCTACAACCCACAGACGAAGCAGGCCGAGCCGCGGCTGGCGACGTCGTGGACGTCCTCGGACGACGGCACGAAGTGGACGTTCACGCTGCGTCAGGGGGCCACGTTCCACACCGGCAAACCCGTCGACGCGGCCGCCGCGAAGGCCGCCATCGAACGCACGATGGAGATGGAGGCGGGTGCGGCCTACATCTGGGACGCGGTCAAGAAGATCGAGGTGGAGGATTCCTCGACGCTGAAGTTCACGCTCAAGTACCCCACGGCTCTCGACCTGGTGGCCTCGGCCGGTTACGCCTCGTACGTCTACGACACCACGGCCGCGGGCTCGGGAGACCTCAAGACGTGGTTCGGTGAGGGTCATGACGCGGGCTCGGGCCCGTACACGATCGACACCTGGGAGAAGGGCAAGGAGACCGAGCTCACGCTGAAGGCGTTCGACGACTATTGGGGCGGCTGGGACGGGCCGCGCTACAAGAAGATCGCATACCGGGTCACGCCCGAGCTCACCACTGCCTGGCAGCTACTGCGGGGTGGCGAGGTGACGTTCGTGGAGCGACTCAACCCGCAGTTGTTCGCCGAGGCCGGCGGCACGCCCACGGTGCAGGCGGCCCAGACGCCGTCGTTCCAGAACCTGCTGACGCTGTTCAACACGCACAGCGGCCCGTTGAAGGACGTACGGCTGCGCCAGGCGCTGCAGAAGGCGATCGACTACGACGGGGTGGTGGCGGCGCTGAAAGGTGCGGGCGCCCCGGCGGCGGGCCTGGTACCCGAGGGCCTGCTCGGCTACGACGCCGGCCAGACGCCGAAGCAGGACCTCGCCGGCGCCGAGGCGCTGCTCAAGGAGGCGGGGTACGGCCCCGGCGGCAAGAAGCTCGAGCTGACCCTCACCTACGCCCAGGGCGACAGCGACCAGGAGGTGCTGGTGACGCTGCTGTCTTCCACCCTCGACACGCTGAACGTGAAGCTGTCGGCCAAGCCGCTGCAGTGGACCACCCAGTGGGACCAGGCCAAGGCGAAGGACCCCGCCAAGCGCCAGGACATCCTCGTCATGTACTGGTGGCCCGACTACGCCGACGCCTTCTCGTGGTTCGTCAACATCTTCCGCAGTGAGGACCCGATCTCGTTCAACCTCTCCTATCTCAGGGACGACGCGATCGACAAGCGGATCGACGAGCTGCCCCAGTTGACGGCGACCGACAGGGACGCGGCTGAGAAGACGTACGCCGAACTGCAGAGAAAGATCATTAACGAGCGGGCGGCCGTGTCCGTGCCGTACGTGATGAACTACCAGCGGGCTTTCGCCACGTCGGTCCAAGGATATGTGGACAACCCCGCCTACCCGAATGTCGTGTTCGTCCACGACCTCAAGCCCGGCGCCTGAGGCATGTCGCGGTACCTGATCCGCCGGCTCGGCCAGGCCGCCCTGGTCGTGGCCGGCGTGGTCACCCTCACCTTCGTGATCATGCGGCTGGTTCCCGGCGACCCGGCCGTCGCCTACATGGGGCCGAGGGCGTCGCCGGCCGAGTTGGCCGCGGCGCGGCAGCGGTTCGGGCTGGACGACCCGCTGCCGGTGCAGCTGTGGAACTACGTCCGCGACCTGGTCACCGGTGACTGGGGCGTCAGCCTGCACACCAGGCGGCCGGTGCGCGACGACCTGTTCCTGGCGTTCCCGGCCTCGCTCGAACTGGTGGCGGCGGCGCTGGTCATCGCGGTGGCGGCCGGGATCCCGCTGGGTGTCGCCGCCGCCCGCCACAAGGGACGGCTGCCCGACCTGTCGATCCGGCTCTCGTCGATGCTGGCCGTGTCGGTGCCGGTGTTCTGGATGGCCCTCGCCCTGCAGACGATCTTCAGTAGTGGCCTCGGCTGGTTCCCGATCGCCGGAGAGTATGACACGAGCCTCGACCAGACCAGCCCCTTGCGCGTCTACACGAACATCACCGCCGTTGACGCCCTGTTCACCGGCAACTGGCCGATCCTCACCAGCACCCTGCACCATCTCGTGCTGCCCGCACTGGTCCTCGCGGCCTACCCGGCGGGTGTGATCGCCCAGATGACCCGGGCCGCGCTCATCGAGGAATCGGCCCGCGACCATGCCCGGATGGAACGCGCCCTCGGATTCGGGGAGACCGCCGTGCTGACCCGTTTCGCCCTGCGCCCGGCGCTGAACCCGGTGCTCTCGCTGATCGCGCTCGTCTTCGCCTACTCGATCGTGAACGGATTCCTCGTGGAGGCCGTGTTCAACTGGCCGGGGCTCGGCCGGTACGCCGCCGACTCGATCCGCACCCTCGACACCCCGTCGATCGCCGGGGTCACGCTGCTCGTGGCGGCGCTCTACGTCATGGCCAACCTCGCCGTCGACCTGATGCAGGGTGTGATCGACCCGAGAGTGAGGGCCCGATGACCGCGCCGGTCGTCCCCGGCGCCTCGGGCGCCGCCACGCCCGCGTTGCGCCGTACGCCGCTGAGATGGCTCGTGGGTGTGGACCGGCTGGCCGTGGCCGGGGCGGCGCTGCTGGCGCTCATCGTGCTCGCCGCGCTCCTCGCCCCGTGGATCGCCCCCTATCCCGAGGACGGCGCTTCGGCCACCCATCCGCTGGAGGCCCTGCTGCCGCCGAGCGCCGAGCACTGGTTCGGCACCGACCAGGTCGGCCGGGACGTGCTCAGCCGGGTCCTGTACGGCGCCCGCACCTCGCTGCTGATCGCCGTCGCGGTGCTGGCGATCTCGGGCGGGACGGGCGTTGCGCTGGGTGTCGTCGCGGGTTACGCCGGAGGCTGGGTCCGTGATGTGATCATGCGGGTGACCGACGTGTTTCTCGCGTTCCCCGCGCTGCTGCTCTCGCTCGCGCTGGCCGTGGTCCTCCAGCCGAGCGTGACGACCGTGATCGTCGCCATCGCGGTCACCTGGTGGCCGTGGTATGCGAGGCTCACGGCCTCGGTCGCCGCTTCGGTCGCGACCCGGGCGTTCGTCGACTCGGCGCGCTGCCTCGGCGTGCCCGCCCCGCTGATCGTCTTCCGGCACGTGCTGCCGAACTCGCTGACGCCGGTGCTGGTCCAGCTCTCCCTCGACGGGGGCGGGGTGATCCTCACCGCGGCCGCCCTGTCGTACCTGGGGCTGGGCGCGCACGAGCCGACCTCCGAGTGGGGCCTCATGGTGCAGCAGGGACAGTCGCTGTTCACCACGAACTGGTGGGTGGTGACGTTCCCCGGACTCGCCATCCTGATCACGGCGTTCGCGTTCAACGTCCTGGGCGAGGGGCTGAGAGCGAGGCTGACCCGATGAGCCGTGCCGAAGAGAGCCCGATCGTGAACGGCACGTTGATCAGGATCAGGGACCTCGCGGTCCGGATCGGCGACCGCGTGATCGCCTCCGTCCCCGAGCTCGAGGTCGGGCCCGGCGAGTGTGTGGCGATCGTCGGCGAGAGCGGCTCGGGCAAGACGACGACGCTGCTCGCCGCGCTCGGCCTCGTCGGTGACGTCAGCGACCTCGGCGTCCGACGTGTCGATATTTCCGGCGAAATCACTGTCTGTGGAGTGGACGTGATGGCGGCCGGCCCCGCCGAGCTGCGCGGCATCCGCGGTTCGCGGGCCGCCCTCGTCATGCAGAGCCCCCAGGCCGCTCTCAACCCCACCATGCGGCTCGGCACGCTGATGCGCCGCGCGCTCGCCCGGCACGGCGTCAAAGGCGCGGCCGCGCGGTCCCGGGCCGAGGAAGCCGTCAAGGCGGTGCTGCTCGACCCGGTGATCATGCGGCGCTACCCGCATCAGGTGTCCGGCGGGCAGGCCCAGCGGTTCGCCATCGCGCTCGCCCTCGCCCTCGGGGCCGAGATCGTGCTGGCGGACGAGCCGACCAGCGCGCTCGACGTCACCGTGCAGGCCGAGGTGGTCGCGGTGCTGCGGCGACTGCGCGACGAGCGCGGCCTGGCCGTACTGCTCGTCTCCCACGACCTCGCCCTGGTCTCCACGATCGCCGACCGGGTGCTGGTGATGCGGGACGGCGCCGTCGTGGAGAGCGGCCCAGCGGCGGAGCTGTTCGACCGGCCGTGCGACGCCTACACCCGGGAGCTGGTCGCCGCGGTGCCCGCGCTCCCGAGTCGCGAGGAGGAGAGATGAGCGTGCTCAGCGCGGACGCGGTGACCCTCGCGTACGGCGCGGCACCGGTGGTCCACGAGGTGAGCCTGGCCGTGGACGAGGGCGGTGTCGGGCTGATCGGCGAGAGCGGATCGGGGAAGACCACGCTGGCCCGGGCCCTGCTCGGCCTGCTGCGCCCCCGCTCGGGCACGATCAGGTACGGCTCCCGCGACCTGGCCGCGCTCGACCGGAGCGGACGCGCGGAGTTCCGCCGAGCCGTGCAGCCGGTCTTCCAGGCCGAGGCCCTCGATCCCCGCATGACCGCGGCGGCGTCGATCGGGGAGGCACTGACCACCCATCACCGCATGAGCCGTGCCGACCGGCGGGCGCGGGTGGCCGAACTGCTCGACGGCGTCGGCCTCGACCCGGCGCTCGCCGCTCGCCGGCCGCATCAGATGTCCGGCGGTCAGCGGCAGCGCGTCGCCATCGCCCGGGCCCTCGCCGTCGAACCGCGGCTGCTGGTCCTGGACGAGCCGACGAGCGCACTCGACGTCACCGTGCAGGCCAGGATCCTCGACCTGCTGGAGGGCCTGGCCGGTGGGCGGGGTCTGGGCTACCTGCTGATCACGCACAACCTCGGGGTCGTCGGCCGGCTGTGCCGTACGTCGCATGTGCTGTTCGGCGGGCGGGTGGTCGAGTCGGGACCGACCCGGGACCTGCTGGTCCACCCCGCCCATCCGTACACGCTGGCGCTGCGCGACGCCGTACCCCGGCTCGGCGGCGAGCCCCCGCGGGCGAGCGGCCGGACCGAGGCGGCGCCCGCCGCGACCGGCTGCCCGTTCCGGCTGCGCTGCCCGCTGGCGGTGGACCGCTGCCGGGACGAGGCGCCGGAGGCTCGCGAGGCGGCCGGGCGCCGGGTCGCCTGTCACCGGGCCGAGGACGTGCTGGAGCGAGAACTCGATGCGTCACGCTGGCGCGGCCGAACGTGACATCCTGCGCGCTATGTCCGGAAGGGGCACTAACTATGACAACGGTCATCGGGGTGGACGTCGGCGGCACCTTCACCGACCTCGTCCTCCACGACGCGGCGACCGGCGAGATCAGGGTCGCCAAACAGGCGACCACGCCGCGTGCGCCGGAGTCGGGGGTGCTCGCCGCCGTGGACGCCGCGGTCCCGGCGGAGTCGCTCGCCCGCTGCGCTCATTTCGTACACGGCACCACGGTCGGGCTCAACGCGCTCCTCGAGTCCACCGGGCCTAGAGAATCAGGGCCGAGGAATCGCGTACCCGGGGTGGAGAAACCCGGGGTGGAGAAACGCGGTGCGGTCGTGGGGCTGGTCACGACGGCGGGCTTCCGCGACGTGCTGGAAATCCGGCGGGGCGACCGCGATGACCCCTATGACCTGTTCTGGACTCCGCCGCCGCCCCTCGTACCCCGGCGGCTGCGGGTCGAGGTCGACGAGCGGGTGGCCGCGGACGGCGGCGTCGTCCGCGAGCTCGATCCGGCAGGCGTACGGCAGGCCGCCCGGCTGTTCGAGGCCGAAGGCGTGGACGCCGTCGCGGTCGTACTGATCAACTCCTACGTCGATCCCGGTCACGAACTGCGGGTCGCGGAGCTGCTCAGGAACGCCGGGTTCACCGGGCCGATCTCGCTGTCCCACGAGATCTCCGGGGAGTACCGGGAGTACGAGCGGACCTCCACCACGGTCGTGGACGCCATCGTGCGCCATCGGATGGGTCCGTACCTGCACAACCTCGATCGCGAGTTGCGGGCGCGCGGCTTCACGGGCAGGCTGCTCGTGACCCGGTCGGGGGGCGGCGCGCTGACGCTGGACGAGGCGGTGGCCAGGCCGTTCGAGACGATCCTGTCCGGACCGGTCGCAGGCGCCGCCGCCACCGCGAGGCTGTCGGCCACCCTCGGCATCGGTACGGCCATCGCCGCCGACGTGGGCGGCACGAGCTTCGACACCGCGCTGGTCGAGGATGGCAGGCTGCCGCTGCTGTTCCAGGGCGAGGTCGTCGGCCTGCCGCTGCAGAGCCCGTGGGTGGACGTACGGTCGGTGGGCGCGGGCGGCGGGTCGATCGCCTACGTCGACCCCGGTGGCCTCCTCAGGGTCGGACCGCGCAGCGCCGGCGCCGTCCCCGGGCCCGCCTGTTACCTGCGCGGCGGTGCCGAGCCGACCGTGACGGACGCCGCGCTGCACCTCGGCCTGATCCCCGCGGGCCGCATTTCCGGCGGGATCTCGCTGTCGGCGGGCGCGGCGGCCCGGGCGCTCGCGCCACTGGCGGGGCCGCTCGCGCTGAGCGGGACGACGGGGCCAACGGAGTCGACCGGGACCGAGGGCGTCGACGCGGTCGCCGAAGGCGTCATCAGGATCGCCTCCGCCCACATGGCCCAGGCGGTGCGGGGGGTCACCGTCGAGCGGGGAGTGGATCCCCGCGGGGCCGCCATCGTCGCCTTCGGCGGAGCCGGGCCGATGTTCGGCTGCCTGCTGGCCGATGAGCTCGACGTGGACACGGTGATCGTTCCGCCCAACGCGGGCAACTTCTCCGCGGTCGGGCTGGTCCAGGCCGACATCGTCCGTTCCGCGGCCCGCACACTCGTGCGCGCCCTGGACGGCGAGGCGCTGCCGGTGATCGAGCGGCTGGCGGACACCCTTTTCAAGCGGCTGACGGCGGTCGAGCGATCGACGGCGGTCGAGCCCTTGACCGCCGACGACGCGGTCCGGGAGGTCGACCTGGATTTGCGCCATCGGGGGCAGGAGCACACGCTGACCATCCCGCTGCGGCCGGGGGAGGACGACGTCGAGTCCGTCACCGCCAGGTTCTCCGACGCCTACCATCGGACGTTCGGTCACCGGCTCCCCGACCCGCTCGAGGTGGTCACCGTACGGGCGACCACCAGGGTGGTGCTCGACGCGGACCGGCCGCCGGTCCCCGCCCCGGCGGCCGGCGACACGGCACGGAGCCTGACCCGCCTGTGGTCCTTCCGGCGGCGGGCCTGGGCCGAGGCTCCCGTGGTGCGGCGAAGCGCGGTGGACGGCCCGTTGGAGGGGCCCGCCCTCGTGCTGGAACCCACCGCGACGACCTACCTGGACGCGGGCTTCACCGCCGAGGCGCACCCGGGCGGCTGCCTGATGATCAGACGGAAGGACCGCCGATGAGCGATCTCGTACGCACCCGATACGTCGAGGTGAACCCGGGGCTGGCAGAGGGAGCCGACCCGGTCACCACGGAGATCATCCGGCAGGGCCTGAACGCCGCGGCCGACCAGATGAAGCAGTCGCTGATCCGCACGGCCTTCTCCCCGATCATCTATGAGGCGCTGGACTTCGCCGTCGCCTTCTACGACGCCGACATGTGCATGCTCGCGCAGGCCCCGACGCTGCCCGCGTTCATGGGGACGCTCGGCTTCTGCGTGCGGGAGGCCGTCGACGGCGTCGGCGGGCCGGGGGCGCTGGGCCCCGGCGACGTGATCCTCTACAACGACCCGTACGGCACCGGCTCGCACCCGCAGGACGCGGCGATGATCGTGCCGATCTTCCACGACGACGTGCTGGTCGGCTACTCCGCGATCAAGGCGCACTGGCTGGACATCGGCGGCAAGGACCCCTACTGCACGGACACGATCGATGTCCACCAGGAGGGGACGATCTTCCCCGGTGTCAAGCTCTACGACGCCGGCCGCCTGGTCAGCGACATCTACCGGATGATTCTGGCCAACAGCCGGATGCCGGAGATGGTCATCGGCGACATCAACGCGATGGTGGCCGGGGCGCGTACGGGAGCCGAGGCGCTGGCCGCGCTGGTCCGCCGCCATGGCCTCGGCACGTTCCGGCGGTCCGTCGCCCGGATGTACGCCCACGGCGAGGCGCTCGTACGCGGCTGGTTCGAGCGGCTGCCCGACGGCGTCTACCGGGCCTCCAGTTTGATCGACTCCGACGGGGTGAACGACGGGCCGATCCCGTTCGGCGTCAAGGTCGCCGTCAGCGGCTCATCGGTGACCGTCGACCTCACCGACTGCCCCGATCAGGTCGGCGGCCCGGTGAACTGTCCGCTGCCGTCGACGGTCGCGGCCGTTCGGATCGCGATCGCCTTCCTCGCCGGCGCGGGCGAGCAGCCGAACGAGGGCCATTTCCGCCCGCTGGAACTGGTCACCCGGCCCGGCTCGCTCTTCCATCCGGTCCGTCCGGCCCCGTGCTTCATGTACGGAATTCCGTCGGACCACGCCATCGAACTGATCATCCGGGCGCTGGCGGAGGCCGTACCCGACTCGGTGCCCGCGGCGAGCGGCGGCGACATCAACGCGCTCGTGTGGTGGGGGAACCGGGAGGCGACCGGCGAACCCTGGGCGGACGGTGCGCCGCATCCCGTCGGGCAGGGGGCCTCACCCTCCGGCGACGGCGCGAGTGCGCTGATGTACATCTCCGAGTCGGCGACCCGGTTCACCCCGGCGGAGGTCTGGGAGTCGAGGAACCCCTGGCGGATCGAGCGGCTGGCCCTAGCCGAGGACTCCGGGGGCCCGGGACGGCACCGCGGCGGCCTCGGGCTCGACCTGTCCTTCCGGGTGCTCGAGGACCAGTATCTTACGGCGGGCCTGGCCAGAACGGCACTCGAACCCTGGGGGCTGGCCGGGGGACTGCCGGGCCGGCCGAACCGGCTCACCGTGGAGTATCCCGACGGGCGGGCGGAAGACTTCTCGCTCAAGACGCGGATCTTCCTGCCCAAGGGCTCGGTCGTGCACCTGCGCACCGGGTCGGGCGGAGGGTACGGCCCGCCTGCCGAGCGCGACCCGCTGGCCGTGCTGGCCGACCTGCGGGAGGGGTACATCACCCGCGATCACGCCGGGCGGCACTATCCGCACGCGTTCTGAGGGATGAGCCGGCGCGGCTCCCCGTCACAGCGCGCGCAGCCCGCTGATGACCTCGCTCAGAATGCCGGCGTTGGGCAGCCGGGCCACGTTCGCCGGCGGGCGCACCTGCACGAGTCCCTGCTCGTGCAGGTCGCCGACGAGCACCCGGACCACGCCGAGCGGCAGGTCGATGGCGGCCGCGATGTCCACCACCGACCTGGGACGGGCGCACACGCTGAGGATCATCCACTGCTCGGGACCGAGGCTGACCGGCGTGAGCCCGCCGGTCGCGGTCACGATGGCCACGAGGTCGATCGCCTTGTTGGACGGCTGGACCCGGCCGCGGGTCAGGGCGTAGGCCGGGACGACCGGCCCCGCCTCCTCGTCCAGCCACTGGTCCTGCGTGCGCTCCGTCACGATCCCTCCTCGCCCGGCCTGTCGGTGTTCTGGTCTCCCCGCCGGAGCGCGGCAAGGATGATGTGCTCAGGCGTGACCTCCTCCTCAGCCAGGAGCGTGAGGTCGGGGTCCTTCGGGACGACGATGAGGGTGGCTGGGATGAGCACGATGGCGGTGGTTCCTCCGTAGGGGGAGGGCCGGAGCGTCACCTTCGCCTCCCTGCGGGCGGCGAGTCTGGCGACGACGAACAGCCCCATTCGGTCGGTGTCCGCGAGGTCGAACTCCGGCGGGTCGGCCAGGCGCTCGTTGATCTCCGCGAGCCGGTCGGGCGTCATGCCCAGTCCCCGGTCCTCGATCTCCACGGCGAAGCCGGTTCCGACCAGCTCGCCACGTACGGTCACGGACGTGTGCGGCGGCGAGTAGACGGTCGCGTTCTCGATCAGCTCTGCGATGAGGTGGATGATGTCGGCCACCGCGGCGCCGTCGACCGCGTGATCCTCCATCGGGAACACGTTCACCCGGGCGTAGTCCTCCACCTCGGCGGCGGCGCCGCGGACCACGTCGTACATCGGGATCGGCCTGCGCCAGGCCCGGCCGGGCGTCGCGCCGGACAGGATGATCAGGCCTTCCGCGTGGCGGCGCATGCGGGTCGTCAGGTGGTCGAGACGGAACAACTCCTCGAGGGTCTCCGGCTCGGTCGTGTGGCGCTGCATGCTGTGAAGCTGGGTCCGCTGCCGGTGTAGCAGTGCCTGGCTGCGCCTGGCGAGGTTGAGGAAGACCTGGCTGACACCACGCTGGAGACGGGCCTGCCCGATCGCGGCCTCGACCGCGGACTGCTGAACCGTGGAGAACGCCTGCCCCACATCCCGGATCTCGCTGGTACGGCCGGTCGTCGTGAGCGCGGGCGCCTCGATCGCGACGTCGACGTCGTCCCCCCTCTTGAGCTTTTCCAGCACGCGCGGCAGCCGTACGTTGGCCAGGTCCAGCGCGGCCTGCCGCAGACCGGCCAGGTCCCGGGCGAGGCGGGAGCCGAAGCGCAGCGAGATGAGGATCGAGGCGACCACCGCGAGGAGGCCGCAGCCGCCGACGACGACGGCGCGCGCCAGGATCGAGTCGGCGATGGGCGCGGCGCGGTCGGCGAGGCGCTTGGCGGCCTCCGTCTGCGCCTTCTGGAACGACCCGGCCAGGTGGTCGGAAGTGGCCTGCCAGACCCGCTGGTTGCGGGCGGTGATCGGGGACCCCGAAATGATCTTCTCTTCCTGCAGCCGCAGCCGCTGATAGAGCGGTGTGGTGATCAGGTTGACGTGCATCTGCCGCAGGCCGGTGTCCAACTCGGGCAGAGCCTGGTCGATGAGGAAGCGACGATTGCCGACGAGCTGGGTGAAGAGCTTGCGCTCCTCGTCGGTCATGCCGCCCGACGCGGCGGCCGCGGCCTCGATGGCCTGTTCCCTGGTCAGCAACTCCTTGGCGTACCCCAGCGAGATCACCACACGTGACTGCTGGTAGATCGGAATGTCGTCGATGATCGCCAGGCCGTAGTGCATCCGGTAGATGCTGTCGCTGACCAGATTGTAGGTCTCGATGGCGCGCAGGCGGTTGGCGACGCCCTCGTCGATCTCTCCGCGGATCTCGTCCAGGCGGTCGAGCCCGGCCAGCATCTCGTCCACCTGGGCGCGCATGGCGGGCGTTGTCGCCCCCCGCGACGCGTCCGACAGGGCCAGCCGCCGGACGTCGTCCCGCGCCTCGTTGGTGTGCACCCGCTGGGTGTTCATATCGGTACGGCCCGCGTCCGCGGGGCGGCCGAGGTAGCGGGCCGACACGAGGCGTTCGCGCTGAAGTTCGACGATCAGCCGGTCGGCGGGCTGGCGCAGCGTGGTCCACAGGGTGTCGTAGGTGCGCAGGCGGAGACTGTCGCCGATGGTCACACCCGCTGTGACCACCCAGAGGGCGACCAGTGAGAAGAGCGGCACCAGGAGCAGGCCGATGAGCCTGACCCTGATAGGCCGGTCCCGCCTACGAGGAGGCATGGCACCTCGTCCCGATGTGGTGACATGAGCTTCGGGGAAGCCCTTGAGACAGCCAGAGAGGTTATCAGTGCGACGTGTCAAATGAGAGACGTGCGATGTGATGACAGGAAATATCGCACCTAATCGTGATCTTGCAGTAGCTTCGATCATGGTAACTCATGTCGGAAAGAAAGTCGCACCGGATGCGCCGTTTCCTTGTTTCGAGGGTCCTCGCCGTGCTGGCGCTGCTGGCCCTCGCCGGCTGCGGTGGAGGCGAGGTCCGCGACGACTCGGCCTCGGCCGACAGTTCGATCAGCGGCTCACCCGCGGGAATGCCCGCCACGAAGGATGCGACATTCGTCTACCTGGACAATCTCGACATCGTCACCGACTGGGACCCGGCGAGCTCGTACTCGAACGAGATCAGCGCGATGCAGAACATCTACGACTCGCTGACCGTCTACAACCCGCTGATCAAGCGGGCGGGTCCACGGCTGGCCGAGAGCTGGAAGGCGTCGCAGGACGGCAAGACGTGGACGTTCACGCTGCGGAGCGGGGCCGTCTTCCACACCGGCCGACCGGTTGACGCGGACGCCGTGAAGGCTTCAATCGAGCGGACCAAGCGTATGGCCGCTGGTGCCGCGTACATCTGGGACCCCGTTCAGAAGATCACTGTGCTCGACCCGCTCACGGTCCAGTTCACGCTCAAGTATCCGGCGCCGCTCGACCTGATCGCCTCCGCTGACTACGCCGCGTACATCTACGACACCGAGGCAGCCGGTTCCGGCGACCTCAAGAAGTGGTTCCAGCAGGGGCGGGACGCCGGCTCGGGGCCGTACACGGTGGCGAGCTGGCACAAGGGCCGGGAGAAGGAGCTCGTCCTACGCGCCTTCGACGAATACTGGGGCGGCTGGGACGGCCCGCACTACAAAAACGTCGAGTATCGCGTCGTCCCCAACCAGAACACCGCCTGGCAACTCCTGCTGCGCGGCGAGGCCAGCTTCGTGGAACGGCTCAACCCCTCGCTTTTCCGGCGGGCCAAGGCCACGGCCGGAGTGCGCACGCTGCAGGTGCCGTCGTTCCAGAACATGCTCGTGCTCTTCAACAGCGCATCCGGCCCACTGCGTGACGTACGGCTGCGCAAGGCCGTGCAGAAGGCGATCGACTACGACGGGGTGATCGCGGCGCTGAAGGGAGCCGGTGACCCGGCGGAGGGTCTGGTGCCGGAAGGCCTACTCGGCCACGTGCCCGGCATGCGCCCCCGTCAGGACCTGGAGAGAGCGGAGGAACTCCTACGGGAAGCCGGGTACGGCCCGGGCGGCCGGGAACTGCGCCTCACCCTTACATATGCCGAGGGCGACAACGACGAACAGATACTCGTCAGGCTGCTCGACAACGCTCTGAGCGAGCTGAACGTCAAGGTCGACGCCAGGGCCATGCAGTGGAACGCGCAGTGGAACCAGGCCAAGTCAGCCGACCCGGCCAAGCGCCAGGACATCCTCGTCATGTACTGGTGGCCCGACTACGCCGACGCCTACTCGTGGTTCCTCAACGTCTTCCGTAGCGCCGATCCTGTGTCCTTCAACCTGACCTACTTGAAGAACAAGGACATCGACGACCGGATCGACAAGCTTCAATCACTCCTGGCCACCGACCGTGAGGCCGCCCAGAAGGAGTACGCCGGTCTGCAGACCGACCTGATCGACAAACGCGCCGTCGTCGCCGCTCCCTGGGTGGTCAACTACCAGCGGGCCTACCTCGGCAACGTCAGCGGCTATGCCGACAACCCGGCCTATCCCAACGTGGTCTTCGTGCACCAGCTCATCCCGACCGCGTGACGGCGATCCCCGTCTCGATCGGAGATCGCCGTCGCCGGGTCGTCGCCAGGTCTGAGAAGGTCGAAGGAGAAGGGAGGTCGAGGAGAAGGAAAACGTCAACCTCTGAGCTTGCGGCTCATGCCCCCGCAGTAGCGGCCACCTGACTGGCGCGGTCCCCGCCTGCCCGGCTCATCCGCCCGCGGCACCAAGGCCTGTGTCCGACCGGCATCAGAGAGGATGCGCTCAACGGGCTCTCCGGAAGGAAGCTGGGCGTGCTTGGCCAGCTCGTGCGCCAGGAAAGTCAGTGGTGCGGGGTCCCCCGCCGCCTCCGCGGCCACGGTGGCACGGGCGGCGGTCAGCAGTCGCAGATAATAGGAGCGCAGCGTGACCTCCCGCATGCGCACCTGCTCCAGGTCGTCGAGCAACTCACCGGCAAGCTGAAGCAGGTCGCTGCCCGGGCGCCTGCCCTCGGCTGCGATGTGTGCACGAATGTCGTCGAACTCCGACCGCGTCATGATGGCCACCTCCACCGGTGAGAGTCCGGGCGGCCAGGTTGGCGCCGAACGGAGACTCTCGCATGCTGTTCGTAACGCGGGGCGATTGCGGACGGCTTGACGTTGGGTTGCGCGGGGAGACGGATCCACGGAAGGAATCCGTCGGCGACCGGAAGCCCTCTCGTCTCGAGAACGTTCACCTGCATGTCCGTCACCCCCTCAATCCTTCGCGCCTCGCCGGCGTCATCGCCGCGGCGCTATGTAGATGCTTGAGCGACGGATCTGGTTGTCCCAGGGGCTCGCACATTTTGCCGAAAATCCGGGCACGAGTTGGTGAACGTCTCGGTGAACGCGTCGCGATCGGCGGGCAGCCCCTGCCGCCGCTGCGGGACCCCGGTCCGCCGCAGCGAGATGCCGTCGGCCATGAACCGGGGGACCGAGCCGTACGAACGGCTGGTCTTCTGGTGCCCGGCGTGCCAGCCGGGGTGACCTTCGATGAACCCCGGGCCGACGGGGTTCAGGTGCGGGACCGGGGCAGCTGGTTGCTACGGGTTGCGAGTCGCGGTGGGCGGTTGGGTGCGGCGGGAACGGGCGGCTGCTCCGGCCGACCGTGATAGTCGCGCTCTGGTGCATGAGGCCTCCGGCCTCCCCTGGCGCGGTGGTCTCGGGCACGGTTATGCGGTGCTCGGTAGGCGTGACACGACTTGGATGTCGGACGTTGTCGGTGTCGGGCTCTGGTAGTCTCGTTGGGCCGGTGTGGTTCGGCGGATCCCATTTCTGATCATCTTGGTGGTCTGGTGTGTGGGATGTGTCGGGTACGGTTGCCGGTGCCTCTTCTTCTTCTCCTGGGTTTTGGATCTGCTGCGGTTTGCGTGGCGGGGCCGGACCGGGTAAGTTAGAGGGGTTGC
>NZ_JBHMQT010000071.1:0-18637 GCF_042435035.1 Sphaerimonospora cavernae
AGCGGTCAGATCGACGCCGGGCCAGCGGCCATCACGCTCTGCGCACCGGCTGGTTGTTTACTGGCGATGGCCTCCGGGTCAAGCCCGTCGGCGGCATCGGGCAGTGGGTTCGGTTCGTCAGCGCACTGCTTGAGGATCTCCACGTCGAGGGTGCCGTGGTGGGGAGGTAGATAGAGTCCGTGATCGTGGGAGTAGATGGACCGGTCCTGGTCGCGATCATACAGCCATTGCGGGTCGTCGCCGTAGCACCAGTCATAAAGTGCGTATACCCCTGCGTGGCGGGCACTGTTGCGGTCTTGGCTGCGGTAGGCCAGGTTGTCACGCTGCTCTTCAGCATGCTCGATAGCCTTGCTGGCATGGGCGATCCCCGGTGACAGGGCAATCCCAGGGGCGATCTCGTAGTCTGCGAACTCCTCCGGGATGCGGATCAGAGTGTTTTCGCAGACCGGGGCATCAATGAGTCTGCCGGCTTGGCCCACGACGTACTCGACTGCGAGCGAGCCCCGCGCCCAGTCGCGTCTGCATCCCTCAAGAGTCTTGATGAAGTAGTCGTGATCGTCGTCGGCAATGCCACGGAAGGGGCTTGCCCAGCTCTGCCCACCCGGGGCGAGGATCGCGACGAGGCGCAGGGTGTTGTAGCTGTCGGTCCGTCCGCTAACCAGGCCGTCCCAGTCAGTCAGTGCGACCACGACGACCTCCCGCCCGCATGCCGCTGATTCACTGCCGCAGAGTAGATCGGTGTGGGCTCGCACGTGCGGTGGTTACAGAAACCGGATCTCCGAACTCGCTGCTGTACGGCCCTCCGTTGGGCTGAAGCCGCCACAAGTCAGAAATGATCAACGGCGTCGGACCGAAGCGAAGTCGCTGGTCAGACGCCGTTTTGGCTGAGTGGGCGGAGAGCGTGGGATTCGAACCCACGAGGACCGTCACCGGCCCTAGCGGCTTTCAAGAGCGCTACGGTTATCCCGCCCGCACAGGCCCTGACCTGGGGATCGACTCTATCCGAAGATCGGGTCAAGGAAGATCATCCCACCTATATCCCGCAAGCTCCACTGCTGTACAGTGCGAAGCTTTGGGGATTCCAGAGTCCTTCGTGGCTTCGTACGACTGGTGCCAACTGATTACAGTCGGATCACTGCTGGGGCCCGATGGCGAGCACACCAATCTCGCTGCCGCAGCTCGCTCCGTCTGCCACTCGTCGTTCTCAGGCTTCCACCGCACAGCAGCAAGTGTCGCTCCGGCCTGGAAATCTTAAAGTCTCCTCTGTGAGATGTATGAGCAAGCCTTGCCGGGCGAGAGTCCGCAGTACGGGTATTGCTCTGCGACTGCATGGACGTCGACCGCGCCAAGGTTAATCAATTGGAGACAATTAGAGGTCGTCCCGTAGCCTTGCTGTTACAGAGGCTGTGTAAGGTGGGCCATCCAGGAATAAAGATCATCTCGGGGCATAGTTCACTCCTTCGCAGTCTAGAGGGGATCACGACATGAACGGTCAGCACCCGGATGCCCAAAAACAGCCCCCATACGGCCCCTACGGATCTCCCAGTGGCTACGGCTACCCGGCCTACACGCCTCCTGGCCGCACGACCGGATTTGCTATCGCCTCTCTGATTCTCGGCCTTACCTGGATCTGTTGGCTGGGTAGCATCCTCGCAGTCATCTTCGGGCATGTTGCTTTATCGCAGAACAGGAACCGCGGTGCCGGCGGAAAGGGACTAGCGATAACAGGTCTTGTCCTTGGCTACATCGGTACCGTAACTCTCGTGATCTCTATCGCTGTCGCCATTGCTGCACCGCAGTCCGCACCTTTCGGGAATACGGGCACAATAGAGGCAACTTCGAAGAGTTATTCAAACAAGGAAGAGATTGCTGCAATCCTCAAGGATCACGGAATCGCCTGCAATGACTCATGGAGTGCCAATTTTCTTACCGCTACTGGGGAAAAATTAACCGCTCTAGAGTGCGCTGTGACAGGAGTCGAAAACGGCGGCACTTGGATTCAGACCTTCGCAACCAAGAGTGAAAACGAAGCCTTTGTGAAGTATGTCTTTAGTCCAGAAGCGAAGTTTGTCAGTCCAGACTTCGACTTCAAGGTCGTTGTCGGAGAGAACTTCGTCGTCCATGCGTCTTACTTCGACAATCCTGAAGAAGTGGCCAATTTGTTGGGTGGCACAGTGATCGATGCGGATTCGCTTTTCTCAAGCTTCTCAGCAGGTTGACACCCGGCGTTCCTGGACCTTCCGCTTTCAGGCGGAACAATCGCCCTGCTCCCTTGCTGGAGGCCGAGGTCAGAGGGTGGTGTACGGCTGCCGCCGGATGTCCATGGTGGCCGACGTTGTCGTCACTGTTGTCGTCACCGCGAGCCAACGTCCCCTCCGCTTCCGTGGAGGATCTTGATGGTCTGGAGTACGTCTGTGTGACCACCTAGTGACGCCGTTGCGGCGGACCACCGCGGGCGCACTCGCCACCGAATGACAAAATGCCAGTTCCTCGCCTGAGACGATCGGCGCCGCGACACCCGGTGAAGTCGGCATGCCCTACGGGACTACAACCAAAGCATCCCTGCCCGCGCAGCAGCCAGCAGGCGCAGGCGCTACTCTCCATTGGGTCGAGTTTTTCCCGAACGGGCAGTGTTTTCTGCTTCTCTCGCTGTCTTTCTGCGTGCCGCTCGTTCAGCTGCACCTGCTCGTTTCTCAATAGCTATCTTAACGATTCTTTCTTCTTGTTCTCTAGTCGCTTTTGCTAGTTCACGCCGGAGGGCTTCGGCTTCTTCTTGGCGTTGTTTACGATCCGCTCTCTCGGCCTCTCTTTGTCTGCTCGCTGTCTTGCTAGACCGATTCCCTTCGGGCAAATACCCTTTTGCGATAGGCGCTCGAAGAACTGCTTGTTCCGGAGAGAGAGGTTTTTTCTTCTTTTTCATGATAAAATCTTTGACCGAATGATGAGCCAGTGAACAATCCCATTATGCCTGACCTTACCGATCGACGACAAGACGAGATGGTGCGGAACGCCCACTTGGGCCTACGGCGTCCCGCTGCTCGCCAACCGTGGAGGCACGCAACTGACATGAACGCCAGCACCGGTCGGTCACGTACTCGTCGGCAGGATTTCCATCGCCTGGAGCACGTCCGCGACTGCATAGTCGGCCTGGTCGTCGACGCTGGGCCAGCTGCCCCGGTCGACCCAGATCGTACGGAGACCGGCGGCGCGTCCGCCGGCTATGTCTCGGCGGTGGGGTTGTCACCGATCACCCATCCGCCCTCGGCGAGAGCCACGCCGCAACGCTTGGCCGCGATCTCGAACAGAGCAGCCTCGGGCTTGCGATGCCCTCGGCTCCCGACAGCACGTAGGCGTCTACAGCCTCGGCCAACCCGGTTTTCTGGATCTTCCCGAGCTGGTTGTCCGCCATGCCATTGGTGGTGATCGCCACCCGCCACCCGGACATGCGTAACCGGGCCAGGCCGCCCAGGACTTCAGGCCGACAGCGCACGAGGTACGGCCTCCGCCGCCGGTAGCGACCCCACAGCTCCTCGACAGGATCAGGCAGGGCGAAGTGCTCGCGGACCTTGGTGAAGAACACCTCACGGTGCGGGTATCCGGCCTGGTCGAGCGCTGTCAGCCAGCCAACCGCCTCGGGTCTCAAGCCGTGCTCGTCGACGAACTCTTCAACCCACACCCGGAACGCCTCGTTAAGGTCTACGAGGGTGTTATCCAAGTCGAGAGCGCGAGCTGCTGCACGAGCCCATAGTAGCCGGTCACCCGCCGTTCCACAGCACACCGGCGTTGGCCAGCGCCCGATCCTGTGCGGCCTGTGCGAAGCGGAGTTCGCCGAGGCTGCCCGGCCTCTCGTTGCTCGTGCTTTGTGTCGGCCCCCTCCGCTACGGTGCGGGAGGGCCTGTAATTCCGCCTGATTTCCCGCGTACGCAGGAGGCCGAGGTGCGCGAAGATGACTTCATGACGCCCCCGTCAGCGGACGTGCGTTGCCTTGCCCGGGCCGCGACTACCCCAGTGGGCCCGCGCAGCCACGCACGTTGAGCGATTCCTGTGAGGAGCCTTGTGAGCACGCTCGGTAGTTTCATTTGGTCGATCGCCGACCAGCTTCGGGGTCCCTACCGCCCCAACCAGTACGGGAACGTGATCCTCCCGTTCACGATCCTTCGGCGCCTCGACTGCATCCTGGGGTCGGACCGCGAGACCGTCCGCGACCTGGCCGCGGCATACGAGAACCCGAACCGGCTCCGGGTCGAGGTCAAGAAGGCCACCGGTCGGCCGTTCTACAACACCTCGAAGTACAGCTTCGCCAACCTTCTGCAGGACGCGGACGGGCTCAAGGACAACCTCGTCGACTACATCGACCGGTTCTCCGCCGACGTCGATGTGTTCGAGTACTTCGACTTCGAGAAGGAGATCATCGCCCTGGAGAAGGCCGGTCTCCTGCGCGAGATCGTGAAGTCCTTCGGCGCGGTCAACCTGCACCCCGATGTCGTGTCCAACGCCGACATGGGGGACGCGTTCGAGTACATCATCCGCAAGTTCAACGAGGCCGCGAACGAGACCTCCGGTGACCATTACACGCCGCGTGACGCGATCCGGCTGCTGGTCGACCTGCTCTTAGCCGAGAAGGACGCCGACCTGACCGAGTCGGGCATCGTCCGCACGCTCTACGACCCCACCGCCGGCACCGGCGGCATGCTTACCCTGGCGGAGGAGCACCTGCTCGCACAGAACCCGGACGCCCGGCTGAGCCTGTACGGCCAGGAGTACAACCCGCAGTCGTACGCGATCTGCAAGTCCGACATGCTCGCCAAGGGCCACGATGCGTCCAACATCGCCTTCGGCAACACACTCACCGACGACGCCTTCAAGGGCCGCCAGTTCGACTTCTGCATGTCCAACCCGCCGTACGGCGTCGAGTGGAAGCAGTACGCCAAGGCCGTAACCAAGGAGCGCGCCGAGGCCGGCCCGTACGGCCGGTTCGCGCCGGGCCTGCCCGCCACCTCGGACGGGCAGATGCTGTTCCTGCTGCATCTGGCACACAAGATGCGCGCGCCCGAGGACGGCGGTGGCCGGGTCGGGATCGTCATGAACGGCTCACCGCTTTTCACCGGGGCCGCGGAGTCCGGCCCGTCCAACATTCGCAAGTGGCTGCTGGAGAACGACCTGGTCGAGGCGATCGTCGCGCTTCCGAGCAACATGTTCTTCAACACCGGCATCGCCACCTACGTCTGGATCCTCGACAACACCAAGCACTCCGACCGCAAGGGCCTGGTCCAGCTCATCGACGGCAGCTTGTTCTGGACCAAGATGCGTAAGAATCTTGGGGCTAAGAACCGTGAGCTCAGCGACGCCGACCGCGCCAAGGTTCTCCGCCTGTACGCCGACTTCACCGACGCCGACCCCGACTTCTCCAAGGTGCTGCGCAACGACGAGTTCGGCTACTGGACCGTCACCGTCGAGCGGCCACTGCTGGACGAGGACGGCAAGCCCGTCATCGACCGCAAGGGGAAGCCGAAGCCCGACTCCAAGAAGCGCGACACCGAGAACGTGCCGTTCACCTACGGCGGCTCGGCCGCCGGTCCTGCGCGCAGGGTCGAGGTCATCCAGGCATACTTCGACACCGAGGTGAAGCCGCACGTGCCTGACGCCTGGATCGACTGGGCCAAGGTCAAGGTCGGCTACGAGATCCCCTTCACCCGCCACTTCTACAAGTACGTCCCGCCCCGCCCCCTCGCCGAGATCGACGCCGACCTGGAGAAGCAGGTCGGCAAGATCCTTGACCTGCTGCGGGAGGTCGAGCAGTGACCGGGCCACTGTGGACGAGATTGCCGGACGGTTGGCTGACTGGCCGAGTCAAAAATGTCGCGACGGTCACGCTCGGCAAGATGCTCCAGAGCAAGGACGGCGGCAGTGACGTGAGCGCGCCATACATGCGCGCAGCCAACGTGCAACCCGATGGCTTGCTTGCCCTCGATGACGTGAACGAGATGTGGTTCGGCGAAGCCGAACTGGAGCAGTTGAGCATTCGGGCGGGCGATGTCGTCGTTGTCGAAGGCGGGCAAGGCGGATTCGGCCGTGCCGCCTACGTCGAAAACGACCTTCCGGGCTGGGGTTTCCAGAATTCAATCAACCGGCTTCGACCCATCGACGACTTCGATGGACGCTTCATCGCGTTCTACCTCATCGCGCTGCGGGCAAGCGGCTACATTCGCGCCTACAGCAACGTCGTGTCGATGCCACACCTTACGGCCGAAAAGCTCGCACGCGTACCGATCCCGCTGCCGCCGGTGGAGCAGCAGCGCGCCATCGCCGACTACCTCGACCGCGAGACTGCCCGCATCGACACGCTCATCGAGGAGCAGCAGCGTCTGATCGAGATGCTCCGCGAGCGTAGGAATGCTGTTGTCAATCGGGCGATTCGTAGAGGCGTGGTGAACGCTCCTATGAACGATTCGGGAGATCCGTTGATCGGCGACATTCCCGACGGGTGGTCCGTGGTTCCCATCCGTAGAGTGGCGACCTCTCTTGATTCGAGACGAATTCCGCTGAGTGCTGAGGAGCGTGCCGAACGGTCTGGGCCGTTCCCGTACTACGGTGCAACATCGGTCATTGACCACGTTGACGACTTCATCTTCGATGAGTCGTTGGTGCTAGTCGCTGAGGACGGGTTCGGTCTCCTCTATCGCTCGAAGCCGATTGCAATCCATGTCGAAGGTCGGATCTGGGTGAACAACCATGCTCACGTTCTTCGTCCTCTAGCCGTCCCTTCGCGCCTGCTGGCAGCAAGGATCGAATCTGAGAGCCTCGTGCCCTACATCGGTGGTTCACGGCAGCCGAAACTAACGGCCGAGGCGCTGATGGGCATGCGAATCTCAATCCCTCCGGAGGACCAGTGGAGTCAGATTCTTGCGGTACTTGGGGACGAGACCGCGAAGATCGACACTCTGGTCAGCGAGACGGAGCGGTTCATCGAGCTCTCGCGGGAGCGGCGGTCTGCGCTGATCACGGCGGCGGTTACGGGTCAGATCGACGTACGTGAGGTGGCGTGATGGCCGATCACAACGAGGTTGTCTTCGAAACCGAGATCTGTGAGCACCTGGCGGCCCACGGCTGGCTGTACTCGGCCAACGACGCCGGCTACGACCGTGAGCGGGCGCTGTTCCCCGAGGATCTGTTCGCGTGGCTGGAGGCGACGCAGAAGCCGGCGTACGAGAAGGCGTTGAAGGCAGCGGGGTCGCAGGCGAAGTTCCTCGACGTGCTGACCACGGCGCTGGACAAGCCGCTGGAGCACGGCGGTGGGATGCTGAACGTCCTGCGGAGCGGGGTGCAGTACATCGGCGGTGGCCGGTTGAAGATGGCGCAGTTCCGGCCCGAGACGACGCTGAACGCGACGACGAACGCCGAGTATGCGGCGATGCGGGTGCGGGTGATGCGGCAGGTGCGTTTCTCGACGGCCGATCAGCGCAGCATCGACCTGGTGTTCTTCGTCAACGGGCTCCCGGTCGCGACGGTGGAGCTGAAGACCGACTTCACCCAGTCGCTGGACGAGGCGATCCAGCAGTACCGGAAGGACCGCAAGCCGCTGACCAACGGTCGGCGTGAGCCGCTGTTGTCGTTCGGGCATCGGGCGCTGGTCCACTTCGCGGTCTCCAACGATCTTGCCGCGATGACCACACGGTTGGAGGGTGAGACGACGCACTTCCTGCCGTTCAACACCGGCTTCGATGAGGGTGCCGGGAACCCGCCTGGTGCGGATGGACGGTCGGCGACGGCGTACCTGTGGGAGCGGGTCTGGGAGAAGCACGCCTGGCTCAACATCATCGGTCGGCTGATGATCGTGGAGACCAAGGAGGAGTGGGACGTCGCGACCGGCACGTCGGTGCGCCGTACGAGCATGCTGTTTCCCCGGTTCCACCAGTGGGAGGCGGTCACGAACATCGTGGCCGCCGTGGCTGAGGAGGGTGTCGGCCGGCGTTACCTGATCGAGCATTCGGCGGGGTCGGGGAAGACGAACACGATCGCCTGGACGGCGCACCGTCTCGCCCGGCTGCACGTCGATGATGAGAAGGTGTTCGACTCGGTCATCGTGGTCGTGGACCGTACGGTGCTCGACGGGCAGCTTCAGGACGCGATCCGGCAGATCGACGGCAGCGGGAAGATCGTCGCGACGATCAGTCCCGAGGACGTACGCAAAGCCGGTGCGAAGTCGAAGTCCGGCCTGCTGGCGCAGGCGCTGAAGAACGGCGAGTTGATCATCGCGGTGACGGTGCAGACCTTCCCGTACGCACTCGATGAGATCCGGGCCGACTCCGGCCTGAAGGGCAAGCGGTTCGCCGTCATCGCCGATGAGGCGCACTCCTCGCAGTCGGGGAAGATCTCCACGAAGCTGAAGCAGGTCCTGACCGCCGAGGAGATCAAGGAGATCGAGGACGGCGGCTCGGTCGACGTCGAGGCGGTCCTGGCCGCGGAGATGGCCGAGCGGGCCGAGTCGGAGAACATCTCCTACTTCGCCTTCACCGCGACGCCGAAGAACAAGACCCTGGAGTTGTTCGGCCGCAAGGGGCCGGACGGTAAGCCGCACGAGTTCCACCTGTACTCGATGAAGCAGGCGATCGAGGAGGGCTACATCCTCGACGTGCTCAAGGGCTACCAGTCCTACGACACCGCGTTGAAGATCGCTGGCAAGGCCGAGAGCGGCGACGGTGGCGAGGTCGAGGAGTCGGCTGCGCGCAAGGGGCTGATGCGGTGGGTGCGGCTGCACCCGACCAACATCAGCCAGAAGGTGCAGATCATCGTCGAGCACTTCCACGCCAACGTCGCCCACCTGCTGGAGGGCAGGGCGAAGGCGATGGTCGTCACCGACTCGCGCAAGGCGGCCGTGAAGTACAAGAAGGCGATCGACGCCTACATCGCCAAGCGGGCCGCCGAGGACGCGTCGTACAACTACCGGACCCTGGTCGCGTTCTCCGGGTCGGTGTCGATGACCGAAGACGAGACGTGGAGCCAGGACTGGGGGCCGGAGCCGTCGAAGGATGACGAGTTCACCGAGGCCAAGATGAACCCCGGGGCGGGCGCCGACCTGGCCGCGGCGTTCAAGGGCGAGACGTACACGATCATGCTGGTCGCCAACAAGTTCCAGACCGGCTTCGACCAGCCGCTGCTCTCGGCGATGTACGTCGACAAGAAGCTGTCGGGGGTCACCGCCGTGCAGACGCTCTCCCGGCTCAACCGCACCCACCGCACCGCCGGCGGGGAGCAGAAGGCCAAGACGTTCGTCATCGACTTCGTCAACAAGCCCGACGACATCGGGGCTGCGTTCGAGCCGTACTTCACCAACGCCACCCTGGAGACCGAGACCGACCCGTACGTCGTCGTCCACCTGGCGAACAAGCTCGCCCAGGCGGGGATTTACACCGAGGAGCAGGTCCGCCAGGTCGCCGAGCTGTGGATCACGCGCAAGGGCAACAACGCGCTCTCGGCGGCGATCAGCCCGGCCCAGCACGACTTCCGGCGTCGCTACGCGGCAGCGATCGAGGCCGAGGACAAGGTCACGCTCAACACCCTCGACCTCTTCCGCAAGGACGTCTCCACCTACGTGCGGCTCTATGACTTCATGAGCCAGATCGTCGACTACGGCGACCCGTACATGGAGATGCTCTCGATCTTCCTCCGGCTGCTGGAGAAGGTCATCGCCGAGTCCTCGTGGAGCGCCGACGTCGACCTCTCCGACGTGGTCCTGGTCGGGGTGAAGCACACCAAGAAGATTGCCGTCGACATCTCGCTGACCGGAGACGGCGAACTGAAGGGGATCAGCGCAGCGGGCACCGGCACCAAGAAGGAGCCGAAGTACGTCGCACTTCAGGTCGTCATCGACAAGATGAACGACCTCTTCGGCGCCGAGTCGTTCGCCGAGTCCCAGATCCGGGAGTTCGTGCAGGGGCTCGTACAGCGCCTGCTCGCCGACCCGAACCTGATCCAGCAGACCCGGGCGAACTCGAAGAAGCAGTTCATGGAGTCGCAGGACTTCCAGTCCGCCGTCACCGAGGCCGTCGCCGACAACCAGGAGGCGCACAACACCATGGCCGACTACTTCTTCACCGACGGGCCTGCGATCAAAGGGATCATCGTGGCGCTCGCCGACGCGTTCTACGAGGCCGCGATCGACAAGGAGGCAGGCGGCCTTGCTCAGGATCTTGAGGTATCCCCTCGCTGAAGCGGCCCGGCTTTGGGCATGGGAGGAGCGGAGTTCGTCACCTGTCCCAGTTTGAAGATCAGTCACGTTACTCGGTGAGCCAGGATGAGGAACGAACCCTGGATCGCGTCGATCGCCCCCAAGCACACTGCATCCCCTCAACGGCCTGGTGTTCGGGCAACTGTCATCCGGCCGCCGCCTCAGCATGCCTTCGGGTTCCAGTTGCTGGCTGCGGGGTCTTCGCTCGTCTGGGGCGCCTGCTCTCGGTGGCTGGGGAGCGCGCGGGCGGCGCCGGCCGGGACCGGCCGGAGAGCCGCAGCCCGGCCGGCTGGCCGACCGGCGCGCGACGCGGGCCGCCGTAGGCGGACCGCCTTGAAGACGTAGAGAAAGTTCTCATCGGGCCGCGCGAGGCCGCGAGGCCGGGTCTGTGTGTCGACCATGTTTTCTAGATCACCTGTCACCCATGTCCTGGGACGGAAACGTCAGGCATCTCATGGGACTAGGCACCGCCTGCTGAGGTCGCCTACCCAGGGTGCCAGGCGTAACGAGGCCAACGAGGTGGAGGCCGAGCAGCAGAGGGGGTGGACAGTCCTCGCCTGGTCTGACCGGCATGCGAGCGAGTCTCAGCTCAGCCAATCGGCGGGGATGAGCTTGGTCCCGCCTCGCCAATTGTGTTCGACGGAGTCGCGGAACCAAGGTTCGGGGAGATTGGCATGGTCGCCGACGATGATCTGTAGGCCGGGCGAAAGTTCCTGGATGACGTCGTACAGCAGCCGGAAGGTCCGCAGGACCGCGCCGCGATCGGCGTCGCCTTCGGGGACGCCGCTCTGTAGGGACATGTCGGAAGGGTAGTGGGCCTGGGTTGGCTGGTCGAGGATGAGGAAGCGGGGTACGGGCCTGTTCTGCCTGGTGAAGTAGCGGTGGAGTGCCAGGTGGGTGGCCAGATGGTAGCCGATCCAGTTGGCGGCACTGCCGATGCGCTCCAGTCGGATGGGACCTCGTTCGGTGTCGGTGACGACGGTGAGGCGGGCGAGGTCGAGGCGGACGCTGCCCTCGCTGTGTTCGAGTTCGAGCTGGTCCGCGTAGGCGGTCATGTCTTGGCCGACCAGGAGGAGTCGTGAGGTGAGCTGTTCGCGGTCCTCGTCGTCATTGAGTTCGGCTTCGAGGGCGGCAACGGTCGCGGCTGCGCTTTCGGCGGCCGCGCGTAGTCTCTGCAGTTCAGTGTCGTCGGTGGAATCGACTCGGGACAGGATCGCGTCGATGCGTCCACGGGTGAAGTCGCGTCCGTCGGCTGAGGTGAGGTCTGTGACCCGGTTGGCGGTGCGCAGCGCAGTCAGGGCGGCTTCGGTGCTGGCGAGTTGGTCGCGCAGGGAACTTGCCTGGCCGTCGAGGGCGATGAGGGCGCTGCGTTGGGACGGCCTCGCCTCGGCGAGGTTCTCTAGCTGCGCTTGCAGCAGGGTCAGACTAGAGCGGAGGGCTGCCGGAGTCGGGTCGGCGTGTTCGGTCTCGTGCCCGCAAGCCGGGCAGGTGGGGGAAACCGAGGGCCCGGATTCGCGCGCGGCGTTGATGAGGCCGAGGCTTGCCAGACGTCCGGCCTGGAGCTGCAGTGCCTTCTCGTAGTCCGTTTCCCCATCGCGGTGGTCTAGTAGTAGAGCCCGGTCGGCCATGACCCGGCCGAGGTCGGCCCGTAACGTCTGTGCCTGGCGTTCGAGAGCGATGTATTGGTCCTGCTGGGCGATGTCATCGACCGCGGGACGGGGCTGCTGCGGATGCGGCGCGACCCGGGCGCCCTGGAGGACGCGGACCAGCGTAAGACGGTCGGTGATCTCTTGCTCAGCGATCAAACCGACGGCGTGGGCCTCGCTGTACAGGGCGCGCAGCTCTACATCGATGGTTTGAGCTGCCAGTTCCGCACCGCGAAGCGCGGCTTCGGCGCGTTGGAGAGCATGTTTGGCGCCTCGGAGCTGGGCACGTTTGATCGCTTGGTCCTGCGGGACGGCCCCAAGGAAGTAGGGGATGGTATCGCGCAGGCTGTCGGCGATGCCGCGTTCGCCCTGACGGTGGAACAACGCGGTGGAGCTGGCGATCTCGTTCTGGCTCTGAAGGCAGAGCAGGACGGCGTGGGCGAGAGTCGCCTCCAGCGGAGCGCGGCCGCCGGCTCCGGGGTCGGTGATGTTCTCCTCGATGCCGATCCGTCGGCCGATCTGGGTGCGCAGAGTGGCGGCGTTGGTGTTGACGACGAGATCTTCCAGCGCCGGCGGCTGGCGGAGGTCGTTACCGAACTCCAGCATGGCTTGCTGGGAGGACGCCTTCCCTGCGGCGGGTGCGGGGCGGGCAATTAAGACCTGCCCCTCATCCAGCTGCCAGAGGGTCGCATACCAGACGACGGTGTCGGTGATCGGCCCTTCGGGGACCTGGATGGACTTGCGCCCCAGGCAGTAGTCCACGATGGTCAGCAGCGCGCCTTTGCCTGTCCGAGACTCACCGGTGACAATATTCAGACGTCCGGGCCGAAAGTCGACACGGCGGATGGCGCCCTGGGCGTTGTAGAGGATGACCGACAGCAGCTGCACTGAATTAGGGTGCCACACCGAAGAGCGCGAAGAGGGTTGCTGGCTGATCTACCCGGGTGAACCACTTCCCGATGAGCCCGGACGCGCGGACGATCTGGGCGGCGTCACCGGCCTTGATCGGCATGACGGTGGCTGCGAGCGTGCCATGCAGCCCGCCGTCGCCGGTCACCGTCAGCATGCGGTTGGCCATGCCGAACCG
Organism: Sphaerimonospora cavernae; assembly: GCF_042435035.1. Classification (NCBI taxonomy): domain Bacteria; kingdom Bacillati; phylum Actinomycetota; class Actinomycetes; order Streptosporangiales; family Streptosporangiaceae; genus Sphaerimonospora; species Sphaerimonospora cavernae. Next base: position 12,962 of record NZ_JBHMQT010000071.1, read on the forward strand.
CAGCCCTTCACGGACGTGCTCGGTGAGGGCTTGGGCGCGCTGTGGGAATCCCGCCCGGATCACGGCGTTATCGGTGATCCAGGTTGACAGGTGAGTGCGGGTGTCTCGTGGCAGCGTCTCCCGGGTGCCCTTGTGGAGGACGAGGGGCGCAATCAGGAACGTCAGGTACCAGGGCATCGCCTGGCTGGACTGGCGTTCGTACTGGATGGCTCCGTTCGCGGAGATGACAGCCATGAGCGCGGGGTTGAGAAGGGCAGCCGCCTCGCGAGGTCGATCCGCCCACGTTCTCACGGGCCCTCCGATGCCTCGGCCGGGGCGGAGACGCTGAGGAGTTCCTCAAGACGGGACTGGAAGTCAGGGTGCCACCCGATCACCTGGTTCTCGGCCAGCACGTGACGTCGGCCGCGGGCGAAGAACGCGTCGTTGTAGCGTGGCCGCACGTTGACCGAGGTCGAATCCCGCAACGTGCGCAGCAGCGCCTTACCTGCGGCGATCTTCGTGTTCTCGTCGGCGTCGAGCCCGAGGTCTTCGACCATGTCGGCGAACGCCCGATCCCATTCGTCGCGTAGGTTGTCCTCGAACTTCCCGAGTTCATGCAGGCCGATCAGGTCCTCGGTGATCCATTTGGTCGCCTGCGTGACAGCGCGGTAGTAGTCGACGATCGCTTTGCGGAGATTCACCTCGTTGCAAGCGACCCAGCGCATCTGATGCACGAAAACACTGTCGGCATGCAGGGCGATGACGTGGTTCTCATCAACATCGGCCAGCTCCACAGTGGTGGGCAGATTGTCTTCGCTAAACTGATCACGTAGATGCGAGAGCATGGCCTGGGCCTCGCCGGCGCCCACCCTCTGGCGGCGGCGTTGCAGCATGTCCAGAGCGACTCCAGCCCACCACTTCCACACCATCGACAGGTACAGGTCCTGGTTGGCGTGCGGCAGTGCGGCCCACAGGAGCTTGCGAAGTTTCTCGTCCAGGTCATCGACGCCGAGGGCTCCATCGGCCACGGTCACACGGTTCAAGAAGATCTGCTGTTCGGCCTCGGTGAAGTCCAGGAAGCGCATGCGCGCGTTCTCGGTGATCTTGTTCGTGGACGTGCGTGCCGCGTCGTTGAGCTTGATGACCGCCGCCTGGGTGTTGCGGGAGTCTCGCCGCAGAGCATGGGCGGCGGTATTGGCAGCTGCCACGGCCGTAGTCACCAGGATCAGCTCCGGCCCCTGAGGATCTGTGGGTTGCGCGGTGTTCATCCACACCGTGAGCGTCTTCCACAGGTCGACGTCCTTGTCGCCCAGCGCGATGGCGGAGCCGATGTGATGCTTGGCTTGCAATAGCTCAACCGGGGAACCGGCCTGTTCCCAGGCAACATCATCATGAGTCTCGATGCTGATCGCCTGGTCGGGCCGGTCGGGAGCCCGCTGGAGTAGTTCGATCAAACACCAGTTCACCTGGTAGAGATACCCGATCGCACTCGCGGAGGCGTCGTGCTGACCGGCAGGCATAGATCGAGTCTCTACCGGTTCCGGACCCCGTGTCCAGTGGCGACCGACGAGCGCCTGGTTGAGGGGGTGGACGCCGACGCGCTCAGGTGCGGTTCCAGGTCGCCGGCGCGCTCGCCCCCCACACCTCGGCGAGCGCGGCGCCGATCTAGGCATCGGCAACCTCGGCCAGCGGTAGATCTCGGCCGAGCAGCGCGGTGAGGCGGTCGATGGCCGAGGCGTAGGCGTGGTGGGTGTGGGTATTTGGCGGTGCGCGGGGTGGCCAGGAAGGCGCCGGCGGCCGCGGCGAGGGTGACGTCCCCGCCGCGCAGAGCGGCGACCTTCGGCGCGCTCATACCGGCCGTCCGGCGGCACTGGTCGTGATGTACCGTTTAGCCGTACTCACCTCTGCGCACCGATCAGTACGCCGACACGCCCGGATTCCGTTCCATCGCACAGGGGTTGCGCGGCAGGTCGAGCTGTGCCGGACCTGTGACCAGAGCCGCCTGGCCTGGGCGGCGTGACCAAGCCAGCGCTGGAGCGACGCCCAGGTCGCCTCAGCCGGGGCGCTTCTTCACTCCTTGCACGACGCCACCTGCACCAGCGCACTCACCGGGGAGCACCCGGTCATCTGCCACCACGACCCCGGACCGAACAACACGGTGTTCCGCGCCGGGCTGCCCGTCGCCTTTATCGACTTCGACACTGCCGCCCCCGGCGATCCGATCGAGGACAGCAGCTACATGGCCTGGACGTGTTCTTCGTGCTCAGTCTCATGAGACATGCTGTCGATCACGAGCCAAGCACTGGGCCTCGGAAGCTCTTTCGCTCGCGAATCCCCCAAGAACAGCGCGCCTCAACAGCTGCCTGACACAGTTGGAGCGAAGTGCCCTCACGCCGCACGCGCCCGGGGGTCCAGTGATGATGGCTCAGTTCTTGTCGGGTCGGCCGGGGGCGACCAGGAGCTCCGCCGGGTCGGTCAACCCGGTGTTGTACTCGGTGATGATGATCTTTGCGAGGGGGGCAGAGCGGGAGGAGGAGCCGCCGCCGCCGACCGTATTCGCGATGGATGACTCCTTCCACTGCGCGACCGTGATTGGCTTGCGCTTGCCGTGGCCGGCAAGTCGGCCGCTAAGGCGGTCGAGCCGGGCGCCGGGGTTGCGGTCGAGGACCATCGCGACGGCGCGTAACATGATCCCCTCCCACGTCGCGGGGTTGCGGCCCCACGCGTCCTCGACGACCCGCAGCACCTGCGGGATCAGCGGGGAGCGCCCCTTTGGGAGGACGAGGGGGTAGATCAGGCTCCCGCTCTCGTCCCGGGCAGCGTGCTTCTCGTCCATCACCGCGAGGGCGGTGAGCGCTTGGACCGCGCCGATCTTGTTCGCCGAGGTGCTGCCTGAGATGCCGAGATCGCGGCTCTCGACCTCGGCGAGGATCCGGGTATTGCGCGGGTCGCCAGCGGTGATCGAGACGCGGAAGATATCGAACGGCTTCACGGCTTTGCGGTCGCGGTTCGCTGCGAGGAACAACTTCGCCTCCTGCTCGTCGGAGAGCCCCTCGTAGACCATGCAGTCCCGGAGGAAGTCCGGGCCTTCCTTCTCGACCGCCACCTCTGTGGAGTGCTGGCCGTCGAGAAGGTAGTACCGGCCGTCCTCTCGAAGGGAGACGATCGCCGGGAGTAGCGCGAAGGGATCCCACATCTTCGTGAGCCGCGCTGTCCACGCGGCGTCCTTCTTCCGCTGTGTGGCCGGGCCGGCGTCTTTGCCGGTGTTAGTGCCAAACAGGCGGGCAGAGTCGAGGGTCTGATCGACGTGCAGGTCCCCGACGCGGATCGCCGCGTAGGACTTCCGGACGGCCTTCGTCGCTCCGGCGTGTGCTGAAACGACGGCCTTCTTGTCGGCGCGTGTCACGTATCCCCCCTTTGTAGTGGTCAGGTGACAGGAAGTCACCCATGGGAATTTCTCGCGCGTCAAATTATCTAACGTCTTGTGATTTCTCGCGTTCTTACCACAGCATGCTGTGCCGATGGCGCAACGGCATCATGGGCGGACCGATCCAATAACCCGCCGAGACCGTTTGGTTGGCGTTGGGAGCAAGGTGAACGCCCTGGTCGCGTTTGTCGCGGGCGCGCCCGCGCGCCTACTTATGTGGCCACGCACGTGTCGACCTGTCGTTAACGACGGTGGCATGAAGTAGACGCGAGGGTAGTTAGCCCTGCTCAGCGGCCAGCTCGCGGACGGAACAGAGAGGTCGTCAGCGGGAGCATCGGCGTGCTGCCAGATCGTGTTCGGCGGTGATGCGTGCGGAGGTCTCTTCGCCGAGGCGGACGTAGCGGCCGAGGCTGGCCAGGTGCTGGTGGCGGCTCTTGGCCTGGAGTTCGGGCGCGCTACGGCTGGCCTCGGCGAGGTGCTGCAGGGCGCTGTGGCGGAGCTGGTGCAGGGTCCAGCCGTTACCGTGCGGATCGAGCTCGGCGGAGGCGGTCTTGAACAGGTGCTCGGCGCGGGGGTAGGACAGGCGGCCGCGCCTGGTGACGGGGCTGAGATCACTTCATACCGGCACTGTGACGCTCCCGGCAGCCTTCGAGTCGAGCTCGGCCGACTCCATCTCCACGTGGTCCCTCGCCCCGAGCCCACCGCCCTGGGTGTGGCGGGCAAACAGTTCTGGCTCGGGACCTCCCGTGCTGGACAGGTCATCACCTTCTGGGCGGATGTGAACGTGATCCACCTGCTGGCCGGCGGGGTGCGGGTGAAGAGTCTGGCTCGCATTTGCCGTCGGCGGATCTGGCTGGCCTCCTTGTTCGCCCGGGGCGGTCGGTCGGCGGGTCCTTCCCCGCTGCCGCAGGCCGAGACCGCGCCGCCCTGGAGGTTAAGCGGACAGTAACCAAGTACGGGATGGTCAGCCTGGGTGGGCGCTACCTGTTGGCCGCTGAGATCCTGGCCGGACGGCGGTCACCATCCGGATCGAAGAGAACATCCTGATGTTCATCGACCCCGACACCCGCGAGCTGCTGCGCACCCGGCCCAACTCCCTGATCTGGCAGAAATGCCTGCTGCTACGAGGTGCCCGGCCCGCCGACCCACCTCCCGTTTCCGCACGGTGCAGCGCCGGGCCAACTCCTTCGGCGTGATCACGGTGTGCCGCAGACCGTCTCCCTCGGCCGCCAGCCCGCCGGCCAGGTCGTCACCGTCCACGTCAGCGACACCACCTTCACGATCGAACTGAAGGAGGGGCCGCGCACCGTGCAGCGGACCACCGACATCGCGATTCCGTGACCACAAGGCTCACCGGCCCCGCAAGGTCGGCCATGTTTCCTAGATCATCTGTCGTCCATGTCCTGGGACAGAAACGTCAGGCATCTCATGAGACTAGACACGCGAGGCAGGGTCCGGATCGGCTATTCGGCCTCGGTCTGCTCGGGGTCGACCTGGGGACTGATCTGCTCTGGTGGACCGCCTGTGTTGGGGTCGGCGGCGAACGTCCCGATGTTGCGGACGGTGTAGACGAGACCTTCGGCGATGAGGGCGTTGATGACCTTGCGGGCGGTTCGACGTGCGATGCCGAACTCTTCGGCCATGCGAGGTTCGCCGGGGACGGGGTAGCCCGGCTTGTAGTGGCCTTCCTTGATGCGTCGGCGCATCTCGGCGAGCACTTGCTCTGACTTGGGCTGATCAGGCCGGAAGTCGATCACGAGAGTGACGATAAGAACCGGCACGTGCGGTGACGTTTGTAGACGTTCCGATGCGTACCGATGAGCAGGGGTAGGCAAGGGTAGGCAGTTGCGTTTATGCTGCCCGCATGACCGACGCCAGGAACGCCCTCGCCCCTGATGGGAGAGACGCCGCATCCTCGACGGCCAACGTCGCCCGGATGTATGACTACTACCTCGGCGGCAAGGACAACTACGCGATCGATCGTCAGTGTGCCCAGCGCGTGATCTCGACGGTGCCGTTGGCCCGGGAGATCGCTCGGGCCAACCGGGCCTTCCTCGGCCGGGTAGTGCGGTACCTCGCCGCTGAGGCGGGCATCAGCCAGTTCATCGACATCGGGGCGGGACTGCCGACGCAGGACAACGTCCATCAGGTCGCCCAGCGGGCTAACCCCGCCGCTCGCGTGGTCTACGTCGACAACGATCCGGTCGTACTAGGGCGCGTATTTGGTTGTGATCAAGAGGTGGTCCGAGTGAGGTCTTTGATCCAGATCA
>NZ_JBHMQT010000072.1:0-67208 GCF_042435035.1 Sphaerimonospora cavernae
ACGGCAGGCCCGAGCAACGACTTCTCCGTTTCGGTGAGCCCGAGCTCCGGCAGCGTCCAGGCCGGTCAGTCGGTCACGACCCGGGTCAACACCGCCGTCACCGGCGGCAGCGCCCAGTCGATCAGCCTGAGCACGCGTTCGCTGCCCAGCGGCGTGACCGCGTCGTTCAACCCCACCACCGTCACCGCCGGCCAGTCCTCCACGCTGACGCTCTCCACGTCCTCCGGCGCTCCGAGCGGCACCCACCAGGTGACGATCGTCGGCTCCGCCGGGTCGACCACCCACGAGGCGAACTACTCCCTCACCGTCGGCAGCGGTCAGCCGCCGGGTGACGGCGGCCAGGCGCCGGACATTCCAGTCGGCAACGTGACCGCGCACCTGAGCCAGCTGCAGTCGATCGCGACGAGCAACGGCGGCAACCGGGCCAGCGGCACCGCGGGCCACACCGCCTCGCTGAACTACATCAAGGGCAAGCTGGACGCCGCCGGGTACCGGACGCAGGTCCAGAACTTCTCCTACGCCGGTAGGACCCACGCCAACCTGATCGCCGACTGGACGGGCGGCCCGAGCAGCCCGACCCTGATGCTCGGCGGCCACCTCGACAGCGTCTCCGCCGGCCCCGGCATCAACGACAACGGTTCGGGCTCCGCGGCCCTGCTGGAGGTCGCGCTGGCCCTGGCGGCCAAGAACCCGACCCTCACCAAGCACGTGCGGTTCGGCTGGTGGGCCGCCGAGGAGTCGGGCATGATCGGCTCGACGTACTACGTCCAGAACGGCGGGGCGTCCGGTGTCGAGTCGTACCTCAACTTCGACATGCTCGGATCGCCCAACCCCGGGTACTTCGTCTACAAGGACGACGTCGCCATCCAGAGGGCGTTCAACGACTACTTCGCCTCGATCAACGTGCCGACCGAGCCGGAGACCGGCGCCGACGGCCGTAGCGACCACGCACCGTTCAAGAACGCGGGAGTGCGCGTCGGCGGCCTGTTCTCCGGTGCCGAGGGGCGCATGACGACCGCGCAGGCCCAGAAGTGGGGCGGCACGGCCGGCCAGGCGTATGACTCGTGCTACCACTCCTCCTGCGACCGCTACCCGAACAACATCAACACGACGGCGCTCGACCGCAACAGCGACGCCATCGCCAACGTGCTGTGGAAGCTCGCCGCGGGTGGCACGTCGCCTTCGCCCTCGCCGTCGCCTTCGCAGAACGACTTCTCGGTGTCGGTGAGCCCGTCGTCGGCCACCGTGCAGGCCGGCCAGTCGGCGAGCGCGACCCTCAGCACCCGGGTGACCAGCGGCAACGCGCAGTCCCTGACGCTGTCGGCCAACGCGCCCTCCGGGGTGACCGTGTCCTTCAGCCCGGCCACGATCACCGCCGGGCAGTCGTCCACGGTGTCGATCGCCACGTCCTCGACCACCCCGGCGGGGAACTACACGATCAACATCAACGCGGCCGGCTCCTCGGCCAGCCACGGGGCGTCGTTCTCGCTGACCGTCAACGGCGGCGGCGGCGGCGGGGAGACCACCTGGGCGACCTGGACGCCGTACACCGCGGGCGACGTCGTGACCTACGACGGCGTGCGCTACCGGTGCCTCCAGTCGCACACCTCGCTGCCCGGCTGGGAGCCGCCGATCGTTCCCGCCCTCTGGCAGCGGCTGTAACCACGGAAATGTGACAGGGCGGGCGGCCATCCGGGGGGCCGCCCGCCCTCGTCCTGTCAGTCGTCAGAGCCGGCTTCTCAAAGTTGGCCGAGCAGCCAGCGGGGGCCGGTGACGAGCGCGCCGAGCGAGGCGACCCGTTGCCGCAACTCGCGGTCGGCGGTGACCACGAGGACCTTCTCCCACGGACGTCTGCCGCGTACGGCGTCCACGATCGCGTCGTCGCCGCTGCCCGGGGCCCGGACCACGGTCGTGTGCTCGTCTCGGACCCGGGAGTCGGCGCCGCGGGCCGCGGCACCCTCGAGCACGACGACGAGGCGAGGGAACCATCGGGCGAGATCGGGCAGACCCTCGGGCGTACGGCGCAGCCCGCCCGAGGCGAGCGGGGCCAGTTCGTCGAGCAGCCGGTCGGCCGCCCCGGCCCGATCCCGCCACCAGCCGTGCTCGGCCCGGGCGCCGATGATGTTGGCGACGTCGAGGACGACGACGAGCGGGTTGAGCGCGGCCCGGATGCCGGGCCAGGTGTCGGCGAACCCCGGGTGGAGCTCCTGGGCGGTGACCTCGTCGGCTGACATCCAGCGCATGTCGGTGCTCTCGCCGTTGGCGGGTTCCGCGTCGAGCAGGCCCTCCGCCTGGGCGATCACTGTCTGGTACGACCAGCCGCCGTGATCGTCGACGTACAGGCCCTGGACGCGGACGAGATCGGCCGTCAGCGCGGCCTCCTCGTGCGCCTCGCGCAGCGCGCCGCTGATCGCGTCCTCATGGCTGTCACACGCGCCGCCCGGCAGCCCCCAGGTTCCGCCGTGATGGCTCCACCAGGCGCGCTTCTGCAGCAGGACGTACGGCATGCCGTCGAGCGTGTGATGGACGGCGAGCAGACCGGCCGCCCCGTGCAGACCCCAGTGCCGGTGTCCACGAGAACACAGGGCCCAGCCGTCTCCGTCCTTCGCCACCATGGGCCCTATCTTGCCCTGCGAGCGCGGCGGGCGTGACGAGCCTGATTGCCGATCGTTATGAATAGGTGAGCGGTTCCGCCGTTTGGCCGGCCCCGGGACCATTAGGTTGTGACAACCTCACTCGTGATTCCCTCGTTTTCGGTGAATCAGGAGCTGTCATATGCGGCGACACGCGCCCGCCTCCTTCCGGCCGGAGGAGCGGGCGCTGTTCTTTTTCTCCGTTTCGCCCGGCCAGACGTACGGCGTGGCTGTACGGTATGGCCCCGGCAGAGCCGGCGACGCGACTTCCGCCGGGGGCCGTACGCCTCATGCGCGCTGGGTGCGGACACGAGAGACAGCGACTACCGGCCTGTGACCGAGCGGCCTGTCCAACTGTTCTCGGAGACGATTCTCCAATGCGGGGCCTGCCACTGTTCGACCCGCCGACCCGCCTCGGCGAACTGACCCGTCTCGATGATCTGGGCCGGTCGGGCTTCGCCGCCCGCGATCTCCTGGTCCACCCTGGCCTTGATCCGGGGCCTACGCGGCTGCGGCCGAGGAGTCACCTCGGTGACGCGGGCCACGGCCACGCCGACGGGTCCGCTCCTGGCTCCCGTCGGTACGGTCGCGAGGACGGTGTTGGCGGCGGTGCCGATGACCGTCACGTTGTCGGACGCGAAGTCGGTGACGTACGCGCGGGCGCCGTCCGGGGTGACCGCCACGTCCAGCGGGGCGGTCCCGACGGGGACGGTGGCGATGACGGTGTCGGTGGCCGTGTCGATCACTGACACGTTGTTCGAGTCGTTGTTCGCCACGTAGACGCGGCCGCCGTTCGGTGTGATCGCCAGCCCTTTGGGATCGGCCCCGACGGGGACGGTGGTGGTCACGGTGTCGGTGGCCGTGTCGATGACCGACACGCTGTTCTTGCCGACGTCGGTGACGTAGGCGCGGGCGCCGTCGGGCGTGATCGCCACATCGACCGGAATGGTTCCGGCGCCGATCGGGATGGTGCCGGTCGCGGTGTTGGTGGCCGTGTCGATCACGGAGACGGTGCTCGCACCGGAGTCGGCGACGTAGGCACGTGTGCCGTCCGGTGTGATCGCCACCCCCTGAGGATTGGTCCCGGCCCCGAGCGGGATGGTGGCGGCGACGGTGTTGGCCGCCGTGTCGATGGCTGACACGTTGTCGGACGCGAAGTTGGTGACGTACGCGCGGGCGCCCTCCGGTGTGATCGCGATCTTGAACGGGCTGTTTCCGACGGGGATGGTGGCGATGACGGCGTCGGTCCGGGTGTTGATCACCGAGACGTCGTCCGAGCCGCTGTTCGCGACATAGGCGCGGGTGCCGTCGGGCGAGACCGCCACCCCGTCGGGGCTGGTCCCGACGGGGATGGTGGTGGTCACGGTGTTGGTGGCGACGTCGATGACCGCCACGTTGCTCGCGTTCGAGTCGGCCACGTAGGCGATCTGCCGTGTCCCCTGCGCCGCGGTTTCGGCACCGGTTTCGGCACCGGCGGGCAGGGCCGCCAGCGGCGCCAGGCCGAGCACGATGGCCGCCGCGGTGGCCGCTGTGGTGGCCGCTGCCCGCCACCTCCGCCTCCGCGGCGGGTCCGCCGCTTCTGTCACTTCGGGGCCGGCGATATTCGTGGATTTTCTCGTCCAGCGGGTAAGCAATGGGACCTCCCATAGAGCTGTCAGGGTCCCGTTCTACGTCCGAAGGTCGGCTTCTCCCGGAATCGGCACACCGATTTGGTGCTCTCGGCTGCTCCCTTGATGCATTCCTGGTCATCATTCAGGTTGAATCGCCGCGTAATTCGCGGGTACGCCATGGGCTTCCGAGCTCACATCCGGAGAAGTACGGCATAAACCGACAAGAACGTGCGGGAAGGTCTTTTCGGTCGGAAATGCCGGAGGCCCCCGGTTCGACGACGCGAACTCCGCCGGGGTCCTCCGGTCTCGTGATGTCAGTCGTCAGTCGGCGTTGGTCGTGTCACCCTTGACCGCTGCCGGTCGCCGGGCGACGGGCGGCTGGGGCGGCACGGCGCGGATGCGCTTCACCGCCACTCCCTCGGGGAAGTTCCCGACGGCGACGGTGGTGGCGACCAGGTTGGTGCGGGTGTCGATCACGGAGACGTTGTTCGAACCGGAGTTGGCCACATAGGCGCGCGCCCCATCGGCTGTGAAGGCGACTCCGTTGGGATCGTTTCCGACCGGGATCATGGAGATGACCGCGTCGGTCGCGGTGGCGATGGCGGAGACGACGCCGGGTGCGGCGCCGGGTTGAGGACTGGTGACGTAGACGAGCTTGCCGCCGGGTGAGACCGCCACTCCGACGGGGCCGCTGCCGCAGAGGAGGTCGATGGTGCGGGTGACCGTGTCGGTGGCGGCGTCGATGACGGAGACCGTGTTGTCGCCGCTGTTGGTGACGTACGCGCGGTTGCCGTTCGGCGTGATCGCCACCTGCCTGGGGTCGGTTCCGACCCGGATGATGTCGACGAGTGTGTTGGCCGCGGTGTCGATGACGGAGACCGTGTTGTCGCCGCTGCTGACGACGTAGGCCCGGGTACCGTTCGGCGTGACGGCCACACCTTCGGGGGCGTCTCCGACGAACATGGTGGTCAGCACGGTGTTGGTGGCGGTGTCGATCACCGAGACGTTGTCCGAGCCCTGATTGGTGACGTAGACCCGGTTGCCGCTCGGTGTGACGGCGACCCCGCGGGGATTGTTGCCGACGGGGATCGTGGCGATGACGGTGTTGGTCCGGGTGTCGATGACCGAGACGTTGTCGGATTCGAAGTTGGTGACGTAGGCGCGGTTGCCGTTCGGCGTGACTGCCACCCCGACAGGGCCGGTGCCGACGGAGATCGTGGCGATGACCCTGTTGTTTCGGGCATTGATCACCGAGACGGTGTTCGAGCCGAAGTCGGCCACGTAGGTGACCTGTCGCGCCTGCTCTGTAACACTCGCGGTCGCCTCGGCGGCGACTGCGGCAGCCGGGGCCGTCGTGGCCATTTTGACCATCGTGGCCATCGTGGCCGCGCCAGCCGGCAGGGCGGCCAACGGTGCCAGGCCGACCGCGATGGCCGTGGCCGCCACCGCTGCCCGGACGCGGGCCTTCCAGTTCCGCTTCTGCGACATGGCCGGATTTTCCCGGCTGTCGTCATGGGTCGACTTTTTCGTCCAGAATGTAAGCAATGGGACCTCCCGTAGAGATGGCAGGTCCTGTTCTATGTCCGGACGGTGTCACACACCGGCAGCGGCACACCGGTTTGGCACTCCCGGCTGATCGCTTTATCCATTCCTGGCCACCATTCTGCCATTCCGGCTAGCCGTCTCTAGATGAAAATATCGCCTCATCTCACCTGCATCACCATGAAATACAGCAATATGCGGGATGAAGGGGGGCTGTTCGCGGGAGGCATCCCCTGCTGTCGGAAATGTCGAAATGTCGAGAAGGCCCCCGGCGGAGTTCGACGACGCGAACTCCGCCGGGGGCCCGTACCTCATGGGTGCCGCGTTCCCCAGGCGCTGGTTTCCCCTGCGCCCGGCCCGGTCTACCGGGCGGTGGTCATGCTCATCGACCTGCTCCGGCGGCTTCGCCGCGTCGGGTCGGCGCCCCCACGCGACCCATGCTCTGGTCAACGCCGGCATCGATCCCGGCGGCGGCGCGCGGCTGCGGTCCGGGCTGTGGTCCGGGCTGCGGTCCGGGCAGGAGCGCCACGGTGACAGCGGAAGGGGCGTCGACGGTCACGGTGGTGATGACGGTCCTGCTGGCGGTGTCGATCACCGATACGCCGGCGGAGGCGGAGTTGGTGACGTAGGCACGGGTGCCGTCGAGTGTGAACGCCACCCCGCGTGGGGAGTTCCCGACGGGGATGGTGGCCACGACGGTGTTGGTGTCGGCGTCGATCACCGACACGTCGCTCGTCGCCAGGTTGGTGACGTAGACGGTCTTGCTGTCGGGTGCGACCGCCACTCCCACCGGGTTCTCCCCGACGGGGATGGTGCGCACGTTCCTGTTGGTGGCGGTGTCGATCACGGACACGTTGTTGCTCTGGAAGTTGGTGACGTAGGCGCGGGCGCCGTTGGGCGCGACCGTCATCATGGTCGGGAACTGCCTGACGCCGATGGTGGCGACGACGGTGTTGGTGGCGGTGTCGATCACCGACACGTTGTCGGAGAAGGTGTTGGTGACGTAGACGCGGGTCCCGTCAGGTGAGATCGCCATCCCCTCGGGGGAGTTCCCGACCGGGATGGTGGCCACGACCGTGTTGCTGGCGGTGCTGATCACCGACACGTTGTTGGAGCCGTTGTTGGCGACGTAGACGCGGCCGCCGTCGGGAGTGATCACCACCCCTTCCGGGATGTGGCCGACGGGGATGATGTCGATGCTGGTGTTGGTGATCGTGTTGATCAGCGAAACGAAGTCGGCGCGACTGTTGGTGACATAGCCGTGGGTGCCGTCGGGCGTGATCGCCACCCCGAAGGGGTCGTTCCCGACGGCGATGGTGGCGATGACGGTGTTGGTGCGCGTGTCGATCTTCGACACGCTGCCGACGGGAATCGTGGAGGTGACCACGTAGGCGACCTCATTTGCCTGTTGGGCCGCCGAGGCGGTCGGCTCGGCGGCCGATGCGGCGGGCAGGGCCGCCATGGGCGCCAGGCCGACGGCCAGGGCGACCGCCGCCACGGCCGCCCTGACGCAGGTCTTCCAGTTCCGCTTTCGTGGTGTGCCCGGGGTCGTCGGGGCGTCGTCGTCAGTGGACATTCTCGTCCAGCGCGTAAGCAATGGGACCTCCCGTAGAGATGGCAGGTCCTGTTCTATGTCTGGAAGGTGACATGGTCCGGGATCGGCGCAGAGATTTGGCACTCCCGGCTGATCGCTTGATTGATTCGTGGTCATCATTCCGGCCTTCGGCATAGAACGGTGACTGTCGTGCCATTTCACTTGCATCACGTTCTCGTACGGAATTTCCGTACGAGAACGGCGGGAATCTCGGTGTGGCCGGAAACGCCGGAGGCCCCCGGCGGAAGTCGACGATGCGAATTCCACCGGAGGCCCTGTTGTTCACGGTTGTTCAACTGTTCTCTATACGGTCTACCGGTCCCTCGTCTTGATCACGAGCCGCCCGGCGACCGTTGCCGCAGCCAGGTGCTTGAAGCGGTGTCAGCCCATGATGTTGTCGATGACGCCATCCACGCCGGCGCCTGCTGCCTGCTCCTGCGCGCCCTGGACATTGGCGACTGCCGCGCCGCTGGGGGTGTTGCCAACAGTGACGGTGGTGAGGACCATGAGCCTGTTCGCGTCGATCACCGTGACGTTGTTCGATCCGTTGTTGGTGACGTAGACGAAGTCGCCGTTCGGTGTGACCGCCACGGCCACCCCGAGGGGATTGGTCCCGACGGGGACGGTGCCGACGACGGTGTTGGTGTCCGTGTCGATCACGGAGACGTTGTTCGACCCGTTGTTGGCGACCCAGACGAAGGTGCCGTCATCCGGCGTGACCTCCACCGCCACGACCGCGGGCCTGGTTCCGACGGTAATGGTGGTGACTATGGCGTTGGTGTCCGCGTCGATCACCGTGACGTTGTTCGACCCCGCGTTGCTCACGTAGACGAAGTTGTCGGGCGTGATCGCCACTCCCGAGGGGGTGGTTCCGACGGTAATGGTGGTGACGACGGTGTTGGTGCGTGCGTTGATCACCGATACGTTGTTCGACCCGGTGTTGGTCACATAGACGAAGCGACTGTTGGGCGTGACCGCCGCCGCGGCGGGGGCGGTCCCGACGGTGACGGTGGTGATGACCGTGTTGGCGGCGGTGTCGATCACTGACACGTTGTTGGAGCCGTTGTTGACCACGTAAGCGCGGTTGCCGTTGGGCGAGACCGTCACTCCGACGGGGTTGACTTCGACGGGAATGGTGGCGATGACGGCGTTGGTGGCAGTGTTGATCACCGACACGTTCCTGGAAAGAGCGTTGGTGACGTAGACGCGGGTGCCGTCCGGCGTGGTCGCCACCCCGATGGGAGCGGTGCCCACGGGGATGGTCGCGATGACCGTGTTGTTCCTGACGTTGATCGCCGAGACGGTGTTGGAGTTGGTGTTGGCCACGTAGGTGACCTGGCGTGCCTGCTGCTGCGCCGCCGCGGTGGTGGCCGCGGCGGGCAGGGCGGCGGTCGGCGCCAGGCCGACCGCCACGGCGACCGCCGCCACGGTCGCCCGGACGCGGGTCTTCCAGTTCCGCGTGCGCGGCGTGGCCGGGTTTTCCCGGCCGTTGTCATGGGTGGACTTTTTCGTCCAGCGCATAAGCAATGGGACCTTCCGAAGAGATGGCAGGTCCTGTTCTATGGCCGGAAAGCGCCACGCACCGGAAGCGGCGCACCGACTTGGCACTTTCAGCTGACCACTTGATTGATTCCTGGCGAGAACGCCGACTGATTGCCACAGAATGCGCTAATGCGACATTTGACGATCCGGCTTCTGGAAGTGCCGGGACCGCAAGCGCCGCGATATTTGGCGCTCCCGGCTGGCTGCTTGACTGACTCCCGACCGTTGGTCCGACGCGGAGCCGCCGAACGGAATTAACGCGATATTTCCGGATTTGGTGCTTATACGGCATAGCCGTACAAGGCTGCTGAGAGCTTCGGGCGCGGCCGGAAATGCCGAAGGCCCCGGCGGAAGTCGTGCGATGCGAACTCCGCCGGGGCTCCGTACTTCATGGGTGCTGTGTTCCCCGGGCACTGCTTTCACCTGCGCCCGGTACCGGCTACCGAGCCGTGGTCGTACTCACCGGCCCGGGTCGGCGGCCTTCGCCGTAGTGGGTCGCCGGGTGTGGTGGGCCCTGTGCGCCTTCGTGCGGTGGTGTGTGGCGGCACCGGGGTGACGGTGGGCGAGAAGGCGGGCCGTGCTCGGCGCCCCCACTCGGCCCATGCTCTGGTCCACGACGCCGTCCACGCCGGCGGCGGCGCCGGGCCGCTGTGGGATGACCTGCGGGCTGACCTGCGTGCGGACGCGCGCCACGGTCACACCGGTGGGAAAGCCTCCCCCTGTCAGCGTGGCGATGACGGTGTTGGTGCGAGTGTTGATCACCGAGACGGTGTTGGAAACGAAGTTGGCGACGTAGGCGCGGGTGCCGTCGGGCGTGATCGCCACTCCCATGGGAGAGGCCCCGACGGGGATGGTGGCGACGACGGTGTCGGTGCTCGTGTCGATCACCGAGACGGTGCTGGAGTCGGAGTTGGTGACATACACGAAGCCACCGTCGGGCGTGGCCGCCACGCGGTCGGGCGCGGCGCCGACGGTGATGGTGGCGACGACGGTGTCACTGTCGGCGTCGATCACCGAGACGGTGTTGGAGCCGGAGTTGGCCACGAAGACGAAGTTGCCCGACGTGACCGCCACACCGATGGGCTTGGTGCCCACGGCGATGGTGGTGACGACCGTGTTGCTGCTCGTGTCGATCACCGAGACGGTGTTCGAGAAGGTGTTGGCGACGAAGGCGCGGCGACCGCTGGGCGAGATGGCTACTCCTTCCGGGCCGGTGCCGACGGTGATGGTGGCGACGACGGTGTTGGTGCGAGTGTTGATCACCGATACGTTGTTGGAGGCGGAGTTGGCGACGTAGGCGCGGGTGCCGTCGGGTGAGACCGCCACGTCGATGGGGCGGGTCCCTACCGGGATGGTGGCGACGACGGTGTTGGTGGCCGTGTCGATCACCGATACGTCGTTGGAAACGATGTTGGCGACATAGACGCGGGTGCCGTCGGGCGTGCTCGCCATCCCGTCCGGGCTGGTCCCGACGGGGATGGTCTTGATGAGCGTGTTGGTCAAGGTGTTGTACGCGAGCACGGTACCGGGGAGGGCGTTGGACACATAGGCGGTCACGGTCTGCTGCTGTCGGGCCGGGGCGGTGTCCGCGGCGGCGGTTCCCGTGGGCAGGGCCGCCGCCGGAGTCAGGCCGATCGCGATGGCGGCGGCGGCCACGGCCGCCCGGACGCGAGCTTTCCAGCTTCTCCGTCGCGGCATGGCCGTTGCTTCCCGGCCGTTGTCATTGATGGACTTTCTCGTCCAGTGCGTAAGCAATGGGACCTCCTGTAGAGATGGCAGGTCCCGTTCTATGGCCGGAAGGTGCCACGCAGCGGAAGCGGCGCACCGATTTGGCACTATCGGCTGATCGCTTGATTGATTCGTGGCCATCGCGGTTATCGGCCAAAATTGGGGTTATCGGGCAATCTTGCACGCATCGCGCTTTTGTATGGCATGGCCGTACAAGAAGGTTGGGAATTGCGGCGCGGCTGGAAACAGCGAAGGCGTCGGGCGGAGCAGGCCTCCCAAGGCTGCGATTTCTGAGCCTGCGATTTCCGATCCGATCAGGATCGGGATGCGATGAAGTGCCGCCGCCGGTAAGGGACGGCGAGAGGCTCGGGCGCGGAGTCATGCCGATCGGCATGACATCAGTGTGGTGCCGGACTGGGCGCCTGATTGACGGGTCAGTGCCCTGATTTCGAGAAGTGCTGGTAGTCCTTGTAGCTGGACCAGTAGCCGCCCCAGCCCCAGCCGATCTCCTCGAACGCTCGCACCACTTTGTCGTCGGCGTGGATCACTCCGGGCTTCTTCGGCCTGTCGACGTACTTGTCGGCGTTCGAGTGGGCATGCGAGCCGTCGGCGTACACGAAGGGATTCTCGAGCGGGTTGAGATCGATCGCCCGGCCGTAGGCGTGCTCCGACCAGTTGCCCGAGCCGGTCGCGCTCCGGCAGTTGAAGGCCGAGGTGTTGCCCGCATCGATGGAGTCGTAGTCGCTGCCCTTGTACGCGTCGACCAGCTCCATCCGCCGGATCGGGTACCGCTGGTCGTACAGCTTCCGGAAGACCGAGGCGACGTCCTCGGCGACGGCCGCGTTCACCACCATCTCGCCAGTGTGGGCCCGGTCGTCGAGGCCCCAGTAGGTCATGGTGATCTTCCGGAGCCCACTGAGTGGCACCGGGCAACTCGGCCGCCACGAGTGCGGAACCTCGGCCCGGGACACCTTGCTGATCTTTGCCGAGAACTCGGGTGGCTCGGCCGCGGCCGACGGCGTCTCGGCCGGCGTCGCGGGCGACGGCGATGAGGTCGGAGATGACGTCGGTGTCTGGTCCGGAGGGACGGTGACAACGGAAGAAACAGCGGCGGGTGAGGCTGTGGTGACAGAGGTCCTGGCTGCGGGTTCGGCGTCTCCCGCAGTGCAGGCCGTAGCGGTGCAGGCCGTTACGCCCACGATGGCCATCGCGATCACCGCTGACCTGGGATTCCGTAAACAAGCCATAGAGGCACGCTACCTCCGCCCGCCTCCGCGCTCCTTCGCAACCCCCGCGCCCCCCGCCCCCCTCCCGCGTGATCTTGCAGTTTCTCGCAGTCACCCCTCGCGACCAGGGGATTCCCGTGCGTGATCTTGCAGAAACTCGCACGTTGTGCCGCTGGCCAGGCATTTCATCGACCGTGATCTTGCAGTTGCCGGTCGATGCTCATGTCCGGGAGGAGGCGGAGCCATCTGCGGAAATCGGGGAACGGAAACGTCGGAGGGGGCCGCTATCGTGGCGTCGTGATCTCAGAGCTGCGCTTCGGCGCGCTGACCGTGCCGGCCCACGACTTCTTCGTGGCGCTCGGGGTCATCGTCGCGAGCGTGGTGTTCGTTCTGGAGGCGCGGCGCAGGGGCGCGCTTCGGGAGGAGCCGCTGTTCGCGGTCGCGGGTGCCCTGGTCGGCGGTGCGATCGGGATGCGTCTGTCCGGATGGGCCGAGCATCTCAACCCGGCGCTCAACCCGACGCTCCTGGAAGCGTGGATGTTCGGCTCCCGCAGCGTTCTGGGTGGACTGACCGGCGCGTACGTCGGCGTGCTGATCGCCAAAAGGCTCATCGGATATCGGGAGAAGACGGGCGACCTGTTCGCTCCGGCGGTCGCGCTCGGCATGGCCGTCGGCCGGATCGGCTGTTTCCTCACTGAGGCCCCGGGCCGTCCCACAGACCTGCCGTGGGGGATCCGAGCTCCGGCGTCGGTGCCGGAATGCCCGGGTTGCCTGGCGGGGCAGACCATGCACCCCTCGTTCCTCTACGAGATCGTTTTCCAGTTCGCCGTGTTCGCGGCGCTGCTGTGGGCGCGCGGCCGGGTGAACCGTCCCGGGGAGCTGTTCACCCTCTATGTCGCGGCGTACGCCGGGTTCCGGTTCCTCGTGGAGTTCACCCGGGCCAACGAGACGGTGTGGCTCGATCTGACCCGCCCGCAGTGGTTCCTCCTCCCCGGGCTCGCGCTCGTCGCGATTCGGCTCCGGTACGGCTACCGCAGCGGGTTCTACGATCGCCTGCTCGCGATCGGTTCGGGCGCAGGGAAGCGATCGCGGCCCCACTCCGATGGTGACGCCTTCCCTGAAGACGGCGCGGATGACAGCGCGGATGACAGCGCGACCCTTCGTCAGGAGATTCGATGAACACACCTCCCGGTCCGCCGCCTCCTCCCGGTCCGCCCGGTCCGCCCGGGTGGCCGCCACCGCCACCGGCGGGTTCCTCCATCGGCGTCGTCATCGGGCTGACGTTCGTCGGCATCGCCATGTTCGCGGTCATCAACGTGGCCGGGTTTCTGTTCACGCTCGGCGTGGCCAATGCGATGCGTGACAACGAACTACTGATCGTCGGGATCGGGGCGGTGCTCCTCGCGGCCATCGCGATCGGGGGCGGCATCCTGCTGATCCTGCTACGCAGGCCGTGGAGCAAGGGCCTCGGCCTCGGCCTGATGATCGGTTGGGCGCTGATGTCCATCATCTCCGCCGGGTTCTGCACCGGTGTCAACCCCTCGATCTACACGGACGGCATGTTTTGACCACTGGAATGTCTCTCCGTGGAGACCGGATCCTGCGCTACGTCAACGCGTTCTGCCCGCGCTGCCACGACGAGTGTCCGGACCGTCCGCTCCCGGACGTCGCTCGTCTGTCGGGGTGGCTGGCCGTCAGGGATGACCGGGTCTATCTGGAGCGCGGCTGCCGTACACACGGCCTGGTCCGGACCCTCTACGACGAGGACCCGGAGATCCTCGCCTACCTGGAGGAGTGGACCGCACCCACGAAGGCGCACCGGCCCGACGTCCCCGGGAACTTCGACCCGGTTCCCATGGCGTACCTGCGGGGGCTGCCGGAGATGCAGACCCAGCACACCTGCATCCTGCTCGAGGATGTCGCGGAGGTGTGCAACCTGCGCTGCCCCACCTGCTTCACCGAGTCGTCGCCCGATCTGCGCGGGGTCGTGCCGGTGGCGGAGATCCTGGCCAACGTCGACCAGCGGCTCGCACGGGAGGACGGCCGGCTCGACGTGCTGATGTTGAGCGGCGGCGAACCCACCCTGCACCCCGATCTGCCCGAGCTGCTGGCCGAGCTCGCGACCCGGCCGATCACTCGCATTCTGATCAACACCAACGGGCTGCTCATCGCGAAGGACGACGCGCTGCTCGACCTGCTGGCCGGGCATCGGGAGCGGGTCGAGATCTACCTGCAGTACGACGGCGTGTCGGCCGAGGCGTCGCGCCATCATCGCGGGGGTGACCTGCGGCGGTTCAAGGCCGACGCGCTGCGGCGGCTGTCGGAGCGGGAGATCTTCACCACGCTGGTCATGACCGCCGCCCTTGGCGTGAACGACGGGGAGATCGGTGACGTGGTGCGGCTCGCCCTCGACACCCCCTTCGTCGGCGGCGTGTCCATCCAGCCGCAGTTCGGCTCCGGGAGATCGGGGACGATCGACCCGATGGACCGGCTCACCCACACGGGCGTGCTCAAGCGGCTCGGCCCGCAGACGGACGGGCTGGTGACCTGGCGGGACCTCACCGCGCTGCCCTGCTCGCATCCCCACTGCTGCTCGGTCGGCTACCTGATCCGTGACGACGCGGACCGGTGGCGGTCGTTGACCGCGCTGATCGGCCATGATCGCCTCAAGGGGCACCTCGGTCTGGTGGCCAACCGGATCGCCGACTCGGAGATCCCACGCGAGCTGCGCCTCGCCGTACAGGAGTCGCTGCTCGGCCTGCTGTCGGAGCAGTCGTCGCTGTCGCATCCCGAGATCGGCAAGCTCTGGCGGACCATTGGCGGGAACTGCGACCTCGGCCTGCCGACGCTGCTGACGCTCGTGTCCTCGGCGCTGCCGGGCCGCCGCCGTCGCCTGCGCCGGCTGCTCGGCGAGCGGATCGTCCGCATCACGATCAAGCCGTTCATGGACATGTCCACCATGATCGAGGAGCGTCTCGTGCAGTGCTGCGTCCATGTCGGCACCCGCTCGGATCGGGATCAGTGCGCGCCCTTCTGCGCGGTCCAGGCGTGGCCGGCGCTGGCACGGCAGCGCCTGTCCGCGGTCGTCTCGGCCGACCCCGGTGTACGGCTCCCGGTGGTGGAGATCACCTGACGCGAGGCGGGGGCCGGAAGCCTGAAAGATCGTCTGACCTGGGAGTTCACCGCCGAGATCGCTTAGGGATTTTCCCCAGAAAGCGTCGCGCGTGTGTTCGAGGACGCGCTACAGTCGTGGGCAACGGGTCGAACAGAGGTTCGGTCCACGTTCTGACTGTTGAGGGGTGGTTCCATGGCTGTGCCGACGGCTTGCGCACCCGCCCTCACCGTCCCGTCTCCCCGAATTCCCGCTGATTCGGCTCTCGCCCCTGATGTTCCCGAACGGTGTGCTCCGCGCCGATCGTCGCCCGCGACACGCCGTAGCGCTTTCTACGGAAATCTAGGGCGACCGCTATACGGCGTCATAAAGTCCGAGAGCATGGACCCCGTGCGCAATCCCTACGCCCCCGGCGCGGGCCAACGGCCTCCGGAGCTCGCGGGGCGCGACCGTGAGTTGCAGCAGTTCGAGATCGTGCTCGAACGGGTGGCCCGCGGCCGCCCGGAGCGGAGCATGGTGCTGACCGGTCTGCGCGGCGTCGGCAAGACCGTCCTGCTCAACACGTTCAAGTCCATGGCCATGCAGCGGCTGTGGGGCACCGGAAAGATCGAGGCCAGGCCGGACCAGTCGATCCGCCGCTCGATCGCCGCCGCGCTGCACATGGCCACGAGGGAGCTCGCCCCCCGGCACCGGGCGCCCGAACGCATCGAGGAGTTCCTCGGCGTGCTCAAGGCGTTCGCGATGCGCGACCCGGCCGCGGCCAAGGGCGCCTCCCACTGGTCGCCCGCCATCGACGTGCCGGCCTCCCGGGGCCGGGCCGACTCGGGTGACCTGGAGATCGATCTCACCGAGCTGTTCGTCGACGCCGCCGGTGTCGCGACCGATCTCGGCGTCGGCATCGCACTGTTCATCGACGAGATGCAGGACGTGCGGGCGCCGGACGTCTCGGCCCTGTGCGCGGCCTGTCATGAGCTGTCCCAGATCGGGGGGCCGCTGATCGTGGTCGGCGCCGGTCTGCCGCACCTGCCGAGTGTGCTGTCGGCCAGCAAGAGCTACTCGGAGCGGTTATTCCGATATGCCCGGATCGACCGGCTGGATCGGGATGCCGCGGATCTGGCGCTGATCGTCCCCGCTGCCCGCGAGGAGGTCGAGTTCACCCCTGACGCGCTCGACGCGCTCTACGAGGCGGCCGACGGTTATCCCTACTTCGTCCAGGCGTACGGCAAAGTCGCCTGGGATCTCGCGCCACGCAGCCCGATCACGGCCGATGACATCAGGGTGTCGGCCCCGGAGGCGGAGGAGGAACTCGCCGTCGGCTTCTTCGGCAGCCGGTATGAGCGGGCGACGCCGGCCGAGCGTGACTACATGCATGCGATGGCCCAGTTGGGTGACGATCCGGTGCCGACGGCCGACGTCGCGGTGTCGCTCGGCCGCAAGCCGTCCAGCCTGTCTCCGGCCCGGGACAGCCTCATCAAGAAGGGGCTGATCTACAGCGCGGAGCGTGGGCTGATCGGGTTCACCGTCCCCCACTTCGGGAGGTTCCTCCGTGCCCAGCCGATCTAGACCAGTCTCCTGATTCCTGGGGACCCCATAGACCTCTCTACGGCTTTCTAGAGGGGAAGCTAGAGAGCCGTAGAGAGCTGAATTCCGGCACGTCCGGCGCCTCGATGCGGGAATCTATGCCTGTATAGCCTCAGACCGATACAGGCATAGATTCCCGCAGAGAGGGGAGCGGCTGATCGTCGTCGGTGACGACGGCGGCCCGGACGGTCGGGCGGCGGCCGTCCAGCTGGACGGCGAACACGACCTCGATGCCGTCTCTCCCTGGAAAGACGAAGAACCGCCAGCACAGCTCACGCCAGGTGTCGGTGGGTTCGTCTGATTCCAGCATCCCGCTATGCGTCCGCCATGCCGTACTGGTCTTCAGGCGGGCCAGGGCCCGGGCGGCGGGCTGCGGGCGCTGCTCGCACGGCAGGCGGTGACGCAGCCGGGCCACGGCGGCATCGATCTCGGGAGACAGGACGAGCAGCAGCATCACGAGGCCGCCCAGCCAGACACCCGCCGGAGCCACCGGGGCTCTTGATGACAAGGCCGACAACGCATCGGCCCAGGTGACGTGCTCCAGCGCGACGATGACCGCCATCGCCGTCAGGGCCGTGGTCCGCCCGATGGACCGCAGTCCGATCGGTGCCGAGCTGACCTCTCCGAAGCAGCCGCATCCGACATCGGGCCGGCGACGGCGCAGATCCAGCAGGACGTACGTCGCGACCGCGAAGAACGCCACCGACGGCCAGCGCGCGGCGGGGTGATCGACGAACACCAGTCCGGCGGCGAACACGAACTCGGCCGCCGCGCAGAGGATCGTCATCGGGGTCGCGAACCGCTCCGGCACGAGCGCCGCCGGCCCGAGGCGGCTCAGTGAGCCCGGAGAGACCTCGGCCGACCCCTCTCGATGGCGGGCGATCATGGCCAGTTTGGCGACTCCGCCCAGGGCCAGCACCACCACCAGGATCGGCAGGGCGGCCGTCGCGACGACATCAAGGCCCGCAAGCCCGGAAAGCGTTGGAAGCCCGGAAAGCGTTGGAAGCACCGTTCACCCCAATCCGATGCGGGCGTTGAAACAGCCCTTGGTCAAGTCTCCACCGAGTTCGACGTACGCCGCGGGGGACAACTCCACGAGCCTCCCGCGCGGCGAGGTGCCGCATTCCAGGCATCGGTCGCAGAACCGCCCGGCCACGCACCCGCAGCCCACGATGGGCAGCACACCTGCCCGGCCGTCGCACACGTTGCGCACCTCGAGCATGGAACCGAGTGCGAGGTACGGCAGGCCGGCGCAGGAGAGACCGACGTCGTCGCAGCCGACGTCGTCCGCCTCCAGCATCGGATAGGCCACGCCGTACTCATCGAGGTCGGCCCACACGGCAGCGCCGGAGATCTTCGACTGCGCCCCGCCGTACGTCGCGGACGGCGGCGGCACGGCCCGCGCATGGTAAGGCGGCTGCGAGGTCGCCGGCAGATGTGCCAGCGCGGTGCCGTCGTCCAGCACACCGATCGCGTCGAAGAGGTAGCCGGGCGCGAGCTGCGGATGCCGCACCCGGATCCTGCCGGAGAAGCGGTAGGGGACCACGATCGAGCGCGTTCTCCGATGCGCGCCGCCATCGAGCTCGATCGTGAGGTCCCGGCTGCCGCGTACGTCACGGATGATCCCGGTGATTCGGGTGATGTCAGCCCAGATCCGCTCGGCGACCGTGCCGGATCGCAGCGCCCGGATGACGACCCGGGCCCCGACGGGGAGATCGGCGGGCGGCACCGATGCCCCCCGCCACGCGGTCGCCCGGGGAGCGACGACCAGCCGACGTTCCTCCCCCGCGTCGTCCTCAAGGATGATCAGGTGCGGGCTGATGTCGAGGACGCGACCGCTGACCGCGAGGAGCCGTACCTCGCTTCCCGCGCCGGGACTCCCGGCTGCCCCCTCCCCGGTGCTCTCATTTCCGGCGTTACCATCCCGCTTGTCCGGTCCGTCCCGTCTGTCGAGCCCGTCGAGCTTTGGGGCCGGAGGCCGGAGGTCGCGGCCCAGCGCGGCCGCCGCCAGCATTCGTCTTCGCTCCACATCCCGGTACGGCATCGCCCCTCCCGTTTCTACCTTCACATGCCGCCCGGTCTGGCACGGATGGATCCATCGGTGAGAAACAGTCGGGGGAGAAACATTCCTCCTCCCGGTGCAACGTGTTATCTCCCGCTTCGGGGCAAAATCCGTCCGCGGCCCGTCCGCGTCGCCGAGGAACCCACCGCCGAGCTTGTGTGATCTTTGCCGATGGCGGTGCGAAACCAGGATCACGGTTCAGCCGGATCCCAGGGCTGGGCTGCGATTCTGGCACGACACGCCCTCCAGGCCAGGCTGGTGATCGCATGATCGTGGAGCACGAGGAGTTCCGCACGTACGTCCTGTCCCGTGGGACGGCTCTGCTGCGGGTCGCCAACCAGCTCACGGGGAACCCCAGCGACGCCGAGGACCTGCTGCAGTCCGCCCTGACGAAGACATATCTGGCCTGGGACCGGATCAAGGACCGATCGTCCCTCGACGGCTACGTGCGACGGACCATGGTGAACATCAACATCTCCTGGTGGCGGCGGCGCAGGTTTGAGGAGTTCCCCTCGGAGGAGCTTCCCGAGGCGCCGCCCCAGCACGACCCGCGGCATTGGCACGACGAACTTGAGCAGGCGCTCGCCCGGCTCCCTGCCAGGCAGCGGACCGCCATCGTGCTGCGCTACTACGAGGACATGACCGAGCCCGAGATCGCCAGAACGCTCGGGATCAGCGTGGGCACGGTCAAGAGCACGGTCTCCCGGGGGATGGCCAAGCTCCGCGGCGACCTGGTGGTGTCGGCCGCCGAGCCCCGGTGAACCGGCCCGCCATCCCTCGCTTCAGGCGGTCGAAACCCATGGTGCCCGGCTTCCGTGGTCGATCGTCACCGTTCGCAGACGATGCCGTCGCCGTCCCTGTCGATGTACCAGTCGTACTCGGGGTCGATCCCGCGCCGGTAGGGGCCGTAGTTGTGCTGGATCGCCTCTTCGCAGGTCCCGAACCGTGGGTCATCGCCGGTTCCGTCCGGCTGCGGGTTCGGCGTGGCCTCGGGGGCCGGTGACTGGCCGGTCGTCGGGGGTGGGGTCCGCAGGTCGTCGGCGCCGGTCTCCAGCAGCGGGGACAGCTCCGGGAATTCGTACACCTCGGGCGAGGGGCCCGTCGGCTCGACCGGTGACACGGCGAGGCCGCTCTGGTCCTGGTCGGTGCCCGGCGGGATCTCCATCGAATAGCGCCTGTCGTAGGTGTCGGGCGCCAGGCAGATCCCCGACCAGATCCTCAGGCGATCGGCCTGGGCTCGCATCTGCTCGGCATCCTGCCACGCCGTGTACCGGTGTACGGGGTAGCTCCCCGCGATGTAGTCTGCCGCGATCTGCGCGTAACCGTTCCTGACCAGGTCCCCATTGACGAAGACGCCCTTGGGCGACCAGGCGTAGAGGAGGTAGGCGCCGTCCTGGACCTCCAGCTTCGGCTCAAGCTGAAGGTACGCCGGCCGGCCGGCGGGGAGCAGTTCGGACAGGTGGGCGAACGCCTCCTCGAACCAGCAGACGCCCGGGTCGGGCGCGTCGGCATCCCGCAGCCGGACGCGTACGGTCGCGCCCTTCGAGGTGGTGACCTCGAACTGGTCTCCGTCGATGACCTTCTTCACGGTCACCTCGACCGCGTCCTTGGGCACGCTCTTCGGCCGGGTCCCGGCCGTCGCGGGGCTCGCGGCGGCGAGGGGAACCGCGATGGCGACAGAGGCGAGTACGGCGGACGCGGCGCGCGGGGGGAAACGCACGGGCTGACTCCAGAAGCTTGATGGGGGACGGCGAGTCGCCGGTGGGGCGCGACTCGGTGCTTGACTGCGGCGGGCGCCTTCGGATTACGCAGTCCATCAGAAATCCATGATTTTCGCCAGCGCGGCGCACCCTTCTGTTGTCCCTTTTTTCCGGCAATTCGGGATCGTCCCGTACGGGCATCGCCCCCCGGCGTACGGATCAACTCGCGGGCGCCCTGCGCGGCACGCCGGCGGTGGCGCAGGGCCGTACGACATCACGGATCACGCGCAGCGCCTCCAGGAACCGGTCGAGTTGGTCCGGGGAGAGCAGCCCGGTGAACCAGGTCTCGATGTCCTTGAGGTGCTGGGGGAGCACCTGCTCCAGGCGTGCCGCGCCGGCTTCGGTCAAGGCGGCGTACGAGGCACGTCGGTCGCTGGCGCACGGGTGCCGGGCCACCAGGCCTTCGCGTTCGAGGCGGTCGACCACGCGGGTGATGCCACTGGTGGACAGGGACGTCTGCGCGGCGAGGTCGCTCATCCGCAGCCGCTGCTCCGGGGAGCGGGCCAGCCGGATGAGGGTCTCGAAGTCGACCTCGGAGATGCCCGCTTCGGCGAAGGTGGGGTTCGTCTTGCCGGTCAGCCCGGTGAACACCTCCGCCAGCAGGCCCATCGCTGTGAGGCGAGGGTCATCGAAAGGGTCCATGGTCGAAGTCTACGACAGATAGTTGACATGCGGAATAGTTCTCCTGTAGATAGTTGTAGTAGCAGACATCCACGTCGCAACTACCTCGGAGGGCAGCAATGAGCGTTCGTGAGTGGGAGGGCGTCAAGATCCCCACGCCTGGTGAGTTCGGACTCGACCTTGCCCACACGCGAGTCGGCTTCGTCGTCAAGCACATGATGGTCAGCAAGGTCCGCGGCCACTTCGGCGAGTTCGACGGCAAGATCGTGATCGCGGAGGACCCGCTGGAGTCGACCGTCGAGGCCATGCTCAAGACCGGCACCATCGAGACCGGCGTCGCCGACCGTGACGCGCATCTGCGGAGCGACGACTTCCTCTCGGCCGACAAGTTCCCCGAGCTCACCTTCCGCGGCACCCGGATCACGGACCACTCCGGCGATGAGTTCACGCTCGTCGGCGACCTGACCATTCGTGACGTGACCAAGGAAGTCGAGCTCAAGGTCGAGTTCAACGGGGCCGCCACCAACCCCTGGGGTCAGGAGATCTTCGGCTTCTCCGCCGAGACCGAGATCGACCGCGAGGAGTTCGGCCTGACCTGGAACCAGGCCCTGGAGGCCGGCGGCGTCCTGGTCGGCAAGAAGGTCAAGATCGAGATCGAGGGCGAGGCCATCCGTAAGGCCTGAGCCGATCTCCGCCCTTCGGGTCGTGATCGGTATGGTCCCGGCGAGAGTCGCAGGACCGCCGCGCTGTATCCACAGCCTGACCACAGCCCTTGTCCACAGCTTGTGGATAAGGGCTGTGCATGGAGCTGGGGACAACCGTGCGTGCCGGTGGACGGGGCATGCACTTCCTGCGCATATCGTCGGAGTGAGTGACTCACGAGGCGTGCCGGACAGACCGGCGAACCCGGTCGCGATTCCGCTTTGCCGCGTTGCGCGATCGCCGGTACGCTGTCCTGAGCAACTCCAACGGGGAGGCTTCGCCTAGTCAGGTCTATGGCGCCGCACTGCTAATGCGGTTTGGGTTTACCGCCCATCCGGGGTTCAAATCCCCGAGCCTCCGCAGATCAAAGCCCCTCTCGCTTTCGTAGCGAGGGGGGCTTTGTCGATCTCCAGAGCCGTGAGGGTTGCGATTAGTCGTCGTCTCCCCAGACAGCGGTGCCTATACGCTCGCTCGCGTCCTTGACCTGGAGACCGGCGACGTGGGTGTACCGCTCGGTGGTCGTGACGCGGGCGTGGCCGAGGATCTCTTGCACGACGCGGATGGGTACGCCCTGCTCGACGAGGAGCGGGTCGACGGCGACGGGATGATCAGGCAGGCGAAGGCTTGCGCGCCGCGCATGAGAAAGTGATCTCGTGGTCGACCATCCTTCTGGACCCATCAACTACTGGCTCGCGGTGTGGGAGCTGAACAACTTCTACGCCCGTCAGCCTGAGCAGGGCGAAGGACGGCGAATGTGGGCGGAGACGGCCATGTACGCGCTTG
The DNA here is from genome assembly GCF_042435035.1 of Sphaerimonospora cavernae. Classification (NCBI taxonomy): domain Bacteria; kingdom Bacillati; phylum Actinomycetota; class Actinomycetes; order Streptosporangiales; family Streptosporangiaceae; genus Sphaerimonospora; species Sphaerimonospora cavernae. The sequence continues at coordinate 22,497 of NZ_JBHMQT010000072.1, forward strand.
CCAGAGCCGAGGGCGCAGGGCTGGACATCATCACCGCCAACATGAGCCGATTCCACCTGCGTGCATGTCTGATCGACGACCTCGGCCCTACGGGCTCACCGCTCTTGAACCCCGATGCCCTCGCCGTGGACATCCTTGCGGCCCTCCCTCTTCAACGAGAAGACGCCGCGGAGTGGGCCCCCAACTGGCAACAGCGGTCCCACACGGAAATTCGGGCCCTCCGTCAGTGCAAGAATCTATTGGCACCGGCCCAGATCATCCGTAACTATCTGTCGACGACGCCGACGGCAAGAGCTTGATCAGTGGTTAGCTCTCCGCGAGCAACTTCCCTAGCAGATGGGAGGGATAGGCGTGTGATCGCCGTCGGGCCATTGCCGTGCCAACATCGGCCGTCGGCTACACGCGGCGGCGGAAGAACGGGTATGCCTCCGGCCGGCCCTTCTGATCGGTCGAGACGCTCCAATGCGTCAGCGTCCAACCGCACGCCTCGATGCCCTCGATCATTTCTGCCCACCCGGACACCGACCCGGACATCCCGTGGTGGTGAGAGCAGACTGACGTCATGGACTGGCACTCGCACGCGCAGAGGCTCGCCGACCGCGTCACCCATCCGGGGTCGCGGTGGCGGGCAGCAATCGCCGGCACGCCCCGCCACCAGTTCGTGCCCGCATGGTGGGCCTGGAACGGCGGCCGCTGGGAGGTGTGGCACGGCCCGGCCGACGAGGAGGCATGGCTGAAGGCGGCCTACGCCGACCGCACGCTCGTCACGAGGATCGGCACACTGCACGCCGACCACGCCGGCGTCGGCGACAAGCCGGCCGGACTGCCGACCTCCTCGTCCACCCTGCCGGGTCTCGTGCTCCAGATGTACCGGCACGCCAGGATCGGCGACAAAGACACCGTGCTCGACGTCGGCACCGGCTCCGGGTACGGCACCGCCGTGCTGTGCCGTCTGCTCGGGGATGACCGGGTCACGTCGATCGACGTGGACGCCTACCTGACGGTGGCCGCCGCAGATCGCCTGTCCGAGGCAGGGCACAAACCGCGGGTCGTCACCAGCGATGCCACGGCGCCGCTGCCGGGGGCGTTCGACCGGATCGTGGCCATGGTGTCGGTCCGCCCGATCCCGGCCTCATGGCTGGAAGCTCTCGCCCCAGGAGGACGGCTGGCAACGACCATCACGAACACCAGCCTGATCGTCACCGCCGTCAAGACAGCGGACGGTGGTGCGGTGGGTCAGGTCGAGCGGGACTGGGCGATGTTCATGCGCGCACGCCACGGGACCGACTATCCGCCGGGCCTGGCCGAGCTGCTGGATGTCGCGCGGACCGCCGACGGCGAGCACGTCGCGATGACCCGCTTCCCCGTCCTCGACATCGAAGAGGACGCCTGGGAGCTCCGCAGCATGTTGGAGGTGGCCGTGCCCGGCATCCAGCACGAATACCATGAGAACACGAACACCCGCACGGCGATCATGGTCCACCCGGACGGGTCATGGGCGCGAGCCGTACAAGCTGAGCACGCGCGGCCCGTCGTGCACCAGACCGGGCCATGCCGCCTGTGGGATGAGTTCGATGCCATCCGCGACTACTGGCTGCAGAACGGCAGCCTGCCCTTGTACGGCGCGGCTGTGCGGGTCGACCCGGACGGGGTGATCCACCTCCGGCGCGGGCGGTGGCAGGCCACCATCGGCTGATCGTGTCTCCGGCCGAGCGTACTACGCCCACACCCGGCCGGTTTCGGGACAAGCCGCAGGGTACCGGGTACGTCAAGCCCCGGGGAAATATGCGGGTCGAGCAAAGGCCAACTGCGGTGGATTACCCAGGTGCCGCGGTTGAAGCTTCTTCTACCAGGTGTCTGCCGCAGTCATATCCTGAGAACGTGGAAGGGCCTCCTACCTGCCCAGGTTTGCGTCCCGGCCGGTAGGAGGCCCGACCACCTCCTACGAGGTGTGGTGAGACTCGACGGCGATCCAGATGATCCAGAAGATCACCCTGCTTGCCGCCAGCACGAGGCGGACCTTTCGTTCCGCCTCCCGCTCCCTCTCACACAGGCAGCGATCTTCCATCGCTGGTTCCTCTCCCCGCCGGCCCGTTCGTCCGGCGGTACCGTCCGGACGACCTAGCGGGGTGAATCACCTTGATTGTGAGCACACTGCCGCAAACCATCTTGCAGGCGTGCTACAACACCCCCTTCGTCTCAGGGGTAACAGAAACCCCAGTCGGATGCGGATTCCTTAACCCGGTGCGGACGAACGTGGTGCTTCTCTTCACCTGGAGCGCCCTGTTGTGCACGACAACCGCTACGTGAACAAAAAGCCCGAGTTACCGCCGCACCAGCTTGGCCGCCTCAACGGCGTCGGCCTGCTCGCTCGCCTTCCGGTCGTGCTCAGGTATGTCCCGCACGCGCCGCACACGTAGTAGTGCACCTCCTGATCCCATACGACGCGCCGCTCACCGCACTGGCACCGGATCGGCGAGACCGTCGATGCCCGGTCGTCCTTGGCCATGAACCGCAAGCTCCCACTTGTGAATCTTCCGGGGTAGGCCGGCCATGTCCTCGTAGGTGAGGATGTCCTCCAGACTGGCGAGGACGTCGAGGTCGAGGAGCGCGCGGCGGGCGTTCGCCGGCAGCTCCGGGCCGCTATGCCCGAGGTTGCCCTCGGAACCACCGCCGCACCGCCACCACGTCGAATCAGTCATCATCTGGATCAGCCAGCAGCACCACCCGATCGGATTCGACATCGAACCCGAGCACCGGATGACCGCGGTCGCCTTCCGGCGTCATCAGCACCGGCTTTCGCAACCGCCGCCCGACCACCCGGAACAGATCACAGAGGATGTCTAGCCGCTCCTGGCTCTGCAACTCTCGCAAGTCCACATCGAAGTCAATGGACTCCGCGCGATGCGGACGAAAGATCGCCAGCACCGCCGGTATCGGCCAGACCTTCAACGTGGCCGCCGCCTCACCAGCAGCCAGCGCGTCAGCGGCGGAGGGTAGGTCGAGCAGGTCGCCATCCAGGGAGTACTCATGTGCCCAGCCCTGCGACCGGACCAGGTCAAAAAGCGCCTGCCAATCATCAACCCCCGCTCCCTCGACGGTCACATCGGGCAGTGCCCCATTTCGATCCATGTCGAAGAACTGCTTCACGTCGTCCCAGGCCAAATCGGACACGCCTTCCATACTCGCTATTAAAGACGCCTCCGGCGAGGACGCTCCGGCTCCAGGGTGATCAGGCAGGCGGGGTGCTGTACAGGTGCGCAGCATGTGTCTCCCGTGCCACGATGACGCCATGTTCGATGTGATCCACTGGCGTGGCTACTTGCGTGTGAACAAGCACGCCGGAGCCGGACGGGTGATCGCCAGAATGGGCAAGGCTGCGGGAGAGCCCTTCACGCTCCTGTCCTGCGAGAGCTACTGGAAGATGCCGGAACTGGCCGAAGTACGGATGTCTTCCCCGCTCGGCGTGCAGGAACCGCAGGAGGCCGTTTTCCATACCTTGCTCACCGCGCAGAGGATCGCCAATCCCTGGTCCGTCACCTGCAACATCTGCGATGATCGCCTTTACCTCGAAGGAATCGCAGCCAAGACGGCCAGTGCTCGCTTCACAGTGCCCGGAGTCGACTGGCTGCTCTTCTCCGTGACCGCCGACGAGCCCGGATCCGGACCCTGCAGACCCGAGCGGGAACAACCGCATGATCCTCGGGCATCAGCGTGCCATTAATCAGGGCGACGAGGGTTAACCACGCTCACTCCTGACCCCGCCCGGAGCCCATGTCAGGCCCCCTACGAGGCGTGATCCACGCGATTCCCAAGCTGACAGCTCACCTGTGCATGACGCCGTCCGCTGCGTGATCATAGGACCATGAGGGCACGAGTGAGTTCCTTCCGCTGGCCAGATCTTGAAGACGGACATGGCGTCGCTGACCCGGCGCATGCCTGCGAGCTGTTGGAGATGTACGTCGGCCCGCAGAGTGAGCCGGGGGAGGAGCGGTTCCAGCTCACCGTCTGCACTCCATCCGCCCTCACCGAGCGGTTGCATCATCATCCCGTCCTCATCGGTCGTCACTGGCTCTTCGTCCCTGAGCTTCGTCCTGCCGAGGTAGTCAGATGGTTGAGTGATCGGATCGCTGTTCTGGAGGCCGCGACGTGGGGAGAGCTCGCCGCGAAGATCTGCCGGATCGGAGAGTGGGAGTTCGAGGACTGGCTGGGCGGCCCGGAGGAGTAGGTTTGCCAACCTGTCAGCTCGTTCACGCGTCTTCTGTCACGCTGAACCCTCCCAAATCCCGCATCCTCGTGAGGTCTCCGTGACCGAGAACAACCCCTACCCGTCCGTGCCGTACCAGCAGCCGGGGCAGCACCCGCGGCCCTACCAGGCGGGACCGCACCCGCCGCCGTACGGCTACCAACCGATGTACGTGCAGGCTCCGCCGACCTCCGGCTACGCCACGGCCAGCCTGGTGATGGGCATCCTCGGCATCCTCGGCGGCTGGTGCGCGTTCGGCATCCCCTGTTTCCTCGCCGTGATCCTCGGCCACGTCGCCCTGTCCGAGACGAAGAACGGCCGCAAGGGCGGTCACGGGATGGCGATCGCTGGCCTGATCCTCGGCTACATCGTCGCGATCCCCGCGCTCCTGATCGCGATCTTCGCGTTCGGTGGCGCCATCCTCGATTCCACCCCGTGATCGTCTGTCTTTACGGCGTGCCTCAGCCCTCGCTCGGTGGCGGGGCTTATTCGTGATCGAGGGGCTTGTTACGGCCCACTGCCGGTCCGTGACCCTCTCGCATCGGCAGAGTCGAGCACCTGCACGCTCTCACCCGATCGATGGCAAATGGGGACGGCCATCACAACTATCTGTGTTGCCGACAGTGCTCAATATGCAGCTCCGCCCACGGACGGCGGCGGTCCGGGTATCCCGTCCGCATCCGGCCCAGGCTCCTGGACAATTGGATCAGGGGGTTGGCGCCTGCGACGATCCTGGAGCGCGCGTTCTTCTCCGCCAGCTCACCGGAAGTGGCCCAGGAACTCTCCGACGCGCTGGAGACCCACCGCATCTGAAGCCGACGCTGAACCGTGAACAAGCGCCTCCGGCTCCGGATGCTCAGTCGTACGGCGGAGCATGACGATCAGGGACGAGGGGGAGTCGCCGCGGGCAACTGACGTAGTGCCTGCATGGCATTCTTCTCGATGCGTGAAAGATCGTGGAGAATGGCGCGTGCCTGTTCGAGATGCCCCGCGTCGCCGCTCTCTCCAGCCTTCGTGATCAAGGTGGCCACGTCCGTCCACAGGGTGGCGGCCTCGGCATACAGCTTGTGACCCGTGCGGAGGTTGTTGTCGTCGATCAGTTGGAGGCACTCGCCGAGGAAATCGCGGTAGAGGGCGCGAAACAGGGCACCGCCGGTGCCGGCTTTCTCCATGAGGAGGGCGGCCTGCGGTAGGTCCTGCTGCGGGTTGTCGGCGCGCAGCAGCCATTTCGGCAGCTGTTTGGCGGCTTTCTCGATGCCGCGGTAGCCCAGGTTCGCGATGGGAGCGGCCAGGAAGGCGTCGGCGCAGTCTCTGATGGCGGGGATGATCTGGTCCTGCCAGCAGGGTGAACCCTCCGGCAGGGTGATGGTGAAGGAACGGTTTCTGGCGGTCATCGGTCCGCGTTCGGTCCGCGCCATGGCCAAGCTGGCCCTGCTGGTGCGCACCGCCCCTCCCTGCTGGTCGGTGTCCACCAGGTAGACGTCGTGCTCGTCGTAGCCGTACATCGCGACGACATGGCCGCCGAAGTGCGTTTTGGACTGGAAGTACTCCAGGTGGTAGGAGTCGAGTTGAAGGCCGACCGGCTGGCCGGCATCGATGGGGGCGGCTACGTTCTCCCATGCCTTTCGCTGTGAGGTGGTCTCCTCGACCAGTAATGTCAGCCCCAGCCTGGCGGCCAGGTTCCTGGTGAGGTCGAAAGGCTTGACGCGGCCTCCGAGAAAGGGGAACGGCATGGCCTTGCTGTCCCAATAGATGAAGGACAGGCCCGTGCCCAGCCCGAACAGCATGGGCTCGGACAGATCAAGCCCCTCATGCCGCAGCAGCACTCCCAGTGCCGTCGTCTCGCAGTGGTGCATGCCGCGAGCCTCGATGCCCTTCACGATGGTCATACGTCGCTCTCCTCAACAACTGGGCGATCAGCGTGCGCGGCACTACCTGCCCCGGCTGCGCCGCCGGAGAGGCACTCCGGCTCTGGAATGTCGCGGAGTCGGTGAGTGCGGGGTCCGGCTACCGTACACACGCCGGAAATCACCACGGATCGGCGCGCGCCCATTCGACCATGAAGACGCCGACCATGGCCAGCGGAACTGTCTGGACGAGTGTGATCACGGGATTGAGAAGGCCATCCCCGATCAGCACGGCTACACAGATCGCGATCAGCTCAAGCGCTGAGCGCTTTCCCGTGCTCTGACCATCTACATCGCGACGATACAGGCAAGACGCCTCCCATTGGAATGATCGGTTTCCTGCTCGTAAGGCTGGGTTGTCAACCGGATGCCCAAGTGCCCCGTCTTCTCCTGTGCCTCATTGTCACGATAGGAGTCGTTTTGAGCATCCGCTCGATTCTCTCGGCCGCCACCCTTGTTGGTGGCCTGATCTCGGTCTGCCAGCCGGTGTACGCCTCCGCCGCCGGACTGCAGCGGGATGCGCTCGTCGTCACTGACATCGTGGATTACGAATGCACCGCGGACGGTGAGGCCGAGAAACAGGAAATCAAGGTCAAGGTCGAACTGACGATGCCGGTCGACGCCACGGCGGGCAAGCAAATGACCATCAACTGGCGTGGGACCTACTTCGACGACACGACCGCGTTGAGGGTGCCCGCCGCGGGGTTGGCGGTCGGCGCCAAGCTCTACGCGTACGCATCCATCAGCGGGCTCGCCAAGCTGACCTCAGCCACCGGAGTCGGTGAGATCGCGTCGCTTACCCCGGGCGAGAGCATCCCCCTTCCGTTGGCCGAAGTCCCCCTGAAAACCACCTCGGCCAACGCGGGTACCGCGACGGTACGGCCGGCCGCCATCAACTTCGGGACCAGGCCCACCGAGCCGACGATCGAGTGTGAGGTGAAGAACGCCGACGATCTGACGACCTACAACCTCACGATCGGCACAGTGGACGATCGGCTGGCCGATTCCGATACCGCCTCGGACACGTCGAGTCAGGAGCTCCCGAGTCAGGAACCCGCCGACGACACGGCAATCGAAACGACGAGGAACGGCAAGGTGAGCAAGACCCCGTCGGGTGGAGTCGCGACCGGAGGCGGGGGTGAGGTCGGCCCCGACGGGCGGGTGCTCGTACTGACCGGCCTCCTGCTCACCCTCACGGCCGCTGCCGGGCTTCTGCTGTCCCGTCACCGCCTCAGCGAGGGATGATCAGCGGGACGACCGGTTTCCGGTACGGATGAGTCCCGGTCTCGTACGCGATGACGACCGCCTGAGCGCGGTCGCGTAGGCCGAGTTTGGCGAAGATGCGGGCGACATGGGTCTTCACGGTGGCTTCGCTCGGCGTCAGTGTCTCGGCCAGTTCGGCGGCCTGAATCCGCCGCGCGGCACCGGCGGATGGCCGTATGAGCCGTACGAGCCGTGCGGCCTGGCACGGTCGGTCAACGAGAGCTGCGGGCGATGGATTGGACGGACCCGGGCGAGAGTGACATTTGGTGGGGTATGGGGCTTACGTCAGTGAATGACCGGACCGGCTGGGGTGCCGGTTTGCCGATGCCCCAGCCGTCCGGAGAGAGATTCCGGGGGGTCTCATGGTGAGACGGCTCATCATCCTGCCGGCCATCGCGGCCGCGACGTTCTCGACGGCGGCGGCCGGGTTCGCCGCTGCGCCGCCCAACGTCAACGAGCAGGACCGGGGGTTCCTGACCGCGCTGCACGAGGGAAACCTGGCCGAGATCCAGGCGGGGAAGGCCGCCAAGCGGCAGGCCAGCCACGAGGAGGTCCGGGAGGTAGGGAAGATGCTGGTCTACGACCACAAGAAGCTGGACAAGGAGGTCACGCAGGTCGCCGGAGACTTAGGCGTCGACCTGCCGAGCAGTCCCAGCGCGAAGCAGCAGGCGGAGCTCGAACAGATCACCGCCAAGAGCGGGACCGAGTTCGACCGGGCCTGGCTGGAGGCGGAGGTCGCCGAGCATCGAGCGGACCTGGCAGCCGGGGCGAAGCAGCTGTCGGAGGGCTCCTCGGAAGAGGTGAAGCAGCTCGCCCGGGACGCCGAACCGGTCGTTCAGGAACACCTGGACGAGCTCGAGGAGGTCCAGAACGAAGGGAAGACCCAGGGCGGAGGGGACACGACCTAGAGCGAGTGACCCGCCGGGCCGAGAATGTCCTCCGCCCGGCGGGCATCGGACTTTACGTGAGAAGCCGCACCAGCAGCCAGCCCAACCAGATGACGACCGCCCAGCAGACGAGCCCGGCGATCACCATCGCGATGAGACCGCGGAGCCGATAACGCTTACCGCGCGGTCCTGGTTGTTGCTTCACGTGTCCTCCGCGGCAGCGCGGCGGCCATCGCCCACGTTCCGGAGCGCCATCGTAACTCCGCCGTTCCGCCATCGCCCGGGCTCTCGGCCGTTCCTTGTGACTTCCGTTTGCGAAGGCCGTACGGCCGATGCCGGTCGGCGGGGGGTCAGCGGGTCCGGGGATCGCCGGGGCCGACATCGGGCGGGAACTCCCGCGCCATGATCGCCGCCTGTACGCGGCTGCGCAGGTCGAGCTTGGCGAGCAGGCGGCTGACGTGCGTCTTCGCCGTACCCTCCGCCATGCCCAACTCCCGGGCGATCTCCGCGTTGGACAGCCCCCGACCGATGTGGAAGAGCACCTCGCGCTCACGCGCGGTCAGGTTCTCGTACGGCCCCCGCCCGGCTGTGGGAGTCCCGGCCGAAGCGGGCATGGCGGCGAACGCCTCGATCATCCTCCGGGTGACAGAGGGAGAGATCAGGCCGTCGCCGCGCGCCACGACGCGGACGGCCTCGATGAGCGCGTCGGCGTCGGTGTTCTTGAGCAGGAACCCGGCCGCCCCGGCGCGGAGCGCACCGAAGACGTATTCGTCCAGGTCGAAGGTGGTGAGGATCACCACGTCCGCCACGCCGCGCAGCCTCCTGGCGGCGGTGATGCCGTCGAGCCGCGGCATCCGGATGTCCATCAGCACGATGTCGGGACGGAGCCGCTCGGCCAGCTCGACCGCCTCCAGCCCGTCGGCGGCCTCAGCGACGACCTCGATGTCCGGTGTGCCGTCCAGGATCAGCACGACCCCGGCGCGCACCGCCGCGTGATCGTCGGCCACCAGTACGCGGATCATGCCGGTGATCCTGTCGGAAGCTCGGCCCGCATCCGCCACCGGGTCCCCCGCGACGGCCCGGCCTCAAGAGGTGCGGTCGAGAGCTGCCCGGTGTCGTACGGCATGGCCTCGAGTGGGCCGGCGTCGAACGAGCCGCCGACCAGCGCGGTGCGTTCCCGCATCCCGACGAGGCCCGCGCCCGCGCCCGGCAGGGTCGGCGGGCTGTCGCGGTCCACCGGATTCTCCACGATCAGCACCACACGATCAGGGGCGTACTCGATCACCACCTCCGCACCGGCCCCGCCGTGCTTGAGCACGTTGGTGAGGGCCTCCTGCAGGATCCGATAGGCGGCCAGATCGACAGCGGGCGGCAGGGGACGCGACGTGCCGCGAACCGTGAGCCGCGCCCTGACCCCCGTCCGGTCGATGAGGTCGGCGGCGTCCGCCAGCCGCCGCCGGATCGGCTCGGCCTCCTCGCCCTCGCCGTCGTGGCGCAACAGTCCGATCATCGTGCGCATCTCCGCCATTCCCTGAACGCTGTTCTCCCTGATCGACTTCATGACTTTCCGTACGGCTGCCGCATCCAGGTCCTGCCGTGCCAGCAGCGCGGACGACTGGATGGCGATCGCGCTGAAGTGGTTGGAGACCAGATCGTGCAGCTCGCGGGCCATGCGCGTGCGTTCGCCGGCGATCGCGGCCTGCCGGTCGAGCTCGGCCAGCCGGGCCACCTGCTCGGCGCGCTCCCGTTCCGCCACGGCCTGGTCGCGATGCTGTCTGATGACGTTCGCCGTGCTGACGGGGACGACTCCGATCAGCGCCGCCTGCACCGGAAACAACGCGAGCGTCCGCCAGTCCCCCGTGGCGAACCAGGCGGCCGCACCGGTGAGCACGGCACCCGTCGAGGTGATCCAGAGCAGCGCACGGCCCAGCGGGCGCGGGCCGTACAGCGCGGCGGCGTAGAGATTGTCGGTGAAGACCAGGATCGTCCCGAGCGAGGGCCCGAGCACGACGTCGGCGGCCATGCCCGTGACGCCCAGCGCGAGCGTGACCACCGGCGCGCGTCGTCGTACGACCACGGCGGCGCAGGTGAGGGCGAGCGGCAGGGCCAGGAGGGGAAGCGGACGGCCGCGATCGAGCAGGGCGCCGCCGGCCAGCAGGACCAGGCCCATGACGAAGGCCGCCACGGCCAGCAGCGCGTCCTGCCGAGCGGGGGACCAACTGGGAGGGGACCAGCTGGGAGGGGACCAAGAAGTCATCGATGACGATTCCACCATCAACGCAGGTGTGGTGCGTCGTTCCGAGGGTGGGGCGGGTGCGTACATCGAAATGTGTACCCGGGATCGTCGCCGACGACGATGCGTGAGGCGGCGGCGAGCGCGAGTGTTGAAGCCGGAGGTGCGTCGTCGTTGCTCGTCTTCATCATCGCCTGTGAGATCGGCTTCTGGGTGCTGCTCGCGCTCGGCCTGGCGCTGCGCTATCTGGTGCGGGCCCGCCGGGCGAGTGACGTCGCGCTGCTGAGCGTTCCGCTTGTGGACGTGGTCCTGCTCGTCGCGACCGTGATCGACCTGCGGTCGTCGGAGACCGTCGCCACCTGGCAGCACGGCCTGGCGGCCGCGTACCTCGGGTACACCGTGGTCTTCGGTCACCGTACGATCCGCTGGGCCGACGCGTGGGTCGGCCACCGGTTCGGCGGCGGGCCACCCCCGCGCAGGCCACCGGCGGGCGGCATGGCCCGTACGCGGTATGAGTGGGCGTTCTGGTTTCGGATCGTGATCGCGTACGGTGTGACCTGCGCTCTGCTGTTCGCCGCGATCTGGATGGTGGGAGATCCGGCCAGGACGGCCGCGTTGTCCGACTTCATGGCCGGCCTCGCCAGGGTGCCGTTGATCGCGCTGATCTGGCCGGTCAGCTACACGATCTGGCCCAAGAAGGTGGCAAGCGGATCATGAACCCTTGGGGAGGAGGCGGGCGAACTATTGGCGCGAGCAGGGGCGTGAGGTCTGGTAGAGTTACCTCCGTTGCCGAAGCCGCAGGTGAGCGGTGGCGACGACCAAGCGGCCGTAGCTCAATGGATAGAGCATCTGACTACGGATCAGAAGGTTAGGGGTTCGAGTCCTCTCGGCCGCGCCCAGCTCAAAGGCCCATTCCGATCATCGGAACGGGCCTTTTTGATCTCCATACAGCAGTTCCATACAGCAACGTCCTCAGCCGTCGCCGTCCAGACGTTGATTCAGCCGGTCGAGCGCCTTGCGGGTCTCGGCCGAAGGGATCTGCGTGTAGACGTCCATGGTCATCGAGATCTGCGAGTGACGGAGGATGCGCATTGCGACCCGCGGGTGGACGTCGAGGGCGGCCAGGAGCGAGGCACATGTGTGCCTGGTGTCATGCACGCGAATTCGAGGGACACCGGCCTTTCGGCAGTGGGCTTCAAAGGCCCGGTTGAAGTTGCGCGGTTCGATGGGCGTGCCGTTCCTCGTCGTGAAGACGAGGTCCGAGTCCTTCCACTTCTCCCCGGCCTCCTTGCGTGCGTCATCCTGCACCCGTCGGCGGTGCCGCAGCGCCGAGACGCACAGCCCGAGCAGCGGAAGGGAAGCCGTCGAGTCCTCCGTCTTGGTCGTCTCTCGGTGGAGGAGCTGGCCGCTCACCCGCGTGAGCTGTCGAGAGATCCATAGCTGCTCGCCCCCGAGGTCGACGCAGTCCCACGCGAGCCCGAGCACCTCGCCGCGACGGAGGCCGAGCACGAGGATCAGCACGTACGCCGCATAGAGCGGATCGTCGACCACGCGCAGGTGCTCAAGAAACCGCCGTGCTTCGTCGACGGTCCACGCGGTGTGCTGTCGCTTCTTCTTGGTCTTGCTCGCACTGGGCAGGGTCGCCAGGGCCGCCACGTTCTTGGAAATCAACTCCTCTCGCAGCGCGTGACCGAGCGCCGAGCGCAGGACACGGCGGATGCCCGCGATCGTGCTCCGCGACGGGTACCCCTTGCAGCACTGCCCCTTCGAGCAGCACCGCCGCTTGGACTCCGGACGCTTGTGATCCTTCTTCTGATCACAGCAGGTGCACAGGGTCGTCAGGCTGTTGAGCCAGGCCTGTACGTCGCGCACGGTCAGCTTGTCGAGCCGCTTCTTGCCCAGGCCGGGGATGATGTAGAGCCGGACGAGTGGCTCGTAGGCGACGTAGGTCGTCGGCTCGCGGTTCGGCTTAATGACCTCGGCAAGCCAGCGAATCAGGTACGCCGCCACGGTCGGGTGTCTCGTCGGCACCGGCCCCTTGCCCGCCAACTCGTGGAGCTTGAGCCACTTCTCATGGGTCTCCTCGCGGGTCTTGCCGTACGCCCATTTGCGGGTCCGCTTGCCCTCGGGCGTGGTGACCCAGACGTAGCCCGCCCATCCGTCCTTATAGGGGAAGACCGAGCCTTCCCCGTTCGCGCGCTTGCCCATCAGGCGGCCTCCTCGCACAGGCGGGTCACGTACTCCTCCAGGGCGGCAGCGGGGATGCGGCGGCACCGGGTGCCGACGATCACCGAGCGCAGCTCACCGGAGCGGATCAGGGTGTAGAGCGTCCACCGGCTGACCTTGAGCACGGTCATGGCTTCGGGGACGGTCAGCAGGTCAGGGGTCATCGGTGCCCTCCGTACCAATCGAGGCGGCCAAGGCGGATTCGCCAGGGGTGAAGCCCTGACCGGCGAACCGCCAGTGGGCGAGGACGAGCGTGGTGTCGGGGTCAAAGGCCCAGTCGGTTTCGCGGAGCTGGGCTTGGCGGTAGTCGGTCCGGGCCTGCCGGAGGGCGGTCAGCGTGGTTGAGTAGGCGCGGGAGCGGGTGGAGAAGTGGCCGCGGAAGCCGAGCATGTGCGCCCAGCCGCGCAGCCGCAGCGGCAGTAACTCGGGATGCGTGGCGGGGTCACCGAGCGTCCAGGCGGTACGGATGAGCCGGGCGGCGTGCTCGGTGACGCCCTGCTCGGCGAGGCGGGCGAGGTCGTGTGAGCGGACACGCCGGTCCAAGGTGCCGGCGCTTTCGGCGGCTTTGGTGGCGTACTTGGCCACATAGCCCGCGACCGCTTGTTCCGACAGGTGCTCTCCGGTGTCGAGGTCGCCGGGCTCGATGAGCTTGACGTCGATCTGGTCGCCCCAGACGAGGTGGCGGGTGGGCTGGCCGAGGTCGGGCGCTGGGAGGCGTACGGCGGCAGCCGCAGAACGGATCGCGCCGTCGAGGAGCTGCACGGTTGCCCAGTCCGGCGGCTGGACAGGAGGGCCGTCAGCATCGTCGGTGCGGCCGTCGAGGCGGATCACGGCGTGGAAGTGGACGACGCCGCGCGCTTGGTACTCGGCGACCTTGGCAAACGACACCTTGACCTGCCGGTTGAACGCGGCGCGGGTGAGTCCGGCCGCTCCGGCGAGGTGGCGGCGGAGGTAGATGGTGAAGCGGCGCCACAGGTCTCCGGCGTGGGCGTTCCACAGCACATGCCCGACGTAGTCGTACGTGGCCGGGTCGAGTGGTTGGCCGATGCGGAGGTCGTCGGCGGTGTGGCGTTCGAAGCAGGCCGGGCCGGTGCGGCGGGGGTGGCAGACGGCGGCCTGGCCGTTCTTGCCGGGGCCGCGGTGGACGGGGCCGAAGCTGGGCGCGGTGAGCGTGGCGAATACGCGCGGATGGCTGCGTACCGTCTCGGGGACGCCTTTGCTGCCGCCGAGCAGTCCGGAGCGGATCAGGTGGAAGGTGTCGCGTCGGTAGGTCTCGGCGCAGGACGGGCAGCGGGAGGCGCGGCGGTTGCCGCAGCGGATGAGGAGCTGTCCGTGGGGTTCGGCCGCTGTCGAGTAGCTGCCGAGGACTTCGCCGGATGCGGCATCGAGGGTGAGGGTGTCGCCGGTCAGGCGGACGGGTTCGGCGCAGCCGCCCAGGCGCTGTACCTGCTGGATCCAGCGGTTCAGATCGTGGCCGGAACGGCGGGTCAGGTCGCGGATGACCGGGCCGACCAGGTCACCGGCGAGGGCGGGAGGCTCGGAAGGCGCAAGGGTCATCGGGCCGCCGTTCCCGTGCCGCCGCAGGCGGGGCAGACGACCGTGGTCAGGGAGTGAGCGCCGGGCTTGGGGTCGGGTGTGCTGACGACGGCGGAACCGGCGCCGTCGCAGTTTGGGCAGACACGAGTAGGGACAGGCGTGGGCATGGTGGCGGTCTCCTGGTGAGCGTGGTCGGGGCGGCCGGGAGCTGGCAGGCGTGGACCGCCCCGCGCGGGTCGAGTTGGAAAGGGCTGGAGGGCAGGGCCGCGGCTAGTTGATGTAGCCGGAGCCGCCGCAGACGCCGCAGGTGTCGCGGGTCTGGCCGTAGGCGATGGATCCGTGGCCGCCGCACATGTGGCAGGGGCGGCGGCGGAGCAGGCGGAAGCGCTTCATCGTGGGTTCTCCTGGTGAGCGAGTTCGGGTTGATGGTCGGTGGCGGCCGGGAGCTGGCAGGCGGGGCCGCAGGGGACGGCGCGTTATGCGCCGTGGTTGTCGATGCCGGTGCCGTCGCAGTCGCGGCAGGTGGTGGCGTCGCTCTGGTCGTCGTTGATCAGGCCCGTGCCGCCGCAGGTGCAGCAGCGGTAGCGAACGATCACAGGGTTCATCTCCTTTCCGGGATGGGGTGGGGCTGACCGCTGCGAGGGCGGCTCAGTCGAGCAGGCCGGAGAGCATGGCCACGTGTGCGGCGAACACCTGCCCTCGGTGGGTTTCCTTGAGGTGGGTCACGAGGGTGGGGTAGCTGTCGGCCCGGACCCAGGCGGCCCGTTTGGCGTCGTCGGCCCCGACCGGCGTGGGGAAGTTGGCACGGCGGAGGGTGCCGAGATCGACGGTGGCGGGCACGGTGACCATCCACGCCTCATCGCTGGCTCTCGGGTCGGGCACGTACCGGGCGGGGAGCACCTGCCAGGAGTGGCCGTCCAGGTCGAGGCCGGTCTCCTCTTCCAGCTCGCGGACGGCAGCGGCGCCCGGGTCCTCGCCGGGTTCCACGCAGCCGCCCGGAATGGCCCAGCCGTGGCCGTCGCGCCGCTCGACCATGACCAGCCACCGGCGGCCGTTTTCGTCGGTGGCGGTGATGATGGCGTCGGCCGCGAGTTGCTCGCCCCAGTGGCCCAGCTCGTTGCGGCCGTAGCGGATGCCGGTCGGAGCGAACGGGTTGACCGGGCGGCCGTCGATCACCTGGAATGGGATCGCGGCGGCGGCCTGCCGGGCGGGCCAGTCGATGCGGGCCGGGTCGGTCTCCGGATCGGCCCACCCCTGCGCGACGCCGATGGTCAGCACGTCGGGGTGGGTGTACTCGCCGGTCATGAGCGGCCGTCCAGGCGGATGTCCACGTTGCCGATGACGCCGTCCGTCTGGACGCCGACCCGGGCGTTACCCGCCTTGATGTTGCGGACCTTCGCCTTGGCCCTCTCGGCCTTCTCGGCAGCGGCCTTGACCTTCTCCTCGCGCGTGTCGTTCTCGCCGCGAGGGCCGATACGGCCCGCTTGGATGGTCGTGTGGCCGCTGTCGGTGTAGTTCGTCTTACCCATGATCAGTCTCTCCTCGTTGTCGTGGTGCCGGACTGGCGGGGCGGTCGCCCCGGGCGCCCCACCGGCCGGAGCCGGTGAGGACCCGCAGCGGCCGACGGCCTGTCACCGGGCCGGGCCTTGGTCAGGCCGGTTCGGGTGCGGTGTGGATCTGGGCGAGCAGGTCGGCGGCGAGCTCGTTGGACACGCGCAACCGCTGCCGCAGCGCGTCACACGTGATCGCGGTGCCGTGTTTGGCGGTGTGCTCGCTGGCGACGCGGCGGGCGTAGGCGACCAGCGCGTCAGCCGGGCCGGGGGCCGGCACCGGGGACCGCCCGGCAAGCGAGGCCGAGGCCGACGCTGGGGCAGGGGACGGCTGTACGACGGGGATGAGGTCGGCCGACGGCTGGACCGCGTCCACCTCGACCGGAACCGACACGACGGGCGCCGTCTCGACCGGGGCGGGGGCGGGCTCCGCCTGCGCGGCGTGACGGTGGGACGCGCGGCGCTCCAGCATGGAGACGGCGACGAGGAAGGCCACGGCCGGAGTCGCGGCGCAGGTCCAGCCCCAGGGGGAGGGTTCGGCCTGGGCGAGGTTGGCGGCCAGGGTCAAGACGATCCCGCCCGCCAGGACCAGGCCGGGCCAGGAGATCAGCCCGCGACGGCGGCGGTCGGTGCGCTTATCCCGCTGGAGTTCACCGGCGGCCATCACGCACATCAGGTCGATGCAGACCGCGACCGCCCACGACTGCCAGCCCTTTTGGCCGTGGTCGGCGGCCAGTTCGCTGATGTGGGTGAACGACCCGACAGCGGCGATCAGTGCGAGCACGATCACCGGCCCGGAGTCCACCAGCGTGGACCGGACACGACCGGAGCGACGGACGGCCATCATGCGCCTCCTTTCAGAAGTAGGCATGGATCGGGTAAGGACACGGCCCGCTCAGGCGGGGCCGTACCGCGGTAAGACAGGGGAGAGGAGTCAGACGGGGTCAGACTCGGGTTGAGCGTCGGGGACGTAGCCGGCGAACTCCTCATCGGAGACCGGGGGCACGGTGACCGTGGTCATCTCCGCCCAGGAGGGCCGAAGGTGGGCGTAGGTCGCGGCGGCCTGCTCGGCCTGCTCTTCGGACACGTAGGCGGAGCGGACGCGATACCAGCGGCCGTCATCGGCGGCCAGGACCGCCACCCCCGGCTGATTGGCCGGAATGAGACGCGCGGCCTGCAGCGCGGCGGGGTCCATGTCGCCCAGCGTCATGTTCGCGGTCTCCGGATCGTTGACCCGGTGGCAGATCCGCCCTGAGAGCTGGGCGCGCAGCGCCGTCACCCCGGAGCCGAGGTCGGAGCCGACCCGCTGCCCGCACACCAGCAGGTACAGGCCGAACGCGCGGCCGAGCTGGGCCAAGCGGATCAACTGCACGGCAGTGGCGGCGATCTCGTCCTTCTCGGACTTGTCGGCCATCAAGAACAGCTCGGCCACCTCGTCCACCAGGACCACCACGGGGACGGGCCGCAGTTGCTCGGGGAGTTTCCAGATGTTGCGCACCCGGTGCTGCTTGCACAAGGCCATCCGGCGTTTGATCTCCGCGACCAGGTCGTTGAGCACGTGGACGCAGTCGGCGCGTTCGGTGGCTAGCTCGGTCATCCGCTCGCTGTAGGGGGTCAGCTCGACCCCGCCCTTGAGGTCGAACCCGATCAGCGCCACCGGTTGCGGGGCCAGCCCGCAGATCAACGCGTTCAGCAGAGTGGACTTGCCGGACTGGGTCGCACCCGTGATCAGCCAGTGCGGCACCGTCCGGAAGTCGATCACCCAGGGGGCGGAGGTCTCCAAAAGCCCGACCCGGACCCGCAACAGCCCATCGGCCAGCACCGGAACCCCCACCTCGACGAGCGGATCGCGGCGGGTGGCCTGCAGGGTGACCCGGCCGGGCCGCCAGTCGAGCACCCGCACCGAGTGCACCCGCCACGCGTGGGCGAGGTTGGGCAGCTTGGCCGCGTAATCGTCGGGGGTCTGCCCATCGGCCAGGCCCACGCGGACGCGGAACCCGTTCGCTGACGGGCGGACCAGCCCGAGGCGGGGCGGCTTGTCGACCGCCACCCGCCGCACCTTCCGCCGCTGCGAGGTGGCGCCGCCGGTGTGCAGGGCCGTGCCGAGGGCGGGGATGCCGTCGAACGTCCACCGCCAGCGGCGCCGCTTGGTCGTCAGACCGCACCCGGCAGCGACGTTCCCCCACGTGAAGTAGACCGAGATGGCTTTGCGCGGGTAGCCGAGCACCAGCCAGAACGAGACCGGATGCCGCCGGTTCCACGCCACCAGCCCCAGGATCACGGCGAGGGTGAACAGGCACGGGATGAGGTAGACGAGCGTGTCAGCGGTCATACTGGAGACCTCCTTTCGGTGAGCGAAGGGAAAGCCCCCGGGAGTGGCGGAGCTGGCAGGCTTAGGGCCGCTCCCGGGGGCGCTATGAGGAAGCGCCGGCTAGGCGGCCTTGACCGCGGCGGGGACGATCGACTCGGCACGAAACCCCAGCCCCGACCGGCCGTTCATCGTCCAGAAGAACGCGGCCAGGCCCACCGGCCGGACCTGCACGCCCTCCGGGATGCTCGGGAAGGTCTCCGAGGGGAACGTGACGACGATCACCGGGTTACGCCGGTCGTCATTCGGTCGCGGCAGCAGCGGGACCGTGTACAGGTCCCGGCCCTGAGCGTCCTTCTTGACCTCGCCCGTCGCCCGATCCACGATCTTCGGCTCGGGCTCACCCGCGACGGTGAACGACAGGGCCGACAGATCCACAGGGATGTTGCGCATGTCCTTGCCTCCTTGACGCTGTTACAGCTAGCTCTATTAAGACGGAGCGAGATGGTTCTGTCAATAGAACTAGCTCTATTAAGACCATGTTCTGCTCAGAGGGGGTAGCGCTAGCCTTATTCCAGGAACAAGGAGGCACACATGGGGATCGGCTACCGCGAGCTGGCGAGCGTCCTGCGCTCAGCCATAGAACGCGGCGACTACCCACCGCAGACCACGCTGCCCAAGCAGGACGAGATCGCCGAAACCTACAGCGTGAACATCAAGACCGTCCGCCAGGCGATCCGCGTACTCGAGAGCGAAGGCCTCGTCACACCGGTCAGACGCCGCGGAACCGTCGTCCGCTCACGACCCCCGATGAAACGACTCGGCGCCGAGCGCTACGCCAAGAGCAAGTGGAAGTTCGGCCTCGTCGCCTTCGCCGCCGACCGCGAAGCATCCGGCCGGGCCTGGACACCCGGCGACCAGACCAACACCGTCCGCCGAATCGAAGCCGACAAGGAGATCGCCGAAGCCCTCGGGATCGAGCCAGGCGCGCCGGTCTACGAACGCGCCCGACTGGTCAAGGACGGCGACACGCCAACCCACACCCTCACCAGCTACTACCGGCCCGAAGACGTCGAAGGCACACCCCTCGTCAACGCCTCAGCCGGACCGGCCGGAAAGGGAGGCGGCTTCGCCGTCCTGACCGTCCAAGGACTGGAACCCGACGCCATCACCGAGGCACTCCACGCCCGCATGCCCAGCCCCGAGGAAGCCGAGCAACTCCAACTCCTCACCGGCGAACCCGTCGTCGTGCTCAAGCGCACGACATGCACACGAGACGGCCGGGTAGTCGAGTTCGCGCGCGGCGTCCACGCCGCGTCCCACTTCGAGTGGGCATATACCTTCAAGATTCCCGACTGAGGGACGTGACGCCGATGTCCGATGACTTCTCAGCACTCCCACAGACCGTGAAGTCCGACCTACGCACCCTGTGGGACTACCACGACATGCACCACGAGCCACGCCCCTGCGACATCGGCGTAGGCCTGGGAAGTCACGACATCGGCGTCGCCGTCTTCACCGCCGAGCTCTACCACCGCCAGATGCTCCCCCGCATCGTGTTCAGCGGCGCCAACGCCCCCACCACGATCGACCGCTTCCCCCGAGGCGAGGCCGTCCACTACCGTGAGGAAGCCACCCGGCGCGGAGTGCCCGCCGAGGTCATCCTTGTTGAGCCATGCGCGACCAACACCGGCGAGAACATCCAGTTCACTCGCCGGCTTCTCGCGAGCCAAGGCGTCCATCCCGCCTCGATCATGCTCATCACTCGCCCCTACCAGCAGCGGCGCGCGTTCGCGACGTGCAAGAAGCTGTGGCCCGAACCCGAGGTCATCTGCGCCTCCCGGCCGCTCCCGCTGGAGGAGTACGTGGCGAGCATCGGAGACACCGCCCGCGTCATCAACATGATCGTCGGCGACACGCAACGGATCACCGAATACCCGAAACAGGGCTTCGCGATCCCGCAAGAGATGCCCGACGAAGTGGAAGCCGCCTATCAGCGCCTCGTGGACGCAGGCTTTACCAGCAGACTCCTGCCCGTCTGAGAGCGCGAACTGCCAACCCTCGGCCTGGCCTCTGCCGTGGCTGCCGATCTACCTGGTTACAACCTTCCGTACGGGTTCAAGCCGCCGCCCAGTCGGGCGGCGGCGGCGCGGCGCGGTCGGTCGCGGCCGGGCATGCGGCCTCTTCGGGCCGGTCCCGACCGCGCCGCCGCCAGCCGCGCCCAACAGGCAGACGCATGACAACCGCGGAAAGCCCAACCACGAGGATGACGGGCGCGACACCGGCCGCCGCGACCAGGCGGACACGCCGTAGCGGGCCGAGGTCTTCCTTTTGCCTCCGGCGGGGATCTCCGGCCCCGAGGTGATCGCGAAAAGCCGAGGTTCGTAGGTGGCTGGGGAGCCCTGATCGCCTCGCACGCCATCGACCCAGGCAAGCCCAGCAGACCAGCTCCTACGGCTCAAGCCCGGCCGTGACCGATGGCGTCCAATGATCGAGGAACGGCGACCGGTTGACGTACACGCGAGGCCGGGCTTGCCCCTCCGTCGCCGGCCCGCTGCCGCTCCGCGGTGGGTCGACGGCGTACGAGACATCAGGGCGGGGGAGTGCTACAGGATCGATGGCCGTCTCCAACCCCGGTTTCGAGGTGGCGGCTCACACATGCCTCATGATTAGGTTTTCTGTCTATTGGACAAAGTGGGATATAATGCCCATTTTAAAGTATCAAATTGATAACGGTTTGCAAGTAGAATCTGATGGGCCGTTGAGTCAACAGTACACCCTAATCACCATTTGACCTGGCGCTATGTACTAGTACTTAGCGCCTAAAGGCCAGCTCAGGACTATAAATAGGCCTAAGAGCATCCTTGCGGGTAGATAAGTACCTGCATAACCTGAGAGGTTTCGCTCGATTTGAGCGCTCACCAACGGTGGCTCATGTGCAGCGTATGGTCTCCGTAGCGAGCCCCGCGAGGCGCGGAGAGCAATCCCATCACGAACGATCTCCATGCCGCACGAGGCTCCATGTCCCCTACTTCCCGAGGAGACCATGTATGGAGAGACTACCCTCTGCCAGCATCTCTGTCTGGATCGCAGGAATCCTGGCAGGCCTGGCGATTGCGCTAGCCCTTATCGGAGTCAGCTCCGCCGATATCTCGCAGATCATGAGCCAGGTCACAGCCGCGGTTGCTCTGTACGTTGTGGGCGGTGGCTCGAAGCGACCTGGCGAGGTCGAGTTGGGTCGTTCGTTGTCTACGGCCGGACGTAAGACGGCTGTACAGAATGCTTCAGAGTGAGTGACTAACTGGGTGACAACCGAGGTGTACGGCCCCGGACGTTCGCGGACTCCTGGGGATCTCTCCCGCAAGCCAGGGCCGGGCCGTCCCTGCTAGGGATCATGGGTAAGTGGCTTCGCATCGAAGGGGTCAGTCTTCGGCTGATACCGTGCCGCCGAGTCAGGTAAGGGAGGCCCGGAGGCGATGGACGATGGACGGCAGACGGTCTGGGCGTTCGTGGGTGAGGGTGGACGCTGGCCTTCGGCAATCTTCACTACCAAGCGCCTGGCCGAGGAGTGGATCAGTGCGCGAGGACTGACCGGGATGCTTACCGAGTACCGGATCGACGATCCGGTCTACGAGTGGGCTGTTGCCAACGGGCACTTCCAGCCGAGCAGGCCGGAACACTCAACGGCTGACTTCATCGGCCGATTCACCACCGCACACCAGGCGCACGAGCACTACGAGGATGGCGCGGCCGGCTGAGCAGAGAAGCGGACGAGCGGCGGGCCCTTGAGGCTGCTGTACAGCAGCGCGTACAGCAACGCCGCCTTACGCGATCACACCTCACCGGCCCGTATCTACCGGTCGAGCAGGACGAGGAGCCGCCGACAAGGCAACTGCCCTTCCCTACGGATCAGAAGGTTAGGGGTTCGAGTCCTCTCGGCCGCGCACGAAAAAAGCCCAGATCATCAGTGCGATGACCTGGGCTTTCTTGCGTTCTGGATCAGTTGCTGTTGTCCGGCTGCGTCCGGCTGCGTCCGGTTCCGATCGGTGGTATCCGGGTGGTCCTTCCCAATGCCTTCCCGCCGGGAGGGACGTAGCACTTCGCTGATTCGACGCATGGCGATCTCATCGTGACCAACGAGGCACTTCTCGTAGGTCCTGTGAAGAACCTCCACGCTGTTGCCCGCCCACTCGGCCACCTGCTTCGGTGAGACTCCAGCGTTGAGCCACGTGGAGAGGCAGGCGTGCCGGAGGTCATACGGGCGCCGGGCCAGCGGTGAGGCGTACTCCTCGAGAGTCAGGGCCTTCTTACGAGCATTGCGCCAGATCCGAAGGATGTGCTCTTGGCCAGCACTCCGCGGTGTGCGCCGTGGAACACGCGTCCGCCCAGTACGGGTTCGGGCTCACAGCGCTCCCACCGGTCATTTAGTGCACGAACCGCAGGTCGAACGCCGCTTCAAGTTGAACATCACCGGTTCCCGAGTTGGCTGAACGACCTGGCCACGGCCCGGTCCACGGCCGCGCAGACGATCGGCCGCAGGCCGCGACGCCGCCCGCGCCGAGTGCTGGCGGTCGACGGAAAGGCGCTGCGCGGCACCCGGCACCACACCGCCACCGGCCGCGCCATGCACCTGCTCGCGGTGACCGACACCCGCACCCTGGCGGTCCTCGGCCAGGTCGAGGTCGACGGCAAAAGCAACGAGATCACCGCGTTCGTGCCGCTGCTGCACCCCCTCGACCTGACCGACACAGTGATCACCGTCGACGGGCACGGCCGCACCGAGAAACGTTCGATCAAGGTCTGTTCCGTGGCCATTGGGTCCGGGCTGCTGTTTCCCCTCGCCGCCCAGGCCATATGCATCACCCGCAAGGTACGGCCCCGCGCTGGCGGGCGGTGGAAGACCGTCACCGTCTACGCCGTCACCAGCCTGGCCCCGCACCAGGCCCGGCCCGCCGACCTCGCCGCATGGATCCGCGCACACTGGCAGATCGAAGCCCTGCACCATATCCGAGACGTCACCTACCGCGAGGACGCCAGCCAGGTCCGTACCGGATCAGGACCCGCGGTCATGGCAGCGCTGCGGAATCTGGCCATCGGAATCTTGAAGTTCTGCGGCTGGACCAACATCGCCAAGGCCAACCGCCGCCACGCTCAAGACCCCGGACGCTGCCTCGCCACCCTCGGCATCACATAGTCAAACCGGACAAAACGCGAGAACGCCGGAGCCCTGGTTCCCGACAGCCTTGCCGCCATATCCAGGTACTCAGCCACCTTGGGATACTCGGCCCGAAGACGCTGCTTATCCTTCAGCAGGACAGTGAGTTCATTCCATCATTGCGCTGTCATGGTCAGCTTCTCCATGCAACGAGTCTCTCTCACTGAGCCTGTCCTTGCCAGGCTTCCCGAGTGTTCCGAGTCAACGACGACGATTGAGCCGGGAGCAAGTCCTCGTGGGCGACTCCGGGACGGATGCGGAGGCGCGCAGCGAAAAGAAGAATCACGAATTGTCGCCGCAGGCGGCCTTGACTCGACGGGCACGTCCGGGACACTTGAGCAGCGAGGAGGATGCGACTACGGGTCAGCTCCGCCACGACCATGGGACAGGCCCTCTTGGGCAGGGTCTAGGATTTCTACATATCCAAGCTTGAACTTAACGACGAAGGGAAAGCGTCTCCAGGAAGTCGTCGATCTATTCATGGAACAACGATGGCTTATAAATGGCAACGATCATTTCGTCTCCCCGGGCGACTGCGCTGGCTTCGCCGTGTGAGGCCACTCCGTCGGCTTCGCCGTTGGTGGAGGACCTTTCGCCGTTGGATTAATCTGCATCCGGCATCGTCAAAAATCCTTGTATGGTCGGCAACTGTAGTCGCTCTTCTGGTCGGCATCCTGGTTACTCTAGGCCCCTTGTCATGGCTAATTGGTGGGAACACTGTTGAGCGTCTGCGCGGTAAAGAGCAGGCCGACGCTATAAACGCGGTCCGGCAAACGCTTCTGACCGCTCTCGGTGGAACCGCTGCGCTCATCGCTCTTGGGTTCACGGTTCGCACGTACTATCTTTCTCGACGGGGGCAAGTGACAGATCGATTTGGTAAGGCTGTTGCTCAACTCGCCTCCGACAAGCTTGAAGAGAGGTTAGGTGGAATTCACGCCCTTGAACACGTTATGGCGGAATCCCCTACAGATCACTCGGCGGTTCTCGGAGTCCTAAGCTCATTTGTTCGTGCTCGGACCATCCGTCCTCGCAATGAAAAGGGGAAGTATATCTCCGAAATATCCACTTCTGATATCGAGGGGGTTGAGCTGCCCTTCGATATTGACACAGCGATGACTGTAATTGCTCGCAGGCCGGTGCGCTATGAGCCGAATCGCCCAGATCTTAGAGGAGTAAGCCTCATTAGGCTGTCGATAAGATCATATGATTTTGCCAAGCCGCCACGGCTTACTGCGATATTTCTCACATGGGCGGATCTTCGGCGTGCGGACCTTCGTGGGGCGGTATTGCAATCAAGCATTGTCAACTTTGCGGATCTAAGTCGCGCCTGGCTAAGTAACGCAGATCTGCGTTACGCAGCATTCAATAATTCCGTCCTCCGTGGGGCAGCTATGGAGGGAGCGCTCCTCCAGGGCGCCAGTTTCAGAAGTGCCGATCTTCGCGATGTCAGCGGGCTCACTGCTGCACAGTTGGCGGAAGCAATCATTGACGACAAGACCAAGCTGTCGGAGGATCTTGCCAATGACCCATGGGTGCAAGCCCGTATCTCCGACTGTCTAGCGTGGAGGTCAAGGCTTTCGAGGGAGAAGTTATCGAGAGCTTGGTTTCCGCTCCCAACCCCAGCCCCAGCAATTACAGAAAAGGAACTTCGCACTAATGGAGAGAAGGAGCATAGCGACCCGCTGCATGAGTCGTGAGCCTCTGGGCGGCGTAGATACGACAGTCCCTTGACAGCTTCGCTCCTCAACTTTCCCAATGCCTTCCCGTGCTAGAGTTCTAGGCGATCCAGTGATTACGTTGGCGCTGGTAGACGCCCTACTCTTCGCGGATTGAGTCTCCCCCTACGGATCAGAAGGTTAGGGGTTCGAGTCCTCTCGGCCGCGCACATCGCACAAGGCCCGTGACCAGGGAAAACCTGGCAACGGGCGCGACGGGAGAATCTTCGGCCTTCAGCTTTAGACCGGGGAGGAGTTCAAAGGTCGAAAAGCGCTGGTCTGGCGTCTGCTCTGCCATAGGCGAGTATGCGGCGGAGCACGTCGCGCATACGGTTCACGTCGGCCTCGGGGACATCCAACACGGCTTCGATCACCGGGTCGTCCAAGCCGAGATCTTCCAGAGCGGCCGGGTCGAGTACAACGCGCAATGTGCCATCGCGAACAGCGACTTCTCGCACGCAGCCGTAAGCGGTTCCCTGATCGGCCGTAACCAGGCAGTGGGTGTCCATAGAGAGATCCACATCCTGCTCTTCAGCCTCTTCGATTCCGCTCATGAAGAGCAGGTTGAAGCCGCTGCCATCCTCGAATTCCGCCACCCCGGCTTGGCGGTAATCCTCATCGAACTCTTCTTCCCCGCCAGCGGCGCGGGCAGTGAATCGGTAGGTCATGTAGGGGTTATATCAGCCACGTGGGCAGTATTTGCCTCGATAGCTTCCGGGCCCCGGACCACCGATGTCTCTAGTGCTTGTGCAGTCCGGCCGAGAGGTTCGTGTCCTCTCGGCCGCGCACATCACAGAAGGCCCGTGACCAGGGATTTGCCCACCCTGATCGCGGTGGTCACGGATGGAGGGGCCAGTTCCAGGTCGCGTTCTTGAGGATGGCGTTCAGGCCCGGGTGGTCCCACTGGTCGAGGACCAGGATCTTGGACTTGGGCAGGTACCACTCACGCTGGTTGTAGTGCGTCTTCACCTTGAACTTCTTGTCGACGCAGGTTCCCGCCCACCTGTGGTAGTCCGCCTTGTGGCCCGGCCCGACCTGCCGCAGTCCCCTGCCCGCGAGCTTCCAGTCGCCCTTGAACAGCTTGTAGCTCTTGGGACAGACGCTGACGTCGGTCGCGGGATCGAATCCGTACTTCGGGTTGTAGGCCTGGAACGTGCGGAGCCCGATCTCGAGGGCCTTCGGGCCCAGCACCCAGAAGCTACGGCACCCCCAGTCGCGGAAACCGTAGTCCTCGGTGCCGAAGGTGGGGCACGAGCCGGTGATGACGCGGACCCAGTCCGCGTTCTTCCTGTCGACCTTCCACGACTTGGGGATCTTGAGGGTCAAACCCTTGCGCAGGTGTATCTGCTTGGTCTCGCCGTCGCTCGCGAACGCCGCCGCGGGGGTCGCCAGAGTGGCCGCCAGTACGGCCAGACCGGCCGTCGCGACCGAGATGGTCTTTCTGAGCATGCCCGGAATGCTAGATTCCGTTAGTTGTAAACGACTTGTAGCTTGATGTCCAAGAGATCACCAAACGCTGACGAACGACCTCCCCCTCCTCCTTGCTGAGCGCCGCGAGTCCGAGCTGACCTTCGAGGTTCATGCCGGGGTGTTCCAGCGAAGCACCACCGGCTCGCCGTGCTCATATCCCAGTAGCGAGTGGGTTCCGGTGTCCAGTCGGAGATACCGTCCGTGGGCGGCGGGCAGTCCCAGCCATCGGGCCGCGAGCACGCGGAGCAGGTGGCCGTGCGCCACGACGAGCACGTCCCCCTGGGCCTGCCGGATCCGGGCGATGACCTTGTCGGTGCGCTCGCCGACGTGTTCGACGGTCTCGCCCGGATGGTCCCGGTCCCCGGGGACGACACCGTCCCGCCAGACATACCAATCAGGACGGGACCGGCGGATCTCGGCAGCCGTGACGCCCTCGTACCCGCCGTAATCCCACTCCCACAGGTCCGGGTCCACCTCATATGAGGCGACCCCGGCGAGCTCGGCCGTACGGTGGGCCCGCCGGGCGGGGCTCACCAGGACCAGCGAGAACGAGCGGGCGCCGGCTATCGGGGCCAGGGCACGAGCCTGCTGCTCGCCGTGCGCCGTCAGCGGCACATCGGTGCGTCCCGTATGTCGGCCCGCTTTGCTCCATTCGGTCTCCCCATGCCGCAGCAACATGATCTCCATGTCCCCAGTCTCGCCGATCGGTGGTCGTCTTCCGCATATCCATGAAGCCGGCGTGGGTGGGACGGCAGAACGGTGACCCCGCTCGAGGCGCGAGGTGGCGAGATAGGAGGGGTACGGCTACCGGGTGAGGGAGTCGAGCACCCGTAGTGCGGCGGAGATCGATTCGGGGCCGGCGGGCAGCAGGGGCAGGCGGACGGCCGGGCTGGGGATGCGCCCCTGGGCGTGCAGTACGCCCTTGATGACGGTGGGATTCGGCTCGGCGAACAGCGCGGCCGACAGGGTGGCGAGACGATGGCCGAGGCCGCGGGCGTGCGCCGTGTCGCCCTCGTGAGTCGTGTCGCCCTCGTGAGTCGTGTCGCCCTCGTGAGTCGTGTCGCCCGCGTGCCAGAGCCGGACGAGTTCGGCGAAACGGGCGGTGGCCAGATGGGCCGAGGCCAGGATGCCGCCGCGGGCGCCCATGGCCAGCAGCGGTGCGAAAAGAACGTCGTCCCCGGCCAGTACGGCGAAGCCGTCGGGCGGATCGGCCATCAGGTCCGCGGTGGAAGCGTTGAGCGCGCCGGTCGCGTATTTCACGCCGACGATGCCCGGCAGTGCGCCGAGCTTCCGCAGGGCCTCCGCGCCCAACTCCTGCCCGGTCCGATACGGGACGTGATAGATCACCAGCGGAACCGGGCTGTCGGCGGCGAGTTCCGTGAAGTGCGCGATCACTCCCGCCTCGGAGGGTCGCGTGAAATATGGGACGAGAGTGAGCGCCGCCACTGCCTCGGGCACCTTCCGGAGGGCGGCCAGCGCCTCCCGGCTGGCGGCGGTGTCGTTGCTCCCGGCCCCGACGATCAGTGGCGCGTCGCGTTCGCGACAGACCCGGGCCACCACATCGACCACCGACTGCTTCTCTTCCGTGGTGAGCGTCGCCACCTCGGCGGTGGTGCCGAGAGCGACGAGGCCGGCGGCCCCCTCGTCGAGGAGTTCGTGAGCCAACCGCTCCAGGGCGTCGAGCGCGACCTCGCCCGTTCCGGTGAAGGGCGTGATCAACGGGATGTGCACCCCTCGGGCCGGCGTGCTGATTTCCATGTTCTGGATGATCGCGTGGCCGTGCGTGCCTCGTCCATCGAGAAATGCTGAAGTGCCTCGTAAGCCCTGCTTAATCACCGGCTGGGGCGACATGGGACCGCAGCCTGCGGGGGACACTCGCTTACGTCCCGCAAGTTCGCCGTCTCGACGAAGTCGGATCTGGAAACGGGGCGAACCCGAATGACCGTCGACACCCGCGCGCTGCTGCGCACAGCAGAGCAGGCCGTCACCATCGCCGGCCGGTTGATCCGTACGAAAGATCCCGGGGTCGTCACGACCAAGGGCGACCGCGACATGGTCACCGACATCGACTACGCGGTCGAGCATGTGGTGCGGGAGTTCCTGTCACGTGAGACGCCCGAGTTCGGGTTTCTCGGCGAGGAGGAAGGCCTGAGCCGTACCGGCGACGGCGGCCTGATGTGGGCGCTCGACCCGGTGGACGGCACCGCGAACTTCGCCCGCGGCATCCCGCTCTGCGGCGTCTCTCTCGGCCTGATCGAGGCCGGCCGCCCGGTCCTGGGGGTGATCGACCTTCCGTACCTCGGCGCGTACTATTGCGCGGCCGAGGGAGCGGGCGCCACCGTCAACGGCCACCGGATCCGCGCCCACACGACCTACGCGTTGAGCGCCGCGATCGTCTCCGTGGGCGACTACGCCGTGGGCGAGGGCGCGGAGGCGGAGAACCGGATCCGTCTGCCGCTTCACCACCGGCTCGCCGCCCGGGTGCAGCGGGTACGGATGCTCGGCTCGGCGGCCGTCGATCTGGCCTGGGTCGCCGAGGGCAGGACCGACGCGTCCATCACGTTGTCCAACAACCCCTGGGACACCGCGGCCGGCGTCGTGATCGCCCGTGAAGCCGGCGCCGTCGTCGCCGACATCGACGGCGGCCCGCACACCACGAAGGCTCAGGCCACCATCGCCGCGACACCCGGCATCCTCACCGATCTCATCGCACTGATCAGCCAGGCCCGGCAGGACACCGACCGTACGGCACAGCCCGTGGAGGCCCACCGTGGGAAGGCATGAACCAGCCAGGACGGCCCATCGTGCCCGGCAGAGCGGCCACCCTGACGGATCACGGGTTCCGATGCGGGTCCGGAACCGCGTAACCGGGGATGGACGGCCAGCGCACGGTGAGCACCACCGACTCCTCTTCGGCGTACCAGGAGTGATCGACGCCCGGCCCCCACACCACGTAGTCGCCCTGCTCGGCGAGCAGCACGCTGCGTCCCGGCAACTCCACCCGGAAACGGCCGCTGATCAGCACGAGCAGCGCCGTACGCTTCTCTCCGGTGACCCACTCGGCGCGCTCGTCGCCCCGCGGGTGCACACCCCACTTGATCTCGACGTCTTCGCTGTGTCGGGGGCCGTCGGCCGACTTGAAGTGCCCGAGCAGCCAGCCACGGTCCCCGGCCGCGTCGATGCCCGCCTTGCCCACGTATACGGTCTCCACCGAGTTGTCCGGGTTCTCCACCACGAGCCGTGACGCTAACACGGCATCGCGCCGTATCGTCGTCGTATCCCCGTCATGGGAGCCGATCGCCGGGAGGTCGTCCGATAGGGCTGTCCGGGATCCGGCGGTGTCGGCCGTGGATCCGTCAGGCGCCGGCCATGTGCGGCGGACGCGTTTCCCGGATCTCGGCGAGAGCGCGGGTGAAGTCGCGTGACGAGAGCCAGAGCTTGTACATGATCGCGGCCTCGAAGGCGAGCAGCGGGATCGCCGCGCCGATCGTGACCGCGATGATCAGAGCTGAGGAGAGGGCGCCGAGCAGCGGGCCGATGATGAACACCGCCATCTGGAACTCGATGCCGCTGACCAGGTGCGTACGAACGCGGTGCGCCCGCAGCCACGCCCGGAACGGGATGTACCACGCATAGCGCGAGTGGAACTCCACCTGCAGGTCGACGGCCTCAGCTGTACGGACGTGGTCCTCGTGGGAGTCCGAGTCGGCGTCGAAGTCCGAGTTGGTGTCGAGGTCCAGGTCGGGGTCGTCATGCAGCAGGGATCTCGCCGGAGAGCGTGAGCCGGCGGGGGCGGCCGCCTCGTACGCCATCCGGATCGTGCGGCGCATCTGGCGCCGGACCTTCGTCACCTGGAGTGCGTCGACGTAGCGGAGCATGTCGAGGAAGACGATTCCGATGCCGAGAAGCAGGTAGAGGTCCTGCCCGGTCGATTGATATTGCCCCCACGTCAACGCGAGGGCGCAGCCGAAAACGCGGATCCGATCGAAGACGTAGTCCAGCCAGCCGCCCAGCACGGTCCCCGTACCCTTGAGCCGGGCGATCTTGCCGTCCATGCAGTCGAGGACGAAGCTCAGGTGGTAGAGGACTGCCCCGGCGGCCAGCCATATCGGGTCCGCCGTCAGGAAACAGCCGGCCGAGCCCAACCCGAGGAGGAAGGCACCCCAGGTGATCTGGTTCGGGGTGATGGAGGTCCGGTTGGCGACGGCGACGACCAGTCGGCCCGCCAGTGGGTCCACGAGGAAGACCGTCCACCAGGCGTCCCGCGCCTTGTACGTCCGCGACCGAACATCTTCCAGGGTGAACTTCATGCAGAAAACCTTCTTGTTCCTATTTCGGGTCTAAGCGGTAAATGTCCGCGAGGTGACGTGCGTCCCTTTTGGGCTATGGGTCGGAAGTTCCACTATTCTTCATCCGCGTCGTCCATGTGGTCCCACTCGTCGTCCCACTCTTCCTCCCGGCCCCGCGCGTGCGAGTCGTCTCCCAGGTGCGGGTCGTCGTCGGCGCCGAACAGCGTCGCCAAATGCCCCAAAAGCGGCTTAACCATGGAATTCGACCTCGTGGCGGATTGTGAAACTCTTGGCAAAGCTTTATTAACCCATGGAATTCCATCGCCCGCAGCCGATTCTCCCGGGGTAGCCGCCATCGGCGATCTGGTGAGACAGGAGACCGTTCCAGAGCTTTGACCCGACATTCACCGTGTACGGCTGATCAGCGAGTGTGTGCCGCTTACCGTCGTCTCGTCACGCTTTTCGGCACCATCCATCCACCGCCCATCCACATCGGGGAAAGTCTGATGCTCGTCTGCACGGCTGCGGCCAGTCTCATCGCCGTCCTACTCGCCGGGCCACCGCCCGTGCCGGCAGTCCAGGAACCGGCCCGGACGGCCGGTCCCAGCGCCGCCGGCGCCACGCCGCTGACCGGCAACGGGGTTCCCGTCGGCAACGGGACTCCGAACGGCAACGGGGCGCCGATGGGCAACCGGATTCCGGCCGGCAACATGCCGCAGAGCGAGCCCAAGGCGCGCCACATCGTGCAGGTCGGCAAGGACGGGGTGCCGAAGGAGATCTTCGTGGTCCCGCTGCCGATCGACGCCTCGGGAATGCCCGCGGCTCCGGTGACGATCCCCAACTTCGGCTTCCAGAACTTCCAGACGTCCGCGGCGCCGCCACGACACAAGAAGGGGCGCAGGACCGCTCCCCAATGGCGAGACCGGAACTGGGACAGGGCGTGGGAGCACCGGCGCGAGCAGGACGGGAAGCGTGCGGAGCATGGAAAAAAACGGCATGGCAAGCGTGCTCACGGCAAGCGTGCTCACGGCAAGCGTGCGGAGCGTGTGGAGCGTGGGCGGCATGGACGACACGGGAAGCGCGACCGCCCTCACCGGGGGAGGGCGGCGCGTCACCGCAGGTAAGAGAGGCGTCCTGAGTCACCGGCCGGTGCCGGAAGCCGACACACCCTCGGTGTCGGAGGCCGGCACTCCCTACGTCTCCGCGGGTGTTCCCCGGTAGCCCGCGGAGACGATCACTTCCGCCTGTCGGGCATAGAAGGAGCGATCGTCGGGCGCGAGCGTGGCCAGACCGTCGACATAGCGGTTGAACATGCAGAAAACGGCGGCGATCAGCACGGTGTCATGGATCTCCAGGTCGGTGGCGCCGACCTCGCGGGCCGCCGTGACATCGTTCTCGCCGACGCTCCGGCCGCCCTTCTGGACCGCTGCGGCGATCTTCAGCAGTGCCTTCATCTTGGCCGAGACGGGGGCGCGATCCAGGTCCGCGCGGACCTGCTCGATCAGCGCCATGCCTTCGGGAAGCTGGGCCGCGGCGAAGGCGGCGTGGCTGGAAAAGCAGAACCGGCATTCGTTCAGCCCGGACACGTACGCGGCGATGAGCTCGCGCTCCCCGGGGGTCAGCGTGCTTTCCCCGCGCAGCAGCACCTCGGCCAACTCGTTGAGGGGGCCCTTCGTTTCCGGGCGGAACTCGAACAGGCTGAGGATCCCGAACGCGTCCGGATTCAGCGTGATGTGCGGTTTGGTCGAGCCCTTATGATTTGATCCTTTGGTGTAGTCCGCCGCGATTTTCGCGAATCGGACCGACGGTTCCGTTTTCTCGGCAGCGTTGCCCGGGAAAATCGCGGTCGTCATCGTCTCTGCCCTCCTGCAGCTCGGGACATGGATGGCCGTTCCACGAACAACTCTGCGGCTCGTCGTGGACATGAGCCAGGGGAAGCGGAGGCAACATGCTGTCCTCCGTCGACCCCTTCCTGCCGGTCGGACCGCTATGCGGAGGCGAGCGGTGCTGCCCCGGCCGCCGGGAAACCCCCCGCCGCCGGGAAACCTCGGGCTGGGACACGGGCGGCCGGACGGGCCGGGAGGGAGCGGGTCGCCGCGGCCCGGCCCCGACCCTGTACGGCGGCGCCGACGACGGTCGCCGCGATGGCGCTGCCGAGGCCGATGGTCCAGCCGACCGGCCCGAGGGGTCGGCAGCCGAAGAACCCGCTGACCACGGGGATGGAGACGATCAACCCCAGGACGGCGAGGGACGACAGCGCGGCCACCGTGACGAGCCTGTCCCGGCCGCCGCCCACGAGCGTCTGCAGGAGCTGCGCCGACACGAGCGCGACCAGGCCGATCGTGTCGGCCCGCCCCCTGGTGCCGGTTATCCGTCCCGCGAGCCACGCCACCGTGGCCGCGCTCGCCGTGACGATCGCGCGCAGGTAGATGTCGCGGGTCAGCGACGCCCCCAGGGACGCCTCGGGCCCCTCCGCCAGCAGCCGCTCCGGATCGGTCGCGGCCGGCGGCCGTACGGCGACCGCCATGGCGGGCACCATGTCGGTGAGCAGGTTGACCAGCAGGAGCTGGCGGGCGTTCAGCGCGCTGCGCCCGGCGAGCAGACTGGACCCGACGGTGAAGAGGATCTCCCCGATGTTTCCGCCGAGGAGGATGCTCAGCGAGTCGCGGACCGAGCCCCACATGGCTCGGCCCTCGACGATCGCGTCCACGATCGTCTCGATCCGGTCGTCCGTCACCACGAGGTCGGCCGCGCCCCGGGCGGCGGGCGTCGCCTGGGAGCCGAGGGCGATGCCCACCTCCGCCGTCCGGATCGCCGGGGCGTCGTTGGCGCCGTCGCCGGTCACGGCCACGACCTCCCCGGCCTCACGCAGGCAGTTGACGATGCGCGCCTTGTGCGCCGGGGTGGCCCGGGCGAAGACCGCGACATCGGGCAGCACCTTGGTCAGCGTCTCGTCGTCGATCGCGTCCAGCTCCGGCCCGGTCATGATCCGCCGGCCGTTCAGCGTGTCGAGCTCGACGGCGATGGCCTCGGCGGTGCTCGGGTGATCACCCGTGACCATGATGATCCGGACTCCGGCACGGACCAGCCGTCCGACGCTCTGCGCCGCGGTCGCCCGGACCGGGTCGGCCAGGCCGAGGAAACCCAGGAAGCACAGCTCGTCGATGCGGGACTCGTCGAGGTCACGCCGGTCGGACGCGGTGCGCTGCGCGACGGCCAGCACCCGGTAGCCCTGCCGGGCCAGCCGGTCGACCTCCCGCTCCAGCTCCTGCCGGGTGCTCTCGTCGCAGGGGACCTCCACCGAGTCCCGCAGCACCTTCGTGCAATGGGTGAGGACGATCTCGGGGGCGCCCTTCACGCTCAGCAGGTGACCCCGCTCGGTACGGCCCAGCACGGCGTGATAGCTCCGGCCGGGCTCGAACGGCATCTCGGCGACCCGCTCCCAGGTCGTCAGCCCCTCGGCCAGCCCCTCAGTGGGCGTGACGCCCAACCGCCGCGCCCCCTGGAGGACGGCGCGGTCGGTCGGGTGGGCGATCACACGGTCGATCACACCGTCGATCGCGTGGTCGGCGTCCGACCGGGGGGCCGAACGGGGGTCCGAGAGAGGGCTCGCCCGGACCGCGGCGGCGAGGACCCGCCGCAGCCGCTCGTCCGGTGCGTCGACGGATCGGCCGGTCCACCCGTCCGACAGGTACCGCAGGCTGATCCGCCCCTCGGTGAGCGTCCCCGTCTTGTCGAAGCACAGCACGTTGACCCGGCCGAGCGCCTCGATCGTGGACGGATTGCGCACGAGCGCCGCCCGCTTCGACAGCCGCCGCGCCGCCGCCAGCTCCGCGACCGTCGCGATGAACGGGAGCCCCTCGGGCACGGCGGCGACCATCAGACTCACGGCGGGCGTCAGCGCCGCGGCCGGGGACCGGCCACGGAGCAGATCGACGAGCAGCAGCAGGGCCCCCGCCCCGATCGACAGCGGCAGGATCCGCCGGCTCAGCGCACGCAGCCGCAGCTCGACTCCGGTGGGCGGGCTCGGCTCCCGGGCGAGTCGCGCACTGCGCCCCGCCTCGGTCATGTCGCCGGTCGCGACGATCACCGCTCGCCCGCTGCCGGCCGCGATCGTGGTGCCCTGGTACACCATGGAGTGGCGGTCGGCGACGGCGGCCGCGACGGATGGCGCCGCCGTCTTCGTGACGAGCTGCGACTCCCCGGTCAGCGTCGACTCGTCGACCTCCAGGCCCACCGCTTTGATGACGCGTGCGTCCGCCGGTACGGCGTCGCCCGCGCGCAGCTCCACCACGTCGCCGGCGGCGAGGTCCTCGGCGCCGGCCTCCACGGTCCCCTCCGGGCGGTGTAGCCGTACGCGGATCGCACTGGCCTCGGTGAGATTGAGCAGGGCCCGGTCGGCTTTGAAACGCTGCACCCCGCCGAAGAACGCGTCGATCACCATCACGCTGCTGATCATCACCGCGTCCAGGGCCGAGCCCACCAGCGCGGAGATGCCGGCCCCGGCCGCCAGGGCGGGGGTGAGCGGGTTGACCAGTTCCTCCAGCGTGGTCCTGACCAGCGAGTGCGGCTTCTCGGTCGCGGTGTCCGGCCGCGCCGCGGCCCGGCGTTGTACGGCTTCCGCCTCGTCGAGCCCGTCGGGCGAGGACCCGAGCCGGGACAGGACCTCCTTCGTGGACATCGCGTGCCAGGGCGTGGCGTCCACGGGCAACGGCGCCGGCAGCCGTCCCGTCGCCCGCCCCGCCCACTCGCCCAGCGCGATGGCGGCCGCGGAGACGGTGCCGCTGACCAGGTTCGCCCGGCTCAGCGACTTCGCCTCCGGGCCGACGAACGCGAACAGGCCGCCGACGATCGCTCCGGCGATGCCGAGCCGTACACCGCTCCGGCTGGTGCTCACCGCGCGGGGCAGACAGCTCAGGAACAGGTGCAGGCCGTGCGGCTCGCCCGCGACGTCGGCGTCCCACGGCACGAGGCCCTTGACGTCGGTGACGCCGACGCCGATGTCGGCCTGGGCGAGCGCGTGCCGCGCCTTTCTGGACACCACGACCACGCAGTGGCCGGCCGCCTGCAGGTCGTACACGTGCCGGGCGAGGTCGTCGCCGCCGGGAAGCGCCCGGCTGATCGCGAGCCGCTGCGCCAGCCCGGCGTCGCCGCCGGCGAGCAGCACCGTGCCCGCTGCCTTGGCGGCGGCGACGATGGCCACGGCGATCGGGTCGATCTCCCGGGCCAGGCCCACGACGGCGACCGGAGCGCCGTCCCTGCGCACCTCGACGGCGCGCAGCCCGCGCTCACGCCACACCGGCGCGGCCGTGACGAGCCGGTCGGCCGCCTCGCCGACGTCGTCCGCGTCAGTGAGGTCTCTTATCTCGGCCAGATCGGCCAGCGGCCGTACCGACCAGCCCTCGCCGCTCGTCCAGGATGCGGACGGATCGGAGAAATCGATCAGGGTGTAGAGGTGGGCGTACAGCTCGTCGGTGTCCACCCCGTCCACCAGATGCTCGACCCGGTCGATCGTCCAGGCGCCCGTGGTCAGCGCGTCCGTGTCGAGAATCACGGTGTCGACGCGGTCCATCTTGCGCAGTGCCTCCGCGTCGAGGACGACCATGTCGTGCCTGCCCAACGTACGACCGACGGCCCCGGCGAACGCGTCCCTGCTCAGCGCCGCCACCTTGGGGGTGGCGGAGACCAGCATCGCCATGGCGCGCTGGCCGCCCCGGGTGGCGATCCG
Source organism: Sphaerimonospora cavernae (assembly GCF_042435035.1). Lineage (NCBI taxonomy): Bacteria > Bacillati > Actinomycetota > Actinomycetes > Streptosporangiales > Streptosporangiaceae > Sphaerimonospora > Sphaerimonospora cavernae. The sequence goes on from NZ_JBHMQT010000072.1 coordinate 59,070, forward strand.
GGTGACGCCGTAGGCCGCGATCGTGGTGGGGCTGAGCACGTCGGCGTACCGCTCGATCGGTCCGTGCGGCAGCGGGCAGGGCCGTGGCCGGGCGACCGGCCTGACATGCCGGTACGCCCCGGGCGTACGGGCCAGCCGCTCCTCCAGCAGCTCCCAGGCGCACCGCCCGGCCCTGGCCTCCACATAGCGGGCGAGCGAGGCCAGAGACTGCACGACCAGGCCGGCGGGCCGCAGCGTGAGCGTCTGAGTGACCAGGTTGGCCGTGGTGAACAGCGCGTTCGTGGGACCGCGCCCCAGCCGGCGGTCGAGATCCTCGCGGATCGCCGGGGTGGCGTTCACCAGCTGGAGCAGGGCCGGTACGGCCGCGGGGAGCCGCGGCAGCCGTACGGCACGGGCCGCGAAGATCAACCCGAGCGCGGTCAGTCCGGAGGCGAACCGGATCGTGGCGCGGGCATGCTCCTCGACCAGACGGATCCGCGACTCGTGCGCGCGTTCCTCCTGCGCGTCGAGCTCCACGACGATCTCCAGCAGCCGGTCCTTGTCCACGGACCCGGGATCGCACGCGACGAAGACGCAGCCCAGGCGGCCGTTGACCTCGGCGCGATCGACGCCGGGCAGCGCGCCGAGCAGGTCCTCGAGCCGCTCGGCCGTGTGTTCGGTGCCCGGCCCGCCGATCCCGTGCACGTCGACCCGCAGCCCTCCCGGGCAGGCGGCGAGCTCGCGGGGGCAGGGGAAGGCGTCTCTGAGGGGGGCGGGCAGGACGCCGCGCAGCAGCGTCGCGGACGTCGTGAGCACCTGGGTCAGGATCATCGTTTCGCTCTCCAGCAGAGGTAACCCGAGACAGAAGGACGAGCAGGGAAGCCGACAGGCGGAACCGCCACGGCTACGGCCGTGAACGGCGTTTCACCGGTGGCTAACGTGTTGTGCTCGATCTGTTCGGTCGGAGAGCGCCGACGACCCTCGTGGCTGGTCGTCCGATCACTCGGATGCATGCCATGTCCCCTCCTCGTGCGAGTCGGGGGGTTGCTGAGTTGTTCCGGAGACGACCCTGCCTCCGGCGCGCCGTACCTATGTGCCGTGCCTACGGTGTGCGGTGTAGATGACGCTGTGGCCGTTCCTCACGCGACAGCCGTTCTGATACTTTCCGGCATCCAACAGGCGGAAACCCCCGTCAGGTGTGAAGCGAGGCGGTGGGATTGGCGATCACCTGCTGGATCACCTGGCCCGCCGCGCCCAGGGCGGCGGCCTCCGTGCCCAGCTGTGACACGACCAAGGGGGGTACGGCGCCGCGCATCTGTCCGAGGCGGGCCGCGAGCATCCCGGTGACCGTGCCGGCGAGCCACGGAAAGAGCCGGGCGAAGATCCCGCCGAGGACGATCGTGTCCGGGTCGACGAGGTTGACCGCCGACGACAGGGCGACGCCGAGCGCCCAGCCCGCCCGTTCGCAGGCCGTCAGCGCTCGGGAGTCGCCGGCTTCCAGCAGCGCGACCAGTTCCGTGAGGTCCTCGGCGGCCGTGGCCGTGAACAGGGCGTCCTGTCCGGCATACCGTTCGAGGCATCCTCGAGCGCCGCACCGGCATGGCGGGCCGTCCGGGGAGACCACGACGTGTCCCAGTTCGCCGGCGAAGCCGCGTGCCCCCCGGAACAGTCGGCCCCGCACCACCAGACCGGCCCCGATGCCGATCTCGCCCGAGACGTACAGGAAGTCGGGCGGCCCGGACCCGAACCACAGCTCACCGAGCGCGGCCAGGTTGGCCTCGTTCTCCACCCGGACCGGAAACGGCAGCCGCAGCAGTTCCGGCACCGGCACCTCGCGCCAGCCGAGGTTCGGCGCGTTGTGGACGACGCCGGTGGCCAGATCCACCGGCCCGGGGACCGCCAGGACGCCGCCCACAACCTGCAGTCCGATATCCACAGCCTCATCCACAAGCCCGCGGGTTAGATCACGTAGTGCCGCGATGACATCCACAGGTCGGGCGGTTCGGTTATCCACAGCCTGTGTACGGCGCAGCCGTACCGAACGGGCGAGGTCGACGAGGCGCACCGAGAGATAGTCGACGTTGATCTCGAGGCCGACCGCGGCGACGCGCTCACCGCTGATCCGCACCTCCATTCCTGGCCGGCCGCGTTCGCCGTCCCGCACGGCCCCCGCCTCGACCACCAACCCGGCCTCGATCAGGTCGGCCACGAGCTTGGACACCGTCGTCTTGGTCAGCCCGGTGATCTCCGAGAGCGCGGCGCGCGTGAGCGAACCACGGGCGTCCACCTCGCCGAGCACGAGGGCGAGGTTGCGCGCGCGCATCGCGTCATGCCGTACGGCCTGCTTCGCCGCCGGGCCTGTGGGCTGTGTCATCCAGTCGTCCCCTTGACCTGTCCGGCCGCGCGTCCGATATTTAGTCCACAACATAGACTAAATGGGAGGCGATCGATGTACACCCCCACTCCCGAGGACCGGTTCACGTTCGGGTTGTGGACCGTGGGCTGGCAGGCCCGCGACCCGTTCGGCGACGCGACCCGTGCGCCGCTGGACCCGGTCGAGACCGTCCACCGCCTGGCCGAGCTCGGTGCGTACGGTGTGACCTTCCACGACGACGACCTCCTCGCGGTCGAGCCGGACCGGGCCAAGGCCATCGAGGGTTTCAAGAAGGCCCTGAGCGAGACCGGCCTGAAGGCGCCGATGGCGACGACCAACCTGTTCACCCACCCGGTGTTCAAGGACGGCGCGTTCACCAGCAACGACCGCGACGTACGGCGGTACGCGCTGCGCAAGGTCATCCGCAACATCGACCTCGCCGCCGAGCTGGGCGCCACGACGTACGTCTGCTGGGGCGGCCGGGAGGGCGCCGAGTCCGACGCGGCCAAGGACGTGAGGGCGGCCCTCGACCGCTACAAGGAGGGTTTCGACCTCCTGTGCCAGTACGTGATCGACAAGGGCTACGGCATCCGGTTCGCCATCGAGCCCAAACCGAACGAGCCGCGCGGCGACATCCTGCTGCCGACCATCGGCCACGCCCTGGGCTTCATCAACGAGTTGGAGCACCCCGAGATGGTGGGCCTCAACCCCGAGGTCGGCCACGAGCAGATGGCCGGGCTCAACTTCGTCCACGGCATCGCCCAGGCGCTCTGGCACGGGAAGCTGTTCCACATCGACCTCAACGGCCAGCACGGGCCGAAGTACGACCAGGACCTCGTCTTCGGCCACGGCGACCTGAAGAGCGCGTTCTTCCTGGTCGACCTGCTGGAGAACGGCGGCTACGAAGGCCCCCGCCACTTCGACTACAAGCCGCTGCGCACCGACGACGCCGAGGACGTCTGGACGTCGGCCGCGGCCAACATGCGGACGTACCTGATCCTCAAGGAGAAGTCGACGGCCTTCCGGGCCGACCCCGAGGTGCGGGAGGCGCTCGCGGCCGGCAAGGTCACCGAGCTGGCGCAGCCGACGCTGGCCGAGGGTGAGGGCTACGAGGACCTGCTCAAGGAGTCGATCGACGTGGCGGCGGTCGGCGAGCGCGGCTTCCACTTCACCCGGCTCAACCAGCTCGCCATCGAGCACCTGCTCGGCGTCCGCGGCTGATCGACAGGAGACGACCGTGACGTTGGTCGCCGGGGTCGACTCCTCGACCCAGAGCTGCAAGGTCGTGATCCGCGACGCGGAGACCGGAGCCCTCGTGAGGGAGGGCCGCGCACGACATCCGGACGGCACCGAGGTCCACCCCGACCACTGGTGGGCCGCCCTCCAGACGGCCGTCGAGGAGGCGGGCGGCCTCGGCGACGTCGCCGCCCTCAGCGTCGCGGCCCAGCAGCACGGCATGGTCTGCCTCGACGAGGACGGCCAGGTCGTACGGCCGGCCCTGCTGTGGAACGACACCCGGTCGGCCAAGGCCGCCGCCGACCTGGTGACCGAGCTCGGCGGCCCGGACGCGTGGGCCGAGGCCGTCGGCAGCGTCCCGGTGGCCTCGTTCACGGTCGCCAAGCTGCGCTGGCTGGCCGAGCACGAGCCCGACAACGCCCGGCGTACCCGCGCGGTGTGCCTGCCCCACGACTGGCTCACCTGGCGCCTGGCCGGCCGGCCCGATGTGATCACGACCGATCGCGGCGACGCCTCCGGCACCGGCTACTGGTCGCCCGTCACCGGGACCTACCGGCCGGACCTGCTCGAACTCGCTCTGGGCGGCACCACCACTCCGGAGCTGCCCCGCGTCCTCGGCCCGACCGAATCGGCCGGTATGGCGGACGATCTGCCGGCTCCGGGCACTCTGCCGGCTCCGGGCACTCTGCCGGCTCCGGGCACTCTGTTGGCTCCGGGTACCGGGGACAACATGGGGGCCGCACTGGGCGTCGGGATGCGGCCGGGTGACGTCGTCGTCTCGATCGGCACGTCCGGCACGGCCTTCGCCGTCACCGACGCTCCCTACCGCGACGCCTCCGGCGCGGTCGCCGGGTTCGCCGACGCGACGGGACGCTACCTCCCGCTCGTCTGCACGATGAACGCCGCCAGGGTGCTGGAGGCGGCGGCCCGCATGCTCGGTGTCACGTATGACCGGCTCAGCGAGCTCGCCCTGCAGGCTCCGCCCGGTGCCGACGGGCTGGTGCTCGTGCCGTACCTGGAGGGTGAGCGCACCCCGAACCTGCCGGACGCCACCGGCTCGCTGCACGGGCTCACGCCGTCCACGGCCACCCCCGCGCACCTGGCCAGGGCGGCCGTCGAGGGCATGCTCTGCGGCCTGGCCGACGCCCTCGACGCGCTCGGGCTGGAGCCGGGCCGGGTGCTGCTCATCGGCGGCGGCGCCAGTTCGGAGGCGGTCCGGCGCATCGCGCCGGCGGTGTTCGGCCGGCCGGTGCTCGCGCCGGAGCCCGGGGAGTACGTCGCGGACGGCGCGGCCCGGCAGGCGGCGTGGCTGCTGTCCGGCGGGCCGGAGCCTCCGGATTGGCAGGAGGAGGCCCGGGCGGCGGCGGGCGAGATCGCGAGCTACGAGGCGGACCTCACGGTGGGTCTTCGCGACCGTTACAAGGAGGCCGCCGCCAGGGGCTGACGAGCTGGGCTCATTGAACCGGTGCCGGCATCGGCACTCGGAAGACGATCGACCCTGAGCTGACCCTGACATGGCATCGGGGATGATTACGCGTTGTCCCGGATACCCCGGCAGTGCCGTACGGAAGACCATTGATGCATGGTCAAGAGGCTCTTTCCCGTGGCCGCCTGCGGCGGCATCCTGATCGCGTCGATCTCGATCGTCGCGGTTCGGGTGGACGGGAAGGCCGCGCTGGATCCGTTCGCCGCGTCGCTCACCGCGTACGCCGCACAGGACGGCGGCGTGATCAGGTGGGCGCTGGGGACGCTCGGCCTGGCCTCGCTGGCGCTGCTCGCCGGGATGCGCGCCGTACGGGCGCCCGTCGACGGCTGGCCCGCGCGGTTCATGGGTCTCTGGGCCTGGGGGGTGATCGCCGCGGCGGTCGTGCCCGCCGTGGCGGCGGGACTCGGTATGACCTGGGGGGTCGGGGCCGGCCGATTTCTGTCGCTGGCAGCATTCGCCGGTGTTCCGGCCGCCGCGGCGCAGATGGTGGGGCGATTCGAAGGGGACGAGCGGTGGCGGGGGATCGCTCGTCCCCTCGAATGGCTCGCGCTCGCGGCGGGCCTCGGCCTGGCCGTCCTCACCTACGTGGCCCTGCCCGGCCACGGAGTCATGATCGGTCTGGTGGAAAGACTCCTCCTCGTGGCCGAGGTGGCCATCCTCGCGCTGCTCGCCGGGCAGCTGCTGCGAATCACCTACGGCCCGGCCGTGGGGGCAGCCGTACGGAACTGGTTCAGCGGCGTCTCTTTCGCCCAGATCCCCGCCGCCCAGATCCCCGCCGACCGGACGCCCTCCGATCGGGTCATCTTCGACCGGGGCCTCTTCGGCAGGGTCTCTCCCATCCGGACCGTTCGCCGCTCTGTCAGCGCGGGCGTCGGGCGGTCTGTGGCCGTGCCCGTACGGGCCGGCGTGCCGCGGCGCTCCGTCCGTCAGTCCCCGAGCAGGTCAAGGCATCGGCCATGAGGCCGTACCGCCAGTACCACTTCTGTGCGCCCCGCACCACACAGACATAGAGAGTGTCGATGTCGGTGGAGCACTTCGCGGCGTAAGCGGTGATCTGGTCCCAGGTGGCGATGACCGGCGTGGTGGTGGAGCGTCCGGCGCGGACGCTGGTGAGCACGTACATCTGCGTGTGCTGGTCGAACTCGGCTTCGGCGATGTCACTGATCAGGCACGGCTGCCGCCGGATCAGGCCGGCTCGCCATCGGGGCCACGCCGAAACCGTGAGCAGCCCCAGCAACACCGCCTCAACCCACAGGTCCAGGGTCATTGCGATTCCTTCCGTCGGGGCCGTGCGGGGTGACAGGGGTCGGGACGCGGTACGTGATACGGCTCGCGGGTGAGTGAAAGCACAAGCAGAGCGGCTGCGACGAACCCCCCGTCGCAGCCGCTCTGTCGCGGCGTGTTCCTGTTCGCGCCCGTGTCCCGGGGAGCAAAGGCGGGACGTGGCTGCTGCCCCGGGCCGCGGGCAGGTGGAACGAGCAGCCGGGTCCGGATGGCTGCTCCGCCGCGAACTGGGCGAGGGATCTCCGCTGGCGGCTTCGATGTCCCTCGCTGCTCTCGGCGGTTATGGGCGTCCGCCGAGAACATCGCGGTGCCGTCGTTCGGTGCCGCGGCGTGCTCTGCCGGCGCACCGAACGACAGCGAGTTCAGCGGTTAGCGGTGGCCGCCGCCCCAGTGGCCGCCGCCCCAGCGGCCGTTACCCCAGTGGCCGCCCCAGCGGGTGCCGCCCCAGTTGTGGCCGGGGTTGCCGTACCTGTGGCCGGGCAGGCCGTACCAGCGTCCGGGCAGGCTGACGAAGGGCTGGTCGCACCAGGAGCCGGGCAGCGGGGCCCACCTGCCGTCCACGAGGTAGACCGGGGTGGTGAAGTCGTCCTCGCAGGACGGGGAGACGTACACCCCGCCGTTGACGACGTACTGGCATTCGGGGAGCAGGTAGGTGCGCTCGTCCACGACGTACTCGTGGACGCCGGCGCCGAGGCGGTAGCCGGGCAGGCCGTACCAGCGGCCGGGCAGGCCGGTGACGGTCTGGACGTTCCACGAGCCCGGCAGGGCGTAGGTGCGGCCCCTGAGGATGTACGTGGGCCTGGCCAGGCTCGCGCCACAGGACGGCGAGACGTACACGCCGCCGTTGATGACGGACTGGCAGCTGGGGAGGATGTAGGTCTTGCTGTTCAGGACGAACTTGTGGATGCGGATGTCCACCCGCGGGTCCCGGATGGTCTTACGCTTGACGGTCACCCGGGAGGTGCTGCTGGTCGCGCGTGCGGTCTTGCTGGTCGCGTGCGCGGCCTTGCGGGTGATCTTGGTGGTCTTCGTGGTCTTCGTGGTCTTGGTGGTCTTGATGGTCGTGTGGGTGCTGATCCCGTCCTGCATGGCGATCGGCGTCGCGCTCGCGGACTCGGTGGCCAGCACCGCGGGGGCGACCATGGCAGCGACTGCGAGGGCTCCTGTGAGGAGGGCTTTCTTCATCGTCAAGAGACGATTCCTTCCGTGAGGTGTGCTTGATGTCGGCCGGGCGCACGATCCGGCGGCCGATGGCTTGGGGATGGCCTGCCGGAGGTGCGCGCGACCACAGTCGAGACGATGTGGATCATCGGTAACCTTTGTCAGCATTTTTTGACGACATTGCGGGATGGAACAGGTCGAGCATTGGCACGCCCGCCGCCGCCGCGATGGCCTCCGCGGTAGTGCGCCGGCAGGTCCCTCGTTTGAGCAGACCGTCGATGCACTGCCGGGAAAGCGCCGCCCGGCGGGCGAACTCGGCCACGCTCTGCGTGCGGCCGGCCATCAAAGCGCGCAGGAGTGCCACGCTCCGAAGGTGCATCTGCGCCTTTCCTGCCATGGCCGACCTCTTCCGATGAAATTCCATCATCAGATTCTGCTGACATCTCGACTGCAGAGGGAACTTTAATCCGAAGGCGCAAGCGGATGCAGCGAAAACCAAAAATTTTCGCCATCGAATCTCCTGGGGTGATGCCATCTCATGGCGCATCTTGTTGACAGGCTGGTCGTGGCCGTTGTCGGGGTTCACTGCCTGTCGTCAGGATCTAGCGGGCATGATGAG
>NZ_JBHMQT010000073.1:0-40394 GCF_042435035.1 Sphaerimonospora cavernae
TCCCGCTCGATCTGACGCTCCACAGCGGCGTCGACGTAGGCCGAGAACCCGCGCGCGCCGACACGCTCCTTAATGGCGCGGATGTTGCCGGCCCGCAAGGAGACGCTGACCTTGGCCGCTGGCCCTTCCCCCGGCGGGAAGGCTCGTTCAGGCATACTCATAGCCGCAGTTTACTACTCGAAGTAGTAAACTGCGGTACCGGGAGCAGGAAACCTCCGAGTAACCCGACATCCCAGAGGCCTCACGATGCGATTATTCCCCGCCGGGGGCCGTCAGGCCCACCGGGCAGGTGACGCCGGTGCTGCTGAGGCCGCAATACCCGTTTGGCACTTTAAACAGGTATTGCTGGTGATAATCCTCGGCGAAGTAGAACTCGCGGGCCGGGGCGATCTCGGTGGTGACCTGTCCGTACCCGGCCTTGGTCAGCACCTCCTGGTACGCCGCCTTCGACGCGAGCGCGGCCTTCTCCTGCCGCGGCCCGTGCGTGTAGGCGGCCGACCGGTACTGCGTCCCGACGTCGTTGCCCTGCCGCATGCCCTGCGTGGGGTCGTGTGCCTCCCAGAACACCTTGAGGAGTTCCTCGTACGACACCGTGGCCGGGTCGAAGACCACCCGGACGACCTCGGCGTGCCCGGTCATCCCGGTGCACACCTCCTCGTACGTCGGGTTCGGGGTATATCCGCCCGCATATCCGACGGCCGTCGAGACGACGCCGGGGGTCTGCCAGAACTTCCGTTCGGCGCCCCAGAAACACCCCAGCCCGAACTCCGCGATCTCGGTCCCGTCCGGGTACGGCGGAGCCAGCGGCGCGTCCAGGATCTGATGCCGTACGGCCACCGGCATCACCTCGGCGCGGCCCGGGAACGCGTCCGCGGGGTCCACCATCGTCGTCTTGTCCCTGCCGAAGAGCCAGCCCATGTCGACCTCCCACCGCTCCCAACCACACCCGGCACGACCTTGTTCCTCGCCTTAGCAATCCTAAACCTCAGCGCAAGCAATGCTTATTTGTCGCTAAACCCGGTAAGGAGCGAAGATAGGGTTCATGCCTGAAACCCGCCGGGGTGTCCTGTACGGCATCGCCGCCTACACCATGTGGGGTCTCTTCCCCCTCTACTGGCCTTTGCTCAAGCCGTCGGGCGCCGTGGAGATCCTCGCCCACCGGATGGTGTGGTCCCTCGCCGTCGTCGCCGCGATCCTGGCCGTCCGCCGCCACTGGTCCTGGTTCCGCACGCTGACCCGCCGCCAGATCGTCCTCCTCACCGTCGCGGCGATCACGATCTCCCTCAACTGGGGCACCTACATTTATGCCGTCAACTCCGGCCAGGTGGTCGAAAGCGCGCTGGGCTACTTCATCAACCCCCTGGTCAGCGTGCTCTTCGGCGTCATCGTCTTCCGGGAGCGGCTGCGCACCTGGCAGTGGGCAGCCGTGGGGCTGGGCGGGCTGGCCGTGCTCGTCCTCACGTTCGACTACGGCCGTCTACCCTGGATCGCGCTGGTCCTCGCGACCAGCTTCGGTGTCTACGGCCTGGTCAAGAAGGCCGCCCAGGTCGGCAGCGCGGAGAGCCTCACAGTCGAGACGCTGGTGCTCCTGGTGCCGGCGCTCACCTATCTGATCGTCGTCGAGGCGAACGGCACGGGCACGTTCGGCCACCACGGCACCGGGCATGCGCTGCTGCTGGCCGTCACCGGTTTGGTCACCGCCATACCGCTCATCTGCTTCAACAGCGCGGCCATCCGCGTCCCGCTCTCAATGATCGGCCTCCTGCAGTACATCGCCCCGACCCTCCAGTTTCTGTGCGGCGTTCTGATCGTCCACGAGACCATGCCGACGAGCAGGTGGATCGGCTTCGCCATCGTGTGGCTCGCACTGTCCGCCTTCACCTGGGACAGCCTCCGCGCCGCCCGGGCAGCCCGACGCGACAGCCGTACGGCTCCCACGCTGGAAACGGTCTGACCCGGGCCGCCGGCGGACTCGGCCGGCCATGAAAGCACGGTCAGCCGGTGCGCTCGACCACGTAGTCGCACAGGGCGATCAGGGCCGTCCTGGCGGGGATGTCGGGCAGGGCGGCCAGCGCGGCCTTCGCCCGGTCCACCCAGCGGATCAGCTCCTGCCGGGCCTGGGCCATCGCCACGTGGGCACGCAGCAGGCCGAGTGTCTCCTCCAGGTCCATCTCGACCACCGGGCCCGACAGCAGTTCGCGCAGTCGCGCGTCGGCCGGGTCGGTCGAGGTGAGCGCGTAGAGCACCGGCAACGTACGGATGCCCTCGCGCAGGTCGGTGCCCGGCGTCTTACCGGAGTCGGCTGATGCCACGTCGATCAGGTCGTCGCCGAGCTGCCAGGCGACGCCGATGGCCTCACACGCCTCGGTGACGAGGTCGGCCACCTGGACCGGCGCACCGGAGAGCATGGCGCCGAACCGGCCCGAGGTGGCGATGAGCGAACCGGTCTTGTCGGCGAGCACCCGGATGTAGTGGGTGATGTCGTCGGTGCCGTCGACCGGCCCGATCGTCTCGCGGATCTGACCCCTGACGAGACGGGAGAACGTGCGGGCCTGCACCCGGATCATCTCGCTGCCGAGGTCGGCGAGGATCTCGGAGGCCTGGGCGAAGAGGTAGTCGCCGGTGAGGATCGCCACGGTGTTGTCCCACCGGGCGTTGGCTGACGGCGAGCCCCGCCGCACGCGGGCCTCGTCCATCACGTCGTCGTGGTAGAGCGTCGCCAGATGGGTCAGTTCGATGACAACGGCCCCGGGTATGACACCCGGGGCCTCATGATTGCCGAACTGGGCGGCGAGGAGTACGAGCATCGCCCGGAACCGCTTACCACCCGCCTCGATGAGGTGCCTGGACGCCTCCGTGACGAAGGCGTCCTCGCTCTCGACGGACGAGCGGAGCAGTTTCTCCACGGCCGCCAGGCCGTTCGCCAGATCCTCGGCCAGCCGCTCGTCTACCAGAGGGATGTCCACAACGGGCGGCGCGGCCATACGGGATGCTCCTAACGGACGAACAGCGACTGAGCAGCGGAGTGCGCCAGGTCCAGCACCGGCTGCGGGAAGACCCCGAGGACTACGGTAGCCAATGCCGCCAGGCCGACCACAGCCGCCGTGCCGCGTGAGGGCAGCACCACCGAGGGGCCGTCGGCCGCCGGGTCGCTGAAGAACATCAGCACGATCACGCGGACGTAGAAGAACGCGGCCACGGCCGAGGCCACCGCACCGACGATGACCAGCGGCAGCGCGCCTCCGGTGACGGCCGCCTGGAAGACGGCGTACTTCCCGAAGAAGCCACTGGTCAGCGGGATCCCGGCGAAGGCGAGCAGGAAGAAGGCGAACACGCCTGCCAGGAGGGGCGAGCGCTTGCCGAGTCCGGCCCAGCGGGACAGGTGCCAGGCCTCGCCACCCGCGTCGCGCACCATGGTGACGACCGCGAACGCGCCGACCGTGGTGAAGCCGTACGCCACCAGGTAGAACAGGATCCCCGACAGGGCCGAGGTGTTCTGGGCCGGCGCGCTGCCGGTGGCGATCACGCCGATGAGCAGGAAACCGCCATGCGCGATCGACGAGTAGGCCAGCATCCGCTTGATGTCGGTCTGCGTGATCGCGAAGATCGCGCCGCCCAGCATTGTGAGAATCGCCACACCGTAGAAGACCGGCCGCCAGTTCCAGTCCAGGCCGCCCAGGGCGACCCAGAACACCCGCAGCAGCGCGCCGAACGCGGCGATCAGCGTGCCCGACGCCATGAGCGCGGTGATCGGGGTGGGCGCGCCCTGGTAGACGTCCGGCTTCCAGGCCTGGAACGGCGCCGCGCCGATCTTGAACAGCAGGCCGACCCCGATCATGGCGCCGCCGATGTAGAGCAGCATGTCCTGGCCGCCGACCGCGCCCAGCGTGGCGCCGATCTTGGCCAGGTCGAGCGAGTTGGCGTAGCCGTAGATCATGGCGGTGCCGTACAGGAAGAAGGCGGAGGAGAACGCGCCGAGCAGGAAGTACTTCATCGCGGCCTCCTGCGAGAGCAGGCGGCGACGGCGCGCGAGACCGCACAGCAGGTACAGCGGCAACGACATGACTTCGAGGCCCACGAACGCGATGAGCAGGTCGTTGGCGGCCGGGAACAGCATCATGCCGCCGACGGCGAACAGCACGAGCGGGTAGACCTCGGTGTGGGCCGCCCCCTCGTACAGGGCCTGCTCCTCCTCGACCGAGCCGGGCACGGCCGCCGCGGCGCCGACGAAGTGGCCCTCATCCTTGATGAGCAGCACGCTGACGAACGCCAGCACCAAGATGGTGCCCCAGATAAACATCGCCGGTCCGTCGACCGCGATGGCGCCCATGGCGGCCGCCTTGGTCGGCACGCCCTCGACCCACTGCCAGACGATCAGCACGAACGAGATCAACAGCGACAGCAGCGTGATCGGCAGGTGGATCGCCGAACGCAGGTAGCGCGGGGCGAACGCCTCGACCAGCACGCCCAAGATCGCCGCGCCGAAGACGACGAGCATCGGCGCCAGCATGCCGTACTCGATCGTCGGCGCTGGAATGGTGCCGTTCACTTGCCCTCCTTGACACCGGATGCGGCGGCGGCCTGGTCAGCGGTGACCGAGACGCTGGACAGCGTGTCCTTCACCGCGGGATTGATGACGTCGAGCAGCGGCTTGGGATAGAAGCCGAAGACGAGCAGCAGCGCGACCAGCGGTGCCACGACCCACTTCTCCCGGGCGTTGAGGTCGGGCAGGGTCTTGACGGACTCCGCCGTCGGCCCGTTCATGGTCCGCTGGTACATCCACAGGATGTAGATGGCGGCCAGGATGACACCCATCGTGGCGATCACGGTGGCCGGGACGTGCAGCCGGTAGGCGCCGGCCAGCACCATGAACTCGCTCACGAACGTGCTGAGGCCCGGCAGTGAGAGGCTGGACAGGCCCGCCACCAGGAACGTCCCGGCGAGGATCGGGGCGACCTTCTGCACACCGCCGTAATCGGGGATGAACTTCGAGCCACGACGGTAGATCAGGAATCCGACGATCAGGAACAGTGCGCCGGTGGAGAAGCCGTGGTTGACCATGTAGAGCGTGGCGCCGGTGCCGGCGTCCTGCGCCCCGGGGTTCCCCTTGGTCATCGCGAACACGCCCAGGGTGATCAGGCCGAAGTGTGAGACCGAGGTGTAGGCGATGAGCCGCATCATGTCGGTCTGCCCGATGGCCACGATCGCGCCGTAGATCACGCCGATCACCGCCAGCACGATCACCAGCGGCGTGAAGTAGGCCGCCGCGTCGGGGAACAGCTGCAGGCAGAAGCGCATCATGCCGAACGTGCCGACCTTGTCGAGCACGCCGACCAGCAGTACGGCGGCGCCCGCCGGGGCCTGGGCGGCCGCGTCGGGCAGCCAGGTGTGGAACGGCCACAGCGGCGCCTTGATCGCGAACGCGACGAAGAAGCCGAGGAACAGCCACTTCTGCGTGTTCACGTCCTGGATGGTGCCGATCAGGTCGGAGAGCATGAAGGTGTTCTTGCCGGCGATCGAGTAGAGCGCGATCACCGCCACCAGCATCAGCAGCCCGCCGAACAGCGAGTACAGCAGGAACTTGACCGAGGCGTACGCCCGCTGCGGCCCGCCGTACGACCCGATCATGAAGTACATCGGGATCAGCATGGCTTCGAAGAAGACGTAGAAGAGGAAGACGTCGGTCGCGGCGAAGACGCCGATCATCATGGCTTCGAGCACGAGGATCAGCGAGAAGTACGTCCGGACCGAGCGCCTGCCCTTCTCGGCGTCATGCCAGGACGCCAGCACCACGATCGGCACCAGGATCACCGACAGCAGGATCAGCACCAGCGCGATGCCGTCGACGGCGAGGCTGTAGTTCACCCCGAACGCCGGGATCCAGCTGTGGTTCTCCTGGAACTGCCACTGGTCGCCGTTCGGGCTGAACTGCACCGCCATGGTGACGGTCAGCGCCAGGACGATAAGCGAGACCAGCAGGGTGAACTGCTTGGCGAGCTTGTCGTTCCGGATCAGGGTCACACCCAGCGCGCCCAGTACGGACACGCCCATCAGGGTTGAAAGCCAGGGCATCACAGGTTCCCTACGACGAACCAGGCACCGACCAGGACGGCGGCGCCGACGAATATCGACAGCGCGTACGAGCGGACGAAACCGGTCTGGACCCTGCGCAGCCGGCCGGACGTACCGCCGACGGACGCGGCGAGGCCGTTGACCAGTCCGTCGACTCCCCGGTTGTCGAAGAACACCGCCAGCCGGGTCAGCCACTGGCCGGGACGCATGAACAGCGCCTCGTTCAGCGCGTCGCCGTACAGGTCGCGGCGGGCGAACGTGGTGAGGAACGAGCCGCGCGGGGCGGTCGCCGGCACCTCGGCCGCGCCGTACCGCAACCAGGCGAACGCGGCGCCGATCGCGACCAGCGCGAGCGTCGCGAGCCCGGGGGCGCTGAACGGGTGGAACTCGGGCAGGTGCTCGGGCGCACCGACCGCGGGCGACAGGAAGATCATGAACCGGTTGCCCAGGATCAGGTACGCACCCAGGGCGATCGAGCCGATCGACAGCAGGAGCAGCGGCACCGTCATGACGGCCGGCGACTCATGCGGGTGCGCCTTAGCGTCCCAGCGCTTCTTGCCGAAGAAGGTCATGAAGACGAGGCGGGACATGTAGAAGCCGGTGATGCCGGCGCCGAGCACGGCCAGCCAGCCGAGGACGGCGCTGTGCTCCATCGCGGTCTCGATGATGCCGTCCTTGGTGAAGTAACCGGACAGCAGCGGGAACCCGATGATCGCCAGGTAGCCGACGAGGAAGGTCGCGAAAGTGATCGGCATGACCTTGCGCAGACCGCCGTACTTACGCATGTCGACCTCGTCGTTCATGGCGTGCATGACCGATCCGGCGCCGAGGAACATGTCGGCCTTGAAGAAGCCGTGCGTGATCAGGTGCGCGATGGCGAAGGCGTAACCGGCCGGGCCGACGCCCGCCGCGAGCACCATGTAACCGATCTGCGACATCGTCGATCCGGCGAGTGCCTTCTTGATGTCGTCCTTGGCGGTACCGATGATCGCACCGGCGAGCAGCGTGGCCACACCCACGATCGTCACGACGAGCTGCGCGGTCCCGGTGCCCTCGAAGATCGGGCCGGACCGGACGATCAGGTAGACGCCGGCGGTGACCATGGTCGCGGCGTGGATGAGGGCCGAGACCGGGGTCGGGCCCTCCATCGCGTCCAAGAGCCAGGACTGCAGCGGCAGCTGGGCCGACTTGCCGCACGCGCCGACCAGCAGCAGCAGGCCGATCGCGGTCAGCGTGCCCTGCGAGGCGTCGCCGGCCCGGTCGAGCACGCCGCTGAACGTCAGCGAGTGGAACGTCGCGAAGATCGTGAACATCGCGATCAGCAGACCGACGTCGCCGACCCGGTTGACGATGAACGCCTTCTTGGCCGCCGTCGCCGCCGAGGGCTTGTGCTGCCAGAACCCGATCAGCAGGTAGGACGCCAGACCCACGCCCTCCCAGCCGACGAACAGGGCCAGGTAGTTGTCGGCCAGCACCAGCAGCAGCATCGCCGCGACGAACAGGTTGAGGTAGGCGAAGAAGCGCCGCCTGTTCGGGTCGTGCGCCATGTAGCCGATCGAGTAGACGTGGATCAGCGAGCCCACGCCGGTGATCAGCAGGCAGAACGAGATCGACAGCGGGTCGACCAGCAGGCCCACCTTGTCGACGAGGCCCGGGATGAACTCGAACAGCGAGACCCCGCGGCGGCGCTCGCCCGGGGCGAAGCCCAGCATCTGGACGAATGCCAGCGCGGCCACCACGAATGACGCGACGGCCATGAGGACACCCAGCAGGTGGCCGAACTTGTCGGTCCGGCGTCCGCCCAGCAGGAGGACGGCCGCTCCCACCAGGGGCAGGGCGATCATCAGCCAGGCGGCGCCAATCGCTCCGCCGGAGTGCTGTGTGATCGATGCGATCTCAGCGGCTTCCACGGCTACCTCTTAGTGCTTCAGCAGGCTCGCGTCATCGACCGACGCTGACCTGCGGGTTCGGAAGATCGTCACGATGATGGCCAGGCCGATGACGACCTCGGCGGCGGCTACGATCATCACGAAGAACGCGATGACCTGCCCGTCCAGGCTGCCGTTCTGCCGGGCGAAGGTGACGAACGCCAGGTTGCAGGCGTTGAGCATGAGCTCGACGCACATGAACACCACGATGGCGTTGCGCCGTACGAGCACGCCGACGCCGCCGATGGCGAACAGCAGCGCGGAGAGCACGAGGTAATGCGTCGTCACTTGACGTCCTCCTCCACCAGCGGCTCGGTGTCCCCGACCGTCTCCTCGAGCGACTCCTCGAAGGGCTCCTCAAGGGGCTTGGTCGGCTTGGTGTCGGCCACCGCCTCCCGCTCGGAAGCGGCCTCCTGCTGGAGGAGCCGGGCGACTTCGGGATCGAGCGTTCCCTCGGCGGCCTCGTGCCGGGCGAGGACGCGGTTGACCGACAGCGGCGACACGGACCCGTCGGGCAGCAGCGCCGGCATGTCGATGGCGTTGTGCCGGGCGTAGGTCCCGGGGCCGGGCAGCGCCGCCGGGTTCTTGCCCGTCTTGCCGAAGGCGGCGAACCGGGCCCGCGACATGTCCTTCTGCGTCGGCTTGGCCTCGGCCCGCTCGCGGTGGGCCAGCACCATCGCGCCGAGCGCGGCGGTGATCAGCAGCGCCGAGGTCACCTCGAACGCGAACACATGCCGCGTGAAGATCTGCTCGGCCAGTGACGGCACGTTGCCCGCGGCCGTGGCCTCGGCGAGCCCCTTGGGAGCGGCCAGCATCGCGTTGCCGACGCCGAGGCCGAGCAGCACGGCGAAGCCGATCCCGGCCACGATCGCCCAGAACCGCTGGCCTCTGATCGTCTCCACCAGCGAGTCGCCGGAGTCGACGCCCACGAGCATGAGCACGAACAGGAACAGCATCATGACCGCGCCGGTGTAAACGATGATCTGCACGGCCGCGAGGAACGGAGCGTCCTGGACGGCGTACAGCACCGCCAGCGAGATCATGATCATGCCGAGCATGAGGGCCGAGTAGACGGCCCTCCGGCTGAAAACGAGCCCGAGCGCGGCGGCCACCGAGACGACCGCGAGCACCCAGAACGTTATGGACTCACCCATTGCTACGACCCAACCGGTAGTAGTCCTCTTCGGTCTCGCCGAGACGCATCGGGTGGGGCGGCTGCTCCATGCCCGGTCCGAGCGGCGCGAGGAGCATCTCCTTGGTGTAGATCAGCGACTCGCGGCTGGAGTCGGCCAGTTCGTACTCGTTGGTCATCGTGAGCGCCCGGGTGGGGCACGCCTCGATGCACAGGCCGCACAGGATGCACCGCAAATAGTTGATCTGGTAGACGCGTCCGTACCGCTCGCCGGGCGAGTACCGCTCGGTCTCGGTGTTGTCCCCGCCTTCGACATAGATGGCGTCGGCGGGGCAGGCCCATGCGCACAGCTCGCAGCCGACGCACTTCTCCAGGCCGTCCGGCCACCGGTTCAGCTGGTGCCGCCCGTGGAAGCGCGGCGCGGTCGGCCGCTTCTCCTCCGGGTACTGCACCGTCACCGGCTTCTTGAACATGTGGTGGAAGGTGACGCCGAATCCCTTGATCGGGTTCAGCCAATCAGTTGCTCCCACTGGTCACCTCCTTGGCGTCGGCGTGACGGCGCGCTTGTTCCGGCACGACTCCGTGGTAGTGCGGGAGGTCGAGCGGCGGCACCGGGAACCCGCCCGCCGACGGTTCCTCACGCAACTGCTCGAACTCCGCCTCGATCTGGGCGGCCTTGGCCTCCCTGCGGCGCTGATTGACCGTGTCGAAGCGCAGCCAGATGGCGAAGGCGCCGATCAGGATCACCGCTCCGATGGCCAGCACCACACCGCGGGTGGTGTCCGGCATCCGCATGGCCTTGAAGGTGGCGGCGATCATGATCCAGGCCAGGTTGACCGGGATCAGCACCTTCCACCCGAAGGCCATGAGTTGGTCGTACCGTACGCGGGGCAGCGTGGCACGGATCCAGACGAAGCACGCGAACACGATGGCCAGCTTGAGGAAGAACCACAGCATGGGCCACCAGCCGGCGTTCGCCCCGTCCCACAGCGAGATCGGCCATGGCGCCCGCCAGCCGCCGAAGAACAGCGTGATGGCCATCGCCGACACCGTGAAGACGTTCACGTACTCGGCCAGCATGAAGATCGCGAACTTCAGCGACGAGGAGTACTCGGTGAAGAACCCGCCGACCAGCTCGCCCTCACCCTCAGGAAGGTCGAACGGCACGCGGTTGGTCTCGCCCAGCATCGTGACCGCGTAGATCGCGAAGGACGGGAGCAGCGAGAAGACGTACCACGAGGGCATCGGGATGCTCAGCCCGAAGACGTCCCAGGTGCCGCCCTGCGCCTGCGCGGACACGATCTCCGACGTGGACAGCGTGCCCGCCTGGAGGAAGACCGCGACGAACGACAGGCCCATGGCGATCTCGTACGACACCACCTGCGCCGCCGAGCGCAGACCGCCGAGCATGGCGTACGGCGAACGCGATCCCCAGCCGGCGAGCACGATGCCGTAGACGCCGATCGAGGCGGTGGCCAGCACCAGCAACACCGCGACCGGAAGGTCGGTGAGCTGCAGCGGCGTCTTGTGGCCGAACATCGAGACCATCGGCCCGAACGGTACGACGGAGAAGGCCAGGAACGCCGGCACGGCGAGGATCACCGGCGCCAGGAAGTAGATGACCTTGTCCACCGTGCGGGGCATGATGTCTTCCTTCAGCCCCATCTTCAGACCGTCGGCCACCGACTGGAGCAGGCCGAACTTGCCCGCCCGGTTGGGACCGTACCGGTGCTGCATGCGCGAGATGAGCTTGCGCTCGGACCACACGCCGAACAGCACGCCCAGCATCAGGAACACGAAGATCGCGACGGCCTTGATGATGGTGATCCACAGCGGATCATGGCCGAAGTCGTCCAGCGTGGGTACGTTGTTCACGACACGCTCCCGATCGTTACGATGTCGCCGCCCACGGCGCGCAGGTCGCGGGTGACGGACAGGCCGGCGGAGTTCGACGGCACCCAGACCACCCGGTCCGGCAGGTCGGCGATCCCCACCGGCAGGATCACGCCGTCCCCGATGCTGATCTTCCCGCCGTCCGTGACGCCGAGCTCGGCGGCGGTGGCCTCCGACAGCAGCGCGGCGGCCGCGCGTGCGGTGCCGGCCAGGTACGGCTCGCCGTCCTGGAGCCGGCCGTCGTCCAGCAGCAGGTGCCAGGTGGCCAGCACGGCCTCTCCGGCGCGCGGCTCGCGTCCCGTGCGGCCCGTCGCCGTCGGGGCGGCCGGGCGGACGCCCCGCCAGGCGCGCAGCTCGGCCATCTCGCGGCGGGCGGCCGCGGTGTCCGGCAGGCCGAGGTGGACGTCCATGTGGTCGGCGATCGACGCGATGACCCGCAGGTCGCTCATCAGGCCGGGGACGGGGGTGGCCGCCTCGAACTGGCGACCCCTGCCCTCCCAGTCGACGAACGTGCCCGACTTCTCGGCCACCGCGGCGACCGGCAGCACCACGTCGGCGCGGTCGGTGATCGCACTGGCCCGGATCTCCAGGCTGACGATGAACGGCGTGTTCTCCAGCGCCGCCAGCGCCCTGGCCGGATCGGGCAGGTCGTAGGGGTCGACGCCGGCGACGACCAGTGCGTCGAGCTCCTCGCCCAGCGCCGCCTCGATGATGCCGGCGGTGTCCCGGCCCGGCGTCTCCGGCAGGGCGGCCACATTCCAGGCGCGGGCTACCTCGCCGCGCGCGGTCTCGTCGTCGACCGGGCGGCCGATCGGCAGCAGGCCGGGCAGAGCGCCCGCCTCCAGCGCACCCCGCTCACCGGCCCGCCGAGGCACCCAGGCGACCCTCGCCCCGGTCGTCTGCGAGAGCCGCAGCAGCGCCGACAGCGCGCCCGGCGCGGTCGCCAGCCGCTCGCCGGCGAGCACGACAGTCCCGGCGGGAAGCAGTTCCTCGGTGATGAGATCGCCGAGGGCCTCGGCCTCCGCGCCCGGGACGGTCCGGATCAGCGTGCCGTTCATCTTGGTCAGGCCCGGCGTCGTGTACGGCGCCAGCGCGTAGACCTTGAGGCCGTTCTTCCGTGCGGCCTTGCGCAGCCGCAGGAAGACGATCGGCGACTCCTCCTCGGGCTCGAAGCCCACCAGCAGCACCGCCGGGGCGTCCTCGAGGTCGGCGTAGGAGACCTCGATGCCCTTGCCCGCGATGGCGTGGGCGAGGAAGGCGGCCTCCTCGGCGGAGTGCGGGCGGGCCCGGAAGTCGATGTCGTTGGTGCCGAGGGCCACCCTGGCGAACTTGCTGTAGGCGTAGGCGTCCTCGACGGTGAGCCGTCCGCCGACCAGCACGCCGGTCCGGCCCCGGGCCTGGGCGAGGCCCTCGGCCGCCACCGCCAGCGCCTCCGGCCAGGAGGCCGGGACCAGTCGGCCCTCCTCGTCACGGATGAGCGGCGTCTTCAGCCGGTCCGGCTGGGTGGCGTAGGTGAAGGCCCAGCGGCCCTTGTCGCAGTTCCACTCCTCGTTGACCTGCGGGTCGTCCCCGGCGAGGCGCCGGGTGACCTTGCCGCGCCGGTGGTCGGTGCGCAGCGCGCAGCCCGAGGCGCAGTGCTCGCACGCGCTCGGCGTCGACACCAGGTCGAACGGCCGGGCACGGAACCGGTAGGCGGCACCGGTCAGCGCGCCCACCGGGCAGATCTGCACGGTGTTGCCGGAGAAGTAGGACTGGAACGGCACGCCGTCGGCCACACCCACCTGCTCCTTGGCGCCGCGCTCGAAGAAGTCGATGAGCGGGTCGCCGGCGATCTGGTCGGAGAACCGGATGCACCGGGCGCACTGGACGCAGCGTTCGCGGTCGAGCAGCACCTCGCTGGACAGCGAGATCGGCTTGGCGAACGTCCGCTTCTGCTCCTCGAACCGGCTCTCGCCCTGGCCGTTGGACATCGCCTGGTTCTGCAGCGGGCACTCGCCGCCCTTGTCGCACGTCGGGCAGTCGAGCGGGTGGTTGATCAGCAGGAACTCCATCACCCCGCGCTGGGCCTTCTCGGCGACCGGCGAGGTGAACTGCGTCTGCACCACCATGCCCTCGGCGACCTCGATCGCGCACGAGGGCTGCGGCTTGGGGAAGCCGCGGCCGTTGCCCGCGTCGGTGATCTCCACCAGGCACTGGCGGCAGTTGGCCGCCGGGTCGAGCAGCGGGTGGTCGCAGAACCTCGGGATCTGGATGCCGAGCAGCTCGGCCGCCCGGATGATCAGCGTGCCCTTCGGGACGGAGACCTGGAAGTTGTCGATGGTGAGCGTCACCATGTCCACCGGTCGCTCGACCGGCCCGGTCGAGGTCGTCTGGATGCTCACTTGGCCCCCCACACAGTGGAAGCAGCGGGATCGAACGGACAGCCGCCGATCTCGAAGTGCTTGAGGTATTCGTCGCGGAAGTACTTCACCGACGAGTAGACCGGGCTGGTCGCGCCGTCGCCCAGCGCGCAGAACGCGCGGCCGAGGATGTTGTCCGCGATGTCGACGATCTTCGCCAGGTCTTCCTCCGAGCCCTGGCCCTTCTCCAGCCGCCGGAGCATCAGCTTGAACCAGTAGGTGCCCTCGCGGCACGGCGTGCACTTCCCGCAGGACTCGTGCGCGTAGAACTCGCTCCAGCGCATCACGGCGCGCACCACGCAGGTCGTCTCGTCGAAGATCTGCAGCGCCCGGGTGCCGAGCATCGAGCCCTTGGCCCCGACCGACTCGAAGTCGAGCGGCACGTCCAGGTGCTCGGACGTGAAGATCGGCGTCGACGACCCGCCCGGGGTCCAGAACTTCAGCTCGTGTCCGGCGCGGATGCCGCCCGCCATGTCGAGCAGCTCGCGCAGCGTGATGCCGAGCGGCGCCTCGTACTGCCCCGGCCGGGTCACGTGCCCCGACAGGGAGAAGATGCCGAAGCCCTTCGACTTCTCGGTGCCCATGCCGGCGAACCAGTCGGCGCCGTTGGCCACGATGCTCGGGACCGACGCGATCGACTCGACGTTGTTGACCACGGTCGGAGACGCGTACAGGCCCGCGACGGCGGGGAACGGCGGCTTGAGCCTGGGCTGGCCGCGGTAGCCCTCCAGCGAGTCGAGCAGCGCGGTCTCCTCACCGCAGATGTACGCCCCGGCGCCGCTGTGCACGACGAGTTCGAGGTTGTAGCCCGAGCCGAGGATGTCGGCGCCGAGGTACCCCTTCTCGTACGCCTCCCGGACCGCCGCCTGCACCCGGCGGATGACGTGGAGCACCTCGCCGCGGACGTAGATGAACGCGTGGGAGGCCCGGATGGCGTAGGCCGTGATGATGACGCCCTCGACGAGCGCGTGCGGGTTGGCCATCATGAGCGGGATGTCCTTGCAGGTCCCCGGCTCGGACTCGTCGGCGTTCACGACGAGGTAGTGGTCCTTGCCGTCGCCCTGCGGGATGAAGCCCCACTTCATGCCGGTCGGGAAGCCCGCGCCGCCGCGGCCGCGCAGGCCCGAGTCCTTGACCATCTGGATGACGGCGTCGGGGTCCATGCCGAGGGCCTTCTTGGCCGCGGCGTACTCACCGTATCCGTCGATCGTGAACGAGTCCGGCCGGTCCCAGTTCTCGGTCAGCACCGGAGTCAGCCGTGTCATGAAGCGTCGCCTCCCTCGGTCTGCTCACCCGGCTTGGGTGCCTCCCAGCCGTTGGCCTTGGCCACCTTCAGGCCCTCCAGGGAGGGGCCGGCGGCCGACGGTCCGTCACCGGCCTGGCCGTCGGGGAACCCGGCGAGGATCCGCGACGCCTCTTTGAACGTGCACAGCCGCTTCGGCCCCCGGGTGGGTGAGACCTCCTTGTCGGCCCGCAGGTCGTCGACGAGCTGCCTGGCCGACTCGGGGGTCTGGTTGTCGAAGAACTCCCAGTTGACCATCATCACCGGCGCGAAGTCACAGGCGGCGTTGCATTCCAGCCGCTCCAGGGTGACCTTCCCGTCGGGGGTCGTCTCGTCGTGGCCGACGCCGGTGTGCTCGCTGAGCTCGTCCCAGATCTGGTCGCCGCCCATGATCGCGCACAACGTGTTGGTGCACACGCCGACGTTGTATTCGCCGGCCGGCTCCCGCTTGTACATCGTGTAGAACGTCGCCACGCCGACCACCTCGGCCTTGGACAGGCCGAGCATCTCCGCGCAGAACTCCTGCCCCGCGTCGGAGATGTAGCCGTCCACCGACTGCACCAGGTGCAGCATCGGCAGCAGCGCCGACCGGGGGCGGGGGTAGCGGTTCATGATCTCTTTGGCGTCGGTCTCCAGACGCTCGCGGACCTCGGGTGAGTACGTCACCGATCCACACCTCCCATGACGGGGTCGATCGAGGCGACCGCCGAGATCACGTCGGCGATCATGCCGCCCTCACACGTCGCGGGCACCGCCTGCAGGTTCGTGAAGGACGGGTCGCGGAAGTGCACGCGGTAGGGGCGGGTCCCGCCGTCGCTCACCACGTGCGCGCCGAGTTCGCCGCGCGGGGACTCCACCGACGAGTACGCCTGCCCGGCCGGCACCCGGTAGCCCTCGGTCACCAGCTTGAAGTGGTGGATCAGGGCCTCCATCGAGGTGCCCATGATGTGGGCGATGTGGTCGGGCGAGTTGCCGAGGCCGTCGGGGCCGAGCGCGAGCTGCGACGGCCAGCCGATCTTCTTGTCGTCGATCATCACCCGGCCGCCCTTGAGCGGACCGGACAGCCGGTCGAGCGCCTGCTCAATGATCTTCAGAGACTCCTCCATCTCGTCCATGCGGACGAGATAGCGGCCGTACACGTCGCAGGTGTTCTGCGTCGGAACGTCGAACTCGTAGGTCTCGTAGCCGCAGTAGGGCTGCGACTTGCGCATGTCCCAGGGCAGCCCGGCGGCCCGGAGCATCGGACCGGTGATGCCGAGCGCCATGCAGCCGGTGAGGTCGAGGTAGGCGACGTCCTTGGTGCGCCGCGTGTAGACCGGGTTGGCGTCCAGGAGCTTGCGCATCTCCCGGATCCGCTCCGGCATGATCTTGAGGAGCTCGCCGACCTTGTCGACCGCGCCCGCGGGAAGGTCGACGCTCACGCCGCCGGGCCGTACGTAGGCCATGTTCATCCGCAGGCCGGTGATGTACTCCATGATGTCGAGCACCATCTCGCGCTCGCGGAAGCCGAACAGCATCGGCGTCGTCGCGCCCAGCTCCATGCCGAAGGTCGCGATCGCCACCATGTGCGAGGAGATCCGGGTGAGCTCCATCATCATGACCCGGATGGCCTGCGCGCGCTCCGGCACCCGGTCGGTAATGCCGAGCAGCTTCTCCACGGCCATGCAGTACGCGGTCTCGTTGAAGATCGGCGCGAGGTAGTCCATGCGGGTGACGAACGTGACCCCCTGGGTCCACGTCCGGAACTCCATGTTCTTCTCGATGCCGGTGTGCAGGTAACCGATCACCGTGCGTGCCTCGGTCACCGTCTCGCCGTCCAGGGTCAGCACGAGCCGGAGCACGCCGTGTGTCGACGGGTGCTGCGGACCCATGTTGACGACCAGGCGGTCCTCGGACGAATCGGTGACGGTCTGCACCAGCTCGTCCCAGTCCTGGCCCGCGACGTCGTAGATCCGGCCCTCGGCCTCAGTAGTACTCATGAGTACGACCTCCTCTGGTCCGGCGCGGGGACCTCGGCACCCCGGTACTCGACCGGGATCCCACCGAGGGGATAGTCCTTGCGCTGCGGGTGGCCCTCCCAGTCGTCGGGCATCTCGATCCGGGTCAACCCGGGGTGACCGTCGAAGATGATCCCGAAGAAGTCGTAGGTCTCCCGCTCGTGCCAGTCGTGCGTGGGGTAGACCGAAACCGTGGAGGGAATGTGCGGATCGGCGTCGGGACAGGCGACCTCCACCCGGACGCGCCGGTTGTGCGTGATCGAGCACAGGTGGTAGACCGCGTGCAGCTCGGCGCCCGTTTCCCCAGGGTAGTGCACCCCGGAGACGCCCAGAGACAGCTCGAACCGCAGCGCGGGGTCGTCGCGCAGGTGCTTCATGACCTCCGGCAGGCGCTCCCGCGCCACGTGGAAGGTGATCTCGCCGTGGTCGACGACCACCCGCTCGATCGCGTCACCGGCGACCGGCTCGAGCGCGTCGGCCACCGCGTCGAAGTACGACCCGTACGGCCGGGCGCTGCCCTGCCCGGGCGCGCGCCGTACGATCAGGCGGCCGTAGCCGGAGGTGTCCCCGGTGCCGCCGGCGCCGAACATGCCCCGGCGGACGATCGGCTGCTGTTCGTCCGGCACGGTGGGCAGATTCGCGGGGCTTACGTTCTCGTCGCTCACTTCCCGGCCCCCTGGTCGATCAGCGGCAGCGTGCGCAGCGCCTGGCGCTCGAGTTCGTCGATCTGCCTGGCCCGGTGCGCGCCGAACTTCATGTTCTGGATCTTGTCGTGGAGTTTGACGATGGCGTCGATCAGCATCTCCGGCCGTGGCGGGCAGCCGGGCAGGTAGATGTCGACCGGCACCACGTGGTCCACGCCCTGCACGATGGCGTAGTTGTTGAACATCCCGCCGCTGGACGCGCAGACCCCCATGGCGATGACCCACTTGGGCTCGGCCATCTGGTCGTAGATCTGGCGCAGCACGGGCGCCATCTTCTGCGACAGCCGGCCCGCCACGATCATCAGGTCGGCCTGACGCGGCGTGGCGGAGGCGCGCTCCATGCCGAAGCGGGCCAGGTCGTGCTTGGGGCCTCCGGTGGCCATCAGCTCGATGGCGCAGCACGCGAGGCCGAAGGTGGCAGGCCAGACCGAGTTCTTTCTGGCCCAACCGGCCACCTGCTCGACGGTGCTCAGGATGAATCCGCTGGGGAGTTTCTCTTCAAGACCCATGGCTAGTCCCAATCCAGTCCGCGGCGCCGCCACACGTAGGCGTACGCCACCAGCACGGTGACGATGAACAGCACCATCTCGACCAGCCCGAACAGGCCGAGCTTGTCGAAGGCGACCGCCCACGGATAGAGGAAGATGATCTCGATGTCGAACACGATGAACAACATCGCCGTGATCATGTACTTCAACGGGAAGCGCCCGCCGCCGACCGGCTGGGGAGTGGGATCGATGCCGCACTCGTAAGCGTCCAGCTTGGCGCGGTTCCAGCGCTTCGGCCCCGTGAAGGGCGCGATGCTTACGGAGAACACGGCGAACCCCGCCGCGAGGACCGCGAGCACCAGAATCGGCACATACAGCTGCATGGCTACATGTCCTCGTTCGCTCGATGGATCAGGGCGGTCTGAGTGCAGAGAATCTCATTCATGCGGATGTTCATGCGGATGGAGCCACCTTGGACAGGGCGTTGATGATGCGGTCGGAGGCGTCGCCCCGCCGGTCTGTGAGGTTAGCCAGAAGTTTGAAGGCGAACCTCATCAGAGTTGGATGGGGCAGTCCGTGCCGCGTGGCGAAGTTCATCACCCCGGGTCTGCCGATCGCCTCGACGAACATGCGGCCGAGGGTGAAGTATCCGCCATATGCGTCTTTGAGGATACGCGGATAGGCGAGCAGCGCTCGCTCCCGCTGGGCGGCGGTGCCGCGGGCGAGCGCCTGCACGATGACCTCGGCGGCGATCCTGCCGGTCTCCATGGCGTACGCGATGCCCTCGCCGTTGAACGGGTTGATCGTCCCGCCGGCGTCGCCGACGAGCACCAGCCCGCGAGTGTAGTGGGGTTGCCGGTTGAAGGCCATGGGCAGGGCGGCACCCCTGACAGGGGCGGTCATGTTCTCTTCCGTGCAGCCCCACTCGGCCGGCATGTTCTTCACCCAGCGCCTGAGCAGGTCACGGTAGTCGATGTTCTTGAAGGCCTCGCTGGTGTTGAGCAGGCCGAGACCGATGTTGGCCGTGCCGTCGCCGACGCCGAAGATCCAGCCGTAGCCGGGCAGCAGCCGGTCGCCGTCCCACAGCTCCAGCCACGTCTCCAGGTAGTCGTCGTCGTGGCGCGGACTGCGGAAGTAGGTCCGTACGGCCACGCCCATGGGTCGGTCGGCGCGCTTGTGCAGGCCCATCGCGATCGAGAGGCGGGTGGAGTTGCCGTCGGCGGCGACCACGAGACGGGCCGTGTAACTTTCGTCACCGTCGTGTTCGCCCCTGCCGTCGTGCCGGACCCTGACCCCCGTGACGTGCCCGCTGCGCTCGTCCAGGATCGGACCGGTGACGTTGGCGCCCTCGATCACGTGGACGCCCGCGCTCTCGGCATGCCTGACCAGGATCTCGTCGAAGTCGGCGCGGGTGCGCACCATGCCGAAGTCGGGGAAGCTGTGCAGCTCGGGCCAGTCGAGCTCGAGGCGCATGCCACCGCCGACCACTCGCAGGCCCCGGTTCCTGATCCAGCCGGGACCGTCGATGTCGACACCCATGGCCACGAGTTCCTTGACCGCGCGCGGCGTGAGGCCGTCACCGCAGACCTTCTCCCGGGGGAACCGGGTCTTTTCCAGCAGCAGAACGCGCAGGCCGGACCTGGCCAGGTGAAAGGCGGTGGTGGACCCGGCCGGGCCCGCCCCGACGACGATTACGTCGGCGTCGACCCCCCGCTGTGCACGGGCTTGCTCGGCGCGACCACTTGTTCGCTCGCTTCGCTCGGCGCGCCTGCCTGTTCGCTCGCTTCGCTCGCTCACGGGGGACCTGTCCTGTCAGGGAAGGAAGGCCTCGGGGGCCCTTCGTGCTTTTGTGAACAACTTCACAAACTGTCGCGCCGCAGTCTAGCTCCTATCGATCGGTCAGGTGTCAGACGGGTGGCCGCACCGCTCTGTGGAGCGCCACGATGCCGAGGGTCAGATTGCGCCAGGCGATCTTCTCCCAGCCCGCTTCTCGAATAATCTCGGCCAACGCGACCTGGTCGGGCCACTCCCGGATCGACTCCGCGAGGTATTCATAGGAGTCCGGATTCGAGCTGACCAACCGGGCCACCGGCGGCAGCAACTTCATCAAATACTGATGATAGACCAGGTCAAAGGGCTTTACGACCGGTGTGGAGAACTCACAGATCACCAACCGCCCACCCGGTTTGGTCACCCGCATCATTTCACTCAGAGCCTGCCCGGTATGCGCCACGTTCCGCAGCCCGAACGAGATCGTCACCGCGTCGAAAACCTGATCGGCGAACGGTAGCCGCAGGGCGTCCCCCGCGACGAAGGTCACGCCGCGTACGCCGCCGCCGTACAGCCCGGAGCCCCCGCGTCGCAAAACGCCGGTACGCAGCATGCCGAGCGAGAAGTCACACGCGATGGCCCGCGCGCCGAGCGCGGTGAACGCCTCGGTCGAGGTGCCGGTGCCGGCGGCGAGGTCGAGGACGAGCTCACCGGGGCCCGCGTCGACCGCCGTGGCGGCGGCCTTCCGCCACGACCGGTCCATCCCAAGGGAGAGGACGTCGTTGACCAGGTCATACCGCCGGGCCGTGCGATCGAACATCGCGGCGACCTCGTGCGGCTGCTTGTCCAGCGATGCGCGCGTCATGGACGCAAGCCTAGGTGTACGCCCCGGTCCGCGCGGTCGCCGCCGTCCGGCCACCGGCACCGGATGAGCGGAACGTAGTTCGCCGATTACGCTCAGTCTGCTAGAACTTGGGGAATGCGCGCGAGAAACGTACTGGTCACCGCACCGGCCACGGCAGCCCTCGGGGTAAAGACGTTCCTGACCGCAAAGAGGGGCAATTGGTGGGAAGCCACACGAGAGAGACTCGAGCATGAGTACCATGCCCGAGTCGACCCGTTCCCAGCCTCCTAGTCCTCTCTCGCCCCCCGGCGATTCCCGGTGATCCGCTGACTGACCGCGTCGCGCTGCTTGGACAGCAGCACGTAGCTGGCCAGCCCGCTCACCAGGAAGGCCGCGGCGAGCAGCAGGAGGCTGCGCATGCCGACGAGATACAGGACGCCGACGGCGACGGCGAACAGGCCGAGCCGTGAAAGGGTGTAAACGACAACCGGACGCACAGCGTCGAGGTTACGTCACCCTGTCGGCACGGCTGACTCTCTTCGCATCCGGTGCGAGCGCTGCTAGGGTTCACATCAAGGCGCTTTTGTAAAGAAACACCCATGAGCGCCCCAAAGATGCTCTATCATATAACAATCGGGCACTGAGCCGGTAACAACCCGTGATCTTCTGCGAAAACCACGGATAAATCAGGCTTCGCTCGGCACACTGGTTAACCTGTCCGCCCGCTGCAGGACGCGGGACGCGAGGGGGAGAGATTGTGGAGAGTAGCAGCGAGCGACTGCTGACTCCTGGAGAGGTTGCCGCCCTCTTCAGGGTCGACCCGAAGACCGTGACCCGTTGGGCCGCGGCCGGGCGCATCAGCAGTATCCGTACCCCCGGGGGGCACCGGCGCTTTCGTGAATCGGAAGTGCACGCCCTCCTTCGCGGCGAGGACGTCCTGACGGCTGACCGGCCGAACGGCGACTCACCGCGAGTCTGACACAGGTAGGTAGCAGCATCAGGTGATCCTGCGCAACACCCGGAAGGCGCAGGGTCACCAGGTCAGTCTGCCCCGACCGGCATCGTCCTGCTCTTGTGCCGGCCGAACCTGCTCGACTCAGTCCTGCTCGGCCTTGAAGGCCAGGAACTCCCGCTCGAGTTCGTCGTTCTCGGCCAGCCAGCGGCTGCGCCGCCGCTCCGCCTCCTCCTCGGTGACCGACTCGGCCGCCCAGCGTTCGTAATCGGGTTCACCCGGGACGATCTCCACGTACGCGTTGCCGATCAGACGGCCGTCATCGCTGGTCAGCGATTGAGGCACACGGAGTGTGCCGTCATCGAGCCGGATCACATACATCCGAACTCACCGTCCCTAGATTCCGTAACGCCGGTTGAAGAACAGCATGACGCCCAGTGCCGTCCGCGTGTCGCCGCCGAGCATGTCCACCAGGGCCGGGCGCTGCCGGGACGCGATCGCCGCGAACGCGTCGGCGAAGAACTCCTTGCGCCCGAGGCCGTCGGGCTGCCGGTGGAACGACGACGCGAGCAGCGGCAGGCACTCCTCGTAGAGGGCGGCGAACTCGGGAGAGTCGGACACCCACTCCCCCGGGCCCGCGTCCACGTCGTCCAGTGCGTGCCCGACCTCGTGCATCATCACGTCAGGCGTCGGCGACGGCCGGTCCCCCACCACGATCTTGCGGTCACCGTACGCGCCGGCGCAGACATCCCACGTCGCCCGCCCCGACGGCAGCGGCGCACCGCGCAGGTAGCCCATGTCGTCCAGGTCGGGCACCCCGCCACGGCCGACGTAGATCCCGTCCAGCCCGATGGCCAGCTTGGCCTTGAGTCGCTCCGGCAGTCGCGCCAGGCTGTCGACGGCCCGTACGGCATCCGCCGGGGGAGACCCCTCCGCCGCGTCCCACTGCCGGTAGAGGATGCGCTCCAGCGGTCCGCAGTGCCGACGGCCGTCTCCCAGGTCGGGAACGTCCGGCGGATGCGGCCGGGCTCGCAGGGGCTGGTCATCGAGTTCGAAGTCGTGCCACGTGTACTGCGGCCGGTCGTCCACCACCGGTGCGGTCACCGTGTGCACCCGCTCCACCGAGCGTTCCGGTGACCATTCCCCCGGCCACTCGCCCGCCCAGTCGGCTACCCAGTCGGCTGCCCGATCCGCTGACCGCTCCGACGCCCGTTCTGCAATCCGTTCCGTAGTCCGTTCCCCGGTCCGTTCGCGCTCACGTGGCTGCTCCGGGACGTCCGCCCTGCGACGCGACGACATGTACAGCCCGCGCTGCCACCACCGCGTCCCTCGCCGGTGGCGGCCTCTGTCGGCCGGCTCCGCCATCAGTCCCCACTTATGCTTGACGTTCGTCTCCGCACGCTCTGTACCGGTCCACCGTACGATGCCGTCTCGGCCTCGTCACCCGGAACGACTGTTCGGGATCGGCGTGACGGTCAGGTGGTGGCATGGCTTACCGTGTGGGCATGCCTAGCGTGGTTATCGGTCTGGCGCTGCTGGCGTTCTGGCTCTACTGCCTGTTCGATGTGATCACGACCCCCGAACAGGCCGTACGGAACCTGCCCAAGGTGCTGTGGGTCCTCATCGTGGTGTTCCTCGCGGACCTGGGCGGCCTGTTCTGGCTGATCCTCGGCCGTCCCGCTGCCGCGCCCGCGGCCGTACGGGAGCCGAGGGAGACCTTCGGACCGCTGGGAGGCCGGGGGACCGCGAGAGCCCAGGCCCCCCGTGGTCCGGACGACGACCCCGAGTTCCTCCGCCACCTGGAACGCCGCCTCCGCGAGGAAGACTGAGAATCAGACGGTCAATCAGACGGTGAGGTCGAACCGCCGTCCGCTGCGCCATTCGACCAGCATCACGGTGGCGTCGTCCTGAAGGCTGCCGCGTTGATGTCGCAGGATGGCGTGGATCAGACGGCGTACGGTCTCCGGAGCGGAGATGCCG
The DNA here is from genome assembly GCF_042435035.1 of Sphaerimonospora cavernae. Taxonomy (NCBI): domain Bacteria; kingdom Bacillati; phylum Actinomycetota; class Actinomycetes; order Streptosporangiales; family Streptosporangiaceae; genus Sphaerimonospora; species Sphaerimonospora cavernae. The sequence goes on from NZ_JBHMQT010000073.1 coordinate 23,442, forward strand.
TCGGCCTCCCGCTTGATGATGAAGTCGGTGAAGCGTCCCAGCCCGAATCGCTCCCCTTCGGGGGTCCGCGCCTCGGTGATGCCGTCCGTGTAGAACAGCAGCCGGTCGCCGGGCTCGAGTTGATAGCGGGGAAGCCTGCTCGCGGAGCTGAGGGCGAAGCCCATCGGCAGGTCGGGCGGGCTGTCCAGAACGGCGGCGACCCGTCCGTGCCGCAGGACCAGCGGAGGGAGATGCCCTCGGTTCACCCACGTCAGCCATCCGGTGCGCAGGCTCAGGTCGGCCAGGATGCCGGTGGCGAACCGGGACCCGGCGAACTGGTCGGAGATGGCCTCGTCGATCGCGTCACTGACCGCGAGCAGGCCGATGTCCCTGCGGCGGTTGTTGCGGTACGACCCCAGCGCGATGGTGGCGGTCAGCCCCGCCGAGGTGTCGTGCCCCATGGCATCGAAGATCGCCATATGCAGGACGTCGTAGTCGAGGCCGTAGTCGAAGGCGTCTCCGCCCACGAGGTAGGCCGGCTCCAACTCGGCGCTGACCGTGAACGTGTCGGTGGCGAAGGTCCTGACCGGCATCAGCGTCCACAACACCTCAGCGGACAGGTGCATGTCGTCTGTGCGCACCAGTCGCTTGTAGGCGTCGCTCGGGTCACGCTTGCTCATCACCATCAGGGCGACCAGCGAGCCCAGCTCGACCACCCGACGCTGGGCGGTCTCGTCGACCCGGGGCACGGTCACCCCCAGCACGCCGACCCGTTCGGTGCTGTCGAGCAGCGGCACCCACAGACGGCGGGCGTCGCCGCTCGCCACCGACTCGGCGAGCTCGGCGCGGTCGGCGTCGGAGTCGGTGGCGGGACGGACCTGGACGATCACCAAGTTGCGGTAGGCGCGCCCGGCGAGGGTGGTGTCGATGGGGATGCGCTTGAGCGGCTCTCCCGACGCGTCCCGCTGGCCGGGCAGCGGCATGAGGTACCGCCCCTGCAGGTCGGTCACATAGATCATGACCTCGGTGAAGCCGATCGGCCGGACATGCTCGGCGACCACCTGGGCCAGATCCCTGAGCGGGGTCAAATGGTGTAAGCGCACCAGCCTGCCCAGGATCCGCTCGTCGGCGCATCCGCACCCGGGCACGTCTTCCCCGCCCACCTGCGTCAACTCCCCGGCGGACGCCACTCGACCAGCATCATGGTGGCGTCGTCATGGAGACCACCCAACTGGTGGTCCATGACCGCGTGGATCACTCGCCGCACGATCTCCGGCCCCGCCAGCCCGTCGGCTTCGCCGCGCAGGACCAGATCGGCGAATCGCTCCAGGCCGAACCGCTCCCCGGTGGGAGATCTCGCCTCGGTCATGCCGTCGGTGTACAGCAGCAGCCGGTCGCCGGGCTCGAGCCGGCGGCGGGCGAGCCCGGCGGCCGGGCCCAGACTGAAGCCCATCGGCGGATCCGGCGTGCTGTCCAGCACACCGGCCACCCGTCCCTTCCGCAGCAGCAGCGGCGGGGGGTGCCCGCGGTTCACCCAGGTCAGGCTGCCGTTACGGATGTTCAGATCGGCCAGGATGCCGGTGGCGTACCGGGAGGTCGAGAACTGGTCGGCGATCGCGTCGTCGATCGCGTCGCTGGCCGCGAGCAGTTCGATGCCCTGGCGTCGGTTGTTGCGATGGGACGCCAGCGCGATGGCACTGGTCAACCCGGCGGAGGTGTCGTGCCCGATGGCGTCGAAGATCGACAAGTGCAGGGTGTGGCCGGCGAGGGCGTAGTCGAAGGCATCCCCACCGACGGCGTAGGCCGGCTCCAGTCCGGCGCTGACCGCGACCACGTCGGTGGCGAAGGTCCTGGCCGGCATGAGGGTCCACAGCAGTTCTGCGCCCACGCGCATGGAATGACCGCGCACCAACTGCTTGTAAGAATCACTGGCGTGACGCTTGCCCGCCACCACCAGCGCGATCAACAAGGCCAGGTCGGTGACCCGGCGCTCGGTGACCTCGTCGGCCACGGGCGCGGTCACCCCGAGCACCCCGACGCGTTCGACTCCGTCCACCAGCGGGGCCCACAGGCGCACCGGACCGCCGACTCCGGCCTGCGGCGGCTCCGCGGCGACACGAGTGGGATCTGCCTGGACGATCTCCACATTACGGAAGGCGCGGCCTGCCAGCGTCGTGTCGATGGGGATCGGATCCAGCAGTTCACCGTGCGGGTCGCGCTGGCCGGGCAGCGGCAGGAAGGACAGATGTCGCAGATCCGCCACATAGATCATCAACTCGGAGAAGCCCAGACGCGCGGCGTGCCCCGCCGCCAGGGCCGCCATCCGCTCCATGGGCACCAGCGGATGCGCGCGCAGCAGATCGGCCAGGACGACCGCGCCCTCAGCGTCACACGCAGTTTGATCGGCCACAGGAACTCCCCCGACTTCGCTCCTGTCCCTCTTTCCCTACCCAGAATCGCCCATGCGGAAGCGAATGTCTCTAACGGGGCACGTCGGCATACGAGTGGAGGCCGGACAGGAAGATGTTCACCCCGATCAGATTGAACAGCAGGCACGCGAACGCGACGAGCGACACGATGATGGCGGCCTTCCCGCGCCATCCGGCGGTCGCCCGGGCGTGGAGATAGGCGGCGTACACGATCCAGGTGATGAAGGACCACACCTCCTTGGGATCCCAGCCCCAGTAGCGGCCCCATGCCCGGTCCGCCCACAGCGCCCCGGCGATGACGGCGAACGTCCAGATGGGGAAAGCGATCACGATCGCGCTGTGCGCGATGCGCTCGAGGTCGGCCCGGGCGGGCAGGACGGACGGCCGCCCGTCCCGGCGGATCAGGTAGAGGATCGCGCAGACGCCGGCCAAGGTGAACAGCCCGCTCGCGGCGATGGCGGCGCTGACATGGATCGCGATCCAGTACGAGTGCAGCGCGGGCATCACCGGCCCGGCCTGGACGTGCAGGAAGAGGACGGCGAAGCCGAGCCCGAGTGCCGCGGTGACGGTCACGAACGCGCCGAGGAAGCGGATCGGCCGCCGCACCAGAACCACGAGGAACGTCGTGACGGCGGCGAAACACAGCGCCACCACGAACTCGTACATGTTGCCCCACGGCCAACGATCGGCGGCGAGACCCCGGGTGAGGATGCCGGCGAGGTGGCCCGCCCACGCGATCCAGGTGAGGACGACGGCCACGCCGCCCGCCCGTACGGCCCAAGCAGCCGGCTCAGGCTCGGTACGGCTCCCGCCCTCGGCCGTGTCACCTGCCGCATCAGCCGACGCCTCGTCGTCACCGACGTCACCGCCACCACCACCGGCGCGAGCGCCGACCAGTTCACGCCGGGTGGCGACGGCGGCGGCCGCCGTCCGGGCCCTGCCGAAGGCGAGTTCCAGCGCGAACCCGATCATGGCAGCCAGATAGAGCAGGACGGCGGCCAAAATGAGCTGGTCGCTCAGCGTTGCCAGTCCCTGGTTCACCTGCGTGGGCATATTCACTACTCCTCGCGAAGCATGGTGACGATCTCGGCGAACTCCGCGGAGAAGGCCGCACCACTGCCTTCGGTGCGGGTCAATCCTCCCACCGTGACCTTCCCGTCCCGCACCCGCACCCAGACGCGCCGGCGGCGGATGGTCAGGGACAGCACCAGCCCGAGGACGGCGGCGGACGCGGCCAGCAGCGCGGGCAGCCGACCCGGGTCATAGGTGGTCTGCAGGCTGATCCACTCCCTGACGCCGGTGAACTGGATCTTCCCGGCGCCGTCGGCCAGTTCGAGGGTGTCGCCGACGGCCAGCGGCTTGGGCTGGGCGGACATCTTGCCGAGCGGCTTCAGCCCGTCGGTGTCGAGCTGGTAGACCGACTGCGGCACACCCGACTTCATGCCGAGGTCTCCCCCGAACGGGAAGATCTGCACCGTCGGGTTGACCGCGCCGGGGAAGACCGAGACCCACGCGTCGCCGTTCGGCACGGTGGTGGGCAGGAAACGGCCCAGGAAGCCGAGCTGCAGCGGCTGGGCGTCCGGGGCCTTGATGACGCACTCGGACGTGTAGGTGGCCTGGTCGGCGGCGAGACACGGCACCGGTCCCTCGTAGGCCACCTGGCCCTTGCCGTCGGTCACCTTGAACGTCGGGGCGTAACCGTGGCCGATGAGGTAGGTCAGCGTGCCGTCGACGTCCAGCGGCTCGTTGACCTTGAGGTCGAAGTCCCGCGGTGTCGATGTCGGGGATTCCTGGACCGAGAGCTTCGCGCTGTAGTCGAGCGGCTGGCCCTGTTTGGCCCCGGCCGCCACATAGGTGGCCTCGAAGTCCTTCAGCGTGAACGAGAACGGCCGCAGCGACTCGGCCGACACCCGCTGCCCCGGCATGAACCGGTCGTAGGCCGCCACCACGTTGGCGAAGCCGTCACCTTCGACCACGAGCACGTTGCCGCGGTAGCCGTACAGCGCGCCGGCGCCGACCGCGAACAGAATCGCGAGCAGCGCGACGTGGAAGAGCAGGTTGCCGGTCTCGCGCAGGTAGCCCTTCTCCGCCGCCACCCAGTCGGACCCAGAGACGACCCGGAACTGCCTGCGGCGCAGCCGTTTCGCCGCCTCCTCGACGGTCAGGTCGCCCTCGAAGGCCTCACCGTGCGGCAGGCGCAGCAGGTTGCGCGGGGCGGCCGGGGGTTTGCGGCGGATCTCCTTGACGTGGAGGAGGGCGCGAGGCAGCACGCACCCGGCCAGTGAGATGAACAGCAGCAGGTAGATCGCGGCGAACCAGGGTGCGCTGAACACGTCGAACAGCCAGAACCGGTCGAGCCATTTCGCCGCGGTCGGACTGTCCTGGAAATACCGCGCGACCTGGCCGGGGTCGACGCCGCGCTGCGGGTAGATCGACCCGGGGATCGACGCGAGCGCGAACAGGAACAGCAGGATCAGCGCGGTCCGCATCGAGGTGAGCGTCCGCCAGCCCCAGCGGAGCCAGCCGACCACCCCCAGCCCGGCCGGCCGCCTGGAGTCCGCCGCAGCCTGTTCGACCGGCTGCTCCTCGACGGGCGTCTCTTCAACGGGCTCCGTCGCTTCGGTGTCGCTGGGCATGTTGTCGCGCTGCGCCGTCATCAGATCACCGGCTCGAATCCGGCCACCCAGCCCTGCAGGCCGGCGATCACGGAACCCCACAGACCGGTCACGAGCAGCACGCCCACTGCGACGAGCATGGCACCCCCGATGCGAGTGATGAGCGGCGTGTGACGACGCACCGCCTTGAACGCGTGCAGCGCCTTCCGGTAGGCGAGCCCGGCCAGCACGAACGGAAGGCCGAGGCCCAGCGCGTACGCGAAGGCGAGCACGGCCCCGCGTACGGCGCTGCCCTGATCGACCGAGAGCGTGAGGACCACGGCCAGCGTCGGCCCGATGCAGGGTGTCCAGCCGAGTCCGAAGACGATCCCGAGCAGCGGCGCTCCGGCGAGCCCGGCGGCCGGGAGCCGGTGGATCCGCACGTCCCGCTGCAGACCCGGGATGAGCCCGAGGAACGCCAGTCCGAGGACGATCGTGACCGCGCCGAGCACGCGCGTGATGACCTCGGCGTTGCCCAGCAGCATGCCCCCGAGGCCGCCGAAGAGCGCGCCGCCGAGCACGAAAACGGCCGCGAAGCCGAGCACGAACAGCGCGCTGCCCAGCACCATCCGCCCCCGCTTGGGATCCCCGCTCATGCCCGTGACGTACGACAGGTAACCGGGGACCAGCGGCAGCACGCACGGGGAGACGAACGACACCAGGCCGGCGATCACCGCGATCGGGACGGCCACCAGCAGCGAGCCGGACGCGACCGTCGTGCCGAGGTCACCCATCGGTCACCGGCCGCCTTCGTCGGCCACCCTGGTGACGGCGGCCAGCAGGTCGTCGTACTTGACCTTGCCGAGGGCGCGGGCCGCGATGCGGCCCTTAGCGTCGATGATCAGAGTCGAGGGGATCGCGGCCGGCGGCACGGTGCCCTGGAAGGCCAGCAACACCTTTCCCCTCGGGTCGAAGATGCTCGGGTAGCCGGGCTGGACGCTGCGCTCGAACGCCTTGGCGGATGCCTCGAGGTTCTTGAAGTTGACCCCGACGAACTCCACGCCCCTGGGCTTCGTCAGGGCCGCGATGTCCTTGAGCACCGGCGCCTCGGCCCGGCAGGGGGCGCACCATGACGCCCAGAAGTTCAGCACGTAGATTTTGCCCGGCTCCAGCTTCGCCGTGCCACCGTCCAGCGTGGGCCCCTCGATCGCCGGGGCCGCGTGGCGCTGGGCGGCGTCGAAGAACTCCATCCGGCCGTCGCCGGCGATGAACCGCGTGTCGCCGGATTTGGGCTGCGCGGCCTGATTGCCCGCGCAGCCCGCCAGGGCCGTGACGGCGGTCACGGCAAGCATCGCGGTCACGGCCAGGCTCTTGACGCGCCTCTTGACAGGCCTCTTGGCGGACACGGAAAGAGGATCTCCCTGCACTACGATCGGTAGAGCTTCCAGCCTACCGATCGGCTACCGTGCCCCGTCCCACAGCCCCAATCCGACAAGCCTCAATCGGACAAGCCTCGATCCGACAGGCCCCCGCCGGGGAGCTCGGTCCTCAGCCGGTCTCCTTGAACATCGCGGCCTCACCCTGCGGCGGCGTACCTCTCACCAGTGCCCCCGCGGGCTCGCTGTAGCCGACGCTGACCAGACGGTCGCCCTCGAACGTGAAGCTGGTGAGGCTCGCCAGCGCGCACTGCCGGCGACGCGGGTCGTGCCAGAGCCGCCGCCCCTCCGCCGCCAACCTGGTGACCCAGATGGGCAGTTGGTGGCTGACGAGCAGCGCCTCGTGACCGCGCGCCCGCTCGCGAGCGTCGTCGATGACCGACTTCATCCGCGCCACGACCTCGACGTACGGCTCGCCCCAGGATGGGCGGAAGGGGTTCATGAAGTGCCGGTAGCGGCGGGGATCGCGGAAGAGCGGCCCACCGCCGCCGACGCGCAGGCCCTCGAAGACGTTGGCCGCCTCGATCAGCCGCTCATCGAGTCCGATCTCCAGCCCCAGCATTCGGGCGGACGGCGCGGCCGTCTCCTGGGCGCGCTCCATCGGAGAGCTCAGGACGGCGACGATGTCCCGGCCGGCGACCGCCTTGGCGACCGTCTCCGCCATCCGCCGCCCGAGTCCGGACAGGTGGTAACCGGGCAGCCTGCCGTACAGCACCCCGGTGGGATTGTCGACCTCACCATGGCGCAGGAGGTGGACGACGGTCATCTCACTCATGGTCCCGACAGCCTACAGCGCACGCATGCCGGAGGGCTTCGACGGCCGCGCGGATGGCCGGCCGACGGGCCGCGTCGGTCCGCCAGATGGCGTAGATCTGCCGCGTGGGCGGCGGTTCGATCTCCAGTACGGCGACGCCCGGCGGCAGCGGGCCGCGCCCCAGCCGGGGGATCAGCGCGCAACCGTGGCCGCCGGCGACGAACGCGAACTGGGTCGGATACTCGTCGGCCATGCAGACGATGTGGGGCTCCCGCTCTGCCGATCGGAGCAGGAACGTCAGGAAGTCGTGGCAGACCGTGCCCGGCGACGAGCTGATCCAGTCGTCCCCGGCCAACTCGGCGATCCGCACCGCGCCCGAACCGGCCAGCGGGTGGCCGATCGGCACCACGACGTCGGCGACGTCGTCGAGCAGCGTCGCACGCGACAGACCGTCGGGCAGCGCCAACGGACGGTTGAGCCAGTCCTGCACCACGGCGAGATCGATCTCGCCCCGGGAGACCTCGCGGATCTGCCGCTCCGGCTCACGCTCGTAGACGAGCAGGTCGAGATCGGGATGACGCTCCTTCAGCGTGGACAGCGCACCGGGCAGGATGCCCCGGGCTCCCGTCGGGAAGGCGGCCATCGTCAGCTTGCCGACGACCGTGCCCCGCAGCGCCTCGAAATCGGCCTCAGCGGTCTCCACCAGGGCGAGGATGCGCTGCGCGTGATCGGCCAGCAGGCCGGCCGCGTCGGTCAGCCGCACTCCGCGTCCGCTGCGCTCGACGAGCACGCTGCCGGTCTCGCGTTCGAGCTTGGCGATCTGCTGGGAGATGGCCGACGGGGTGACCAACAGCGCCTCGGCCGCCGCGCCCACCGACCCGTACACCGAGACCGCGTGCAACGCCTTCAGCCGATTCAAATCCAACATGTAAGCCAGACTAAAACCAAATCCCCAAAAAGTCCCACCTGCACTCAACCGTCGCGTCGGGCTGTATCGATCTGGCAATCAATGGCCCCCTGCTGAAGCGCACCATGCTGGCACCGGCCAGGGGCGCGCATGAAGACTTCGGCGTCAGCAGGCGATGCCGAGGTCTTTGCGCGTCCGGGTCAAGAAGGCGGCCACCGCGACCTCGCGACGCCAGGGGGCCAGGGCGGTGGTGAACTCGCGGACGTAGTCCAAGGCGCGTGCGGAGGCCACGCGGGCGAGGATGTCGACGGAACGGTTGCCGAGCTGAAGGGCCCGGTCAAGGTCGCGCGCTTGCAGATGCGTGGTCGCGACGATGGCGAGCCGCATCCCGACCGAGCGGGTGAACACGCCGGGGGCCATAGCGGCGGCTTGCTGGTTCCATACCAGGGCGGCCTTGGGGTTGTTGAGATCCCGGAAGACCTCGGTGGCGTCCGCTGACAGCCGCGCGTGGGTATAGAAGTCGATCCAGGCGGGTTCGTCGCCGGTCTCGCGGGCCTGGCCGAGGAGCGTTTCGGACGCGGCCAGCGCCCGGCTGGCGGTCCGCGCGTCGTGGGTGCGTGCGTGAGCCCGGGCTTCGATCAGCTTGGTGAAGGCCAGCACCCGAGGGGATGCGCTGTTCTTCGCCCGTTCAAACGCCCCTTGGACCATGTCCACGGCCTCATCGGCGAAGCCGCGCAGCAGCGACTGCATTGCCATGGTGGTCAGCACATAGCAGCCCAGCTGCACGTCCCCGCCCGCACGGGCCAGGCGAAGCGCCTGGATGAAGTGCCGCTGGGCGGCGTCGTGGTGGCCCATGTCGAAGGCGGCCCATCCGGCCAGGCGGGATAACTCGGCGGTGACGGAGAACAGCTCGCGGCCGACCTGGTCGCCATAGGAGCCCTGCAACAATGGCGCGGCCCGGCGCTCCAGGCAGGCGGTCACCGAGCTGGCCTTCCAGCTGCCACCCCCGAATTTGGAATCCCACCGGCGAGCTTCGTCGGCTGCCTGCCGCAACTCTTCGAGATCTGCCCGGCCGACGCGCCGGCTGCCGCGATGCGCGGCGGTGGGGTCGGTGGGGGCGGCCAGCCAGCGGATCACGGGGGTAGAGAAAGCGGAGATGGCGAAGCTGGATCCGGTGAGGAAGTCGCGGCGGTTCACGGTGCTCCAGAACGAGGTGGCGACGCGCACGGCGTCGGTGGGGTCTCGCGGGAAATCCAACCCCACTTCCGCGTCCGGTGTCTGCACTCCCTCCATCCCGATCTCAGCCAGCGAGACCGGACGGCCGAGCCGTTCACCGAGAGCTCGAGCGACCAGCTTGGGGACCGGCCATCTCGGCGTCATGCCGCGAGCACACCAGTTGGCCACCGAGGTATGCGAGTACTCCGTTCGCATACCCGCGTCCTGGGCGAGCTGATTGATCCGCGCCGCAAGCGATTTACGGCTCGCGCCGCTGGCTTCGATCAGCCGGGCCAGGTCCGTGTTCGATGGACGGGTCCGGCGGACGGTCGACGCCATCGCGCCCCCTCTACCGTTGCCGACAACGCTGTCAGCACGCGCATGTCCGGTCACCCACGGTATTGCCTTACCAGCGCCTTGTGAACCCTGACTGCGATTTGTGAGCCCCCTTGTGAGCCCTCCCCAACGCCTGCTTCGGGGCGCTGTGATGAAACCCGGCCCCCCGCTCGGGGGATCAGCCGCACCGGCGGGGGCCGCCGCCGAAGCAACCCCCATCAACCGCGGGAGGCACCACCATGCGCTCAATCGCCCACCTGGCCGGAGCCGACCGGGCCGCCCAGACAGTTGCCAGGCAGGACGGTCGAACCGCGCACAACCTGCTGCACGTGAACCACCGCCCGGGCGGGATCATCCTGCCGGGGCGCGCCCACCGCAGGACGGCCACGACGTCAAATGGCCATGATCCAGGAGCATGGATGGACCCCCAGGGCCACTGGCCGACACACCACCGCCCGGCGCGCATCGCCGCGGATCACTGCCAGGTCACCGTCGCCGCCTGGCCGTTGAACCGCGAGCACGGCCCGCAGCAGGTCCGCCGACTGTTGCGCTCGCAGGTCGGCGAGTATCTCGACGACCGGGCGATGGGAGAGGCGGAAATCGTGGTCAGCGAGCTGGCGACCAACGCGTTCATCCATACCGACGGGCCGTGTGAGCTGCGGATCGTCGATCACGCGGGGGTGCCCCTGGTCTGCGAGATCGTCGACGCCGGCGACCAGGAGGACCTGATCGCCAAACGGCTCGCCGAGGCCGCCACGCCGTTGGTTCCCGCTGCGATCGCCGACCAGGCCGATGGCGTGACCCGCCTGGATGAAGGCGGCTTCGGCCTGGGCATCGTGGCCAGCTTGACCAAAGGACAGTGCGGCGTCCACCCGGCCCGGCTGCACCCCAGCGGACGCGCCGGCAAGGGCGTCTGGTTCGCCGTCCCCGCCCTGGTGTGCGGGCCTCATGAGACCCCGCGATCCCCGGGCGAACCAGGAGTGATCATTACCATTCCCTGCCGCTGATCGCTCCCGGGGGCACGGATCTCGGGGGGCGCGGTCCCCATCCACCGTCCCCTCACCAGCCCGTTTCCCGCGCTTGTCTTGCTCATTCGGTTCCTCCTGCTCAGTCCCCGACACCCAGCAGGCGATGCCTGCTGCCCGCAGCCCGGAGGCGATCATGCCTGACCCATCCGCGCCCTGCCTGCCCGCCTGTGATCTGTCCAGCACCGGGCAGGCACGACACCAGTGACCACCGCGATCCGCAGCGCGTTCGGTGATCTACCGCTGCCCCTGCACGAGTTGGACGCCGTCTCCCCGCACGACCTGACGTCCCTGCACGGATTCCTGGCCCGGCACCTGCCCGGCCGCGCGACGGTGACCGGGACGGTGGACCGGCGCCTGCTCGTGGTGGAAAACACCCTGCGTCCGGGATGGACCCTGGCCGACCTGTCCGGCCGCGAGCACGCCAGCAGGCAATGGCCCGCCTGGACCGGCAGCCACATCACGCTGGGCCATCCCACCTCCTGGCTGTCGGACGCCGAACTGACCACGGGCGCGTTCGACCGGTTCCTGCGGCCCCGCGTGCTGCTGGTCGCGCTCTACCATCCGGAGTACTTCCCGCTGCCGCGTTTTCCGCTGGCGATCTCCGACATCGCGCGGGCGGCACGGGCCACCTTGATGGGCCACGTCGAGCTGATGGACATGCAGCTCGCCACCACCCTGGCCGACATCGTGGCCCGCGCCGACGGGCTCCAGCCCGACATCGTGGGGATCTCGGCGACGTTCGGCCAGCACGATCTGATGATCGAACTGCTGGACCATCTCACCACCCGGGACTCGCCACCGCTGATCCTGGCCGGCGGCAGCCTCACCGTCCGCAACGAACGCCTGCTGCTGGCGCGCTACCCCGATTTGGTGATCGCACGCGGGGCGGGCGAGCCCACCATCCAGGACGTTCTCGCGCACTGGCACGGCGACCTGACCTTGGACCAGGTCCGCGGCATCGGCTACCGCGGCAGCACCCAGCGCGGCCCGGGCACCCACACGATCGGCCGCGCCCGCCGCACCCCGAACGTCGCCAACCGGCAGCAGACCGACATCTGGCCGGAGCTGGACCTGCTGGAACGCACCTTCGCCTGCGGCGGCGTCGCCCAACTGGAAACCTCCCGCGGCTGCACCAGCGCGTGCTCGTTCTGCCCCCGCGGCCACAAAGGGCACTGGGCGGGTGCCACCCCCGAGGGGCTGGAATGGGTACTGCGCGAGTTCAGCGGCGTCTTTGACCGCCATCCGGGCGTCTCACGCACCCTCTATCTGGTCGATGAGGAGTTCATCGGCCGCGACGCCGGGGCCGAGGAGCGCGCGCTGACCATCGCCCGTACCCTGCACCGCCACGGCTTCGCCTGGGAGACCTCCTGCCGCGTCGACCAGGTCGTCTGGCCCGGAAAAGATCGAACCTGGCATCTGGAGCGAGCCCGGCTCTGGCGGGACCTGGTCACAGGCGGGCTGCGGCGCTGCCTGTTCGGCGTCGAGTCGGGAGTGACCTCCATCCTGGAGCGCTTCCACAAGGAAACCACCGGCGAGCAGAACGCGCTGGCCATCCGGACCCTGTCGGCGCTGGGGGTCCCGACCCGCTTCACCTACATCACCTTTGACCATCTGATGGGCGCGGACGAACTGCACGCCACCCACGCCTTCCAGGCCCGCACCGACCTGGTCCTCAAACCGCTGCCCCATCTGAGCGTCGAGCAGATCGTCGACGGTGTCCGCGATGAGGACTTCGTCGCCGCCCACAGCCGGGGCGTCCCGTTCTTCACCGAGATCAGCTACATGCTGGTGTCGATGGAATGCCTCATCGGCGCCGCCTACACCCGAAAAGTCACCAACGCGGGCCTGGCCGGGCAGGCAAGCCCCTCGATGGGACGCATCGACGCGGACTTCGCCGACCGGCGCATCGGCGTGCTCAGCCGCTGGGCGCAGCAGTGGGTGGACCGGAACTTCGCACTGGACTACACCCTCAAATCACTGGAGAAAGTCCTGGACGCTCTGCCCCGCCGCACGGTCCGCGCCGCCCGCCAGGTCCTCAAGCACGCAGCGTTCGACCTGTTCACCGCCATGCTGGCCCTGCTGGACGACACCGGCCACGACCCGGGGGAGTTGGAGGTGCTGGAGGCCCGTTGCCGCGCTCACGCCGCGCGTGCTCGCCGGGCTCAACCGGCCGGTGTCGGCCATCGGCGCCGGGTGCTGGACCATTGGCGGACCCGCCGTCAACGGCCAGGTGCCCATCGGATGGGACGGCGTGAACCCCGACCACGCCTACACCGGCCTGGTCCGCGCCCACGAGTTGGGCGTCACCCTGTTCGACACCGCCGACGTCTATGGGATGGGCCGCTCCGAACGGCTACTGGGCCGCCTGCTGCGCCAGGTCAACCGCGACGACCTGGTCATCTCCAGCAAGGTCGGCTACTTCGCCGGGACGGCCGAGCACCCCTACCACCCCGGCCAGATCCGCCGCCAGCTCGATGCCACGCTGACCAACCTCGGCACCGACCACCTGGACATCTACTTCTTCCACAGCAACGACTTCGGCCCCGCAGACCGCTATCTGGACGAAGCGATCGCTCAGATACGTCACCTGCAACAAAAGGGCCTGGTCAGGGCGATCGGCATGCGCGCCCCGCACGTCTTCGCCGAGCAATGGGCACACGGGCCGTCACCCTCACCTGCGGCCCTGCGGTTCCTGACCTTGTTCGAGCGGATCAGGCCGCAGGTGCTGACCGTCCGCTACAACCTGCTCTGTCCGGACTACACCGGCGGTGAGACGGACATCTTCGACTTCGCCCGCCGCCACCGCGTCGGCGTCATCATCAAACAAGCCCTGGCCCAGGGTCTGCTCACCGGCCGGCACCTGCCGACCCTGCCTCGCAGGTTCAGCGGCCACGACCACCGCAGCACCGATCCGACCTTCCGGCCCGCCGCGATCGCCGCGATCCACAAGGCGCTCAACCAGATCGCCCGGCACTTCGGCGGGCAGCCCGCCGACCTGGTGCGGCTGGCGCTGCGCTACGCCCTGCACCGTGACCCCAGCTCCCCGGTGCTGGTCGGCTTCAGAGACAGCACTCAGATCACCATGAACCTCACCTGCCTGGGGGAATCCCTGACCACCCCGGAGATCAACCTGCTGCGGTGCCTGGCCGAGCCCGCCGCCCGCGCCATCGCCACCGATCACGCCGATCGGCCACACACCCGGCCACCTACGGCTTAACCTGCCGACGGCACGACGAAGTCCAGAGGCACCGAACGCACAAGAAGGGACGCCGATGCAATACACCGAGGTCGAGCAGAAATACCAGGTGAAAGACATCGCCGCGCTCAAAACCGCGCTGGAGAAGCGGGCCGCCAAGCCCGGCTCGACGACCCGCCAGGTTGACACCTACTACAACGCCCCCCATCGCGACTTCCTCGCTCCCGACACCGTCTCCGAATGGCTGCGCCTGCGAGAGTCCGACCACGGCGACTCTGTCAACTACAAGCAGTGGCTGCCCGCCGGCGCCGTCATCAAGACCCACTGCGACGAGTTCGAAACCCCGGTCGAGGACATCGAGGCCCTGCGCCGCACGCTCCAGGCCCTGGATTTCACCATCCTGGTCACAGTGGAGAAAGTTCGCGAGGAGTGGGTGGTGCCCGGCCTGGTCGAGGTCGCCTTCGACACCGTGACCGGCGCGGGAGACTTCGTGGAGTTCGAGTTCAAGGGCGAGGCTGCCGACGCCGAAGCCGCCATCGCCCAACTCGACACCTTCATCGCCAGCCTGGACGTCGAACTCGGCGAACGCATCAACCGCGGCTACCCCCACATCCTCCTGGGCCGGGAACACTGAACCGAACTGCGCCACCGACACGACCCACCGATAGCCGGCGACCGCCTGGATCCCTCACGACACCGTAGGTGAACGACGTGAACAGCGCACCGGAGTACTGGCCTGCCCCTCCCCCAAAGGGATGGACTGCGGACGACCTCGATCATCTGCCTTCGGATCGCCCCGACGGCGAGCCTGACTTCTTCGAGCACGTCGAGTTGATCGATGGAACTCTTGTCTTCAGGGCACCCCAGCAGCGGCTCCACCAGCGGCTCGTCCACGAGTTGACCGCGTGCCTCGACTCCCAGGCTCCGGCACAGCTCTCGGTGTTGCACCGGATGGACGTCAAACTCGGGCACCGGACACGCCCGTGCCCGGATGTGGCGGTCATCGACGCCGAGGCCGCGGCGGACATGGCCCGCACCTTCTATGAGGCGCGGGAGGCCCATCTCGTGATCGAGATCGTCTCCCCGGAGTCGGTGGAGCGCGACCGCAAGCTCAAGCCGCAACGGTACGCGGAGGCGGGCATTCCGCACTTCTGGCGGGTGGAGGAGAACGAGGGCAGGCCCGTCGTCTACGTCTACGAGCGTGACCCGGCCACCGGTTCGTACGGCCTCACCGGCATCCACCACCGCCTGCTGACCATGTCCGTACCCTTCCAGATCGAGATCGATCTCGACTCACTGGTCAAGTAGTGGTGCATCTATCGGGTTTGTAGACCCTATCTCGGGCCTTCTGACACCTGATATCTACGCAGGAAGACAGGAAAGAGGTACGGTGAGCCCAAGAAGGGAGCTTGCCATGCTTCTCAGCTTCCGGTTGGCGAACGTTCTCTCGTTCCGAGACGAGCAGCAGTTGTCACTGATCGCAACAGAGTTGAACGACGGCTCAGCGCGGCCCGTACCCATCCGGGAGGGGAGACGTCCGGTGTCGGTCGTCCCAGTGGTGGCCATCTATGGAGCCAATGCCTCCGGCAAGACCAACACTCTGGCCGGACTACGTCTGATGCGTGAGGCTGTACTGAGGTCCGTAGCGTGGATCAACGAGGAGACCCCCCTCCGGCGCATCCCCTTCGCCCTCGATCCCAGATGTGCTCAGGAGTCGTCCTTCTATGAGATAGACCTGGAACTCGGCGGAATCCGTTACACGTACGGGTTCGAGATCGATGACGAGCGCGTACAAGCCGAGTGGTTGCACGCCTACCCCAAGGGCCGACGCCAGATCTGGTTCGACCGCGACGGAGATGAGATCCACTTTGCCGGGGAAGGCTTGCGTGGCGAGAAGCAGGACCTGGTGCGCAAGACCCGGCCTGACGCCCTGTTTCTCGCAGTTGCCGCGGAATGGAACAACGAGCAGTTGCTACCCGTGTTCGAGTGGTTTCGCGACAATGTCTGGTTGATCAGCCCGGAACAGGATCTACCGGGGCGTCAGAGGTTCACCCAGGAGAGAGCGACCCGTGACGGACAGTTCAGAGATCAGGTGAGCCGCCTCATGGCGGTCGCCGATCTGGGGATCGTCGGATTCGATCTGAATTCACTGCGGCGCGGAGAGCTACGCTTCCTTCACCGGGCCGAGGAGCACACCGCGTCTCTCGAATTCGCACACGAATCGATGGGGACGCGGTCCTGGTTCGCGATGGTCGGGCCGCTGCTCGATGCATTCCAGCAAGGCGCCCTGGTCCTTGTGGACGAACTGGATGCCAGCCTCCACCCGACGATGGCCGCCGAGGTGATCCGCATGTTCGAAGATCCCGAGGTCAATGCCCGTGGCGCCCAGATGGTCTTCACGACTCATGACGCATCCCTGTTGCGTCCCCTGGCCGGCGGCGAGCGGATCCTGGATCGAGACACGGTTTGGATGACCGAGAAGGACTTTCGAGGGTCCACTCAGCTTTACCCCCTGTCGAGTCTGCGACCGCCCCCGCGCCCGAACGAAAACCTCGAACGGGGCTGGCTTCTCGGCCGCTTCGGTGGTTCCCCCCGCATCGCACCCGGCGAACTCGTGCGGGAGATCGGAGAGGCGCTCGCGTGAGCCCTGACAGGGTCAAGAAGAAGCGGCAGCGTGGGACCAGTCTCCGGACCCAACCACCGCCACGAGAAGTCAACCGAGTGTTCTACGCCGTTGCGGAAGGCAGGGTCACGGAGTACAACTACCTGACCATGCTGCAGAACGAGTTCTCACAGCGTTGCTCGTTCCGCATCGACATGCCCGGTCTCGGATCCCGAGGCGACGACATGACTCCGACACGGGTAGCCGAATTCGCCTTGGCTGTGGCCGAAGAGGACGCTCGTCGTCCTGAGCGTGAGCGGTATGCGGAGATCTGGGCGATCTTCGACAGGGACGAACGTAAACAATCAGCGGATACGCGCGGTGCTTTCATGTGATAGCGGATAGTGACCGCCTCTGGGCGTGCCAGGGTGAACGGACGCCGGGAGTCATGCCGTGCCGGGAATGGGCGGCATCCAG
>NZ_JBHMQT010000074.1:0-675 GCF_042435035.1 Sphaerimonospora cavernae
CTCGCGGTCATGATGGGACCGCCGGACAAGGCCGTGACAGCCGCGCAAGCCGAGGTGGACGGCGCCAAGCCCCGCGAGACCATCACCGCCCGCGACCTGCTGAAACGCCTGGACCTGACCGGCACGGTCACCACCGCCGACGCACTGCACACCGTCAAGGCCACCGCCAAGGTGATCCGGGAGCGGGGCGGCCACTTCGTGCTGCCGGTCAAGGAGAACCGCGGCAAGCTGTTCGACGCTCTGGACGCACTGCCCTGGAAAGACGCCGAGATCGCCCACACCAGCACCGACAAAGGGCACGGCCGGATCACCACCCGCACCATCCAGGTCCTGCCCGCCCCCGGCGATCTTCCCTTCCCGCATGTCAGCCAGGTCTTCCTGATCGAACGGTACGTCACCGACCTGCACGGCAAGCCGATCTCCGCCGTCGCCCAGCTCGGCGTCGCCAGCCCCGCCCCCGACCAGACCACCCCCGCCCACCTCGCGCGATACGTCCAAGATCAATGGGGTATCGAGGTACTGCACTGGATCAGAGACACCCTCTACCGCGAAGACCACTCCCGTACCCGCACCCGCTCCGGCCCCCGGGTAATGGCCTCCTTACGCAATCTCGCAGTCGGCGCGTTACGCCTCGCCGGCCGGACCGACATCACCGAAGCCACCCGCTGGGCCTGC
>NZ_JBHMQT010000075.1:0-1376 GCF_042435035.1 Sphaerimonospora cavernae
TGAGCACTCTGTTCTCCTGGGCCTTGAGCCCTGGTGAGAGACAGTGCCCCTGCCGGTAACCGGGTGAGTTGATCGCTGATGGGATGTCGTGCCCGCCGCCTGGGCGTGAGCACTGATTCATTAGGTCGCTGATGGTTCTCCCGAACGGCTGCCGACAGTGATCGACAACGGAGACGGGAGAAGCGTTGCTGTTCGTCGGAGACGACTGGTCCGAAGATCATCACGACGTCGAGTTGATGGACACCTCGGGCCGTCGGCTGGCCAAGGCCCGGCTGCCCGAAGGCGTGGCGGGGATGGCCCGGCTGCACGCGATGATCGGTGAGCACCTCGGCGAGGACGCCGAGGATGCCGCCGATCAGGTGGTGGTCGGGATCGAGACCGACCGGGGCCCGTGGGTGCAGGCGCTGATCGCCGCAGGGTACCGGGTGTTCGCGATCAATCCGTTGCAGGCGTCGCGGTACCGGGAGCGGCACGGGGTGTCGGGCGCCAAGAGCGACGCCGGTGATGCCCACGTCCTGGCCGACATGGTCCGGACCGACTCCCACCAACTGCGCACCGTGGCCGGAGACAGCGCCCAGGCCGCGGCGGTCAAGGTGGTCGCCCGGGCGCACAAGACGCTGATCTGGGAACGGACCCGGCACGCGCAGCGGCTGCGGCATTCGCTGCGCGACTACTTCCCCGCCGCGCTGGAGGCCTTTGAGGACCTGACCGCCGCCGACACCCTGGAACTGCTGGCCAAGGCTCCCGATCCGGCATCGGCCGCGAAGCTGACGGTCGCGCAGATCACCGCGGCGCTCAAGCGTGCCCGCCGCCGCGGCATCGCGGACAAGGCTGCGAAGATTCAGGCGGCGTTGCGGGCCGAGCACCTGGGCCAGCCTGAGATCGTGGCGGCCGCCTACGCCGCGACGGTACGCTCGGCGGCCGCCGTCCTTACCGTGCTCAACGAGCAGATCACGGTCCTGCAAGGGCAGGTCGAGGCGCATTTTGGCCAGCACCCGGACGCTAAGATCATTCTTAGCCAGCCCGGCCTGGGACCGATCCTCGGCGCCCGGGTGCTTGCCGAGTTCGGCGACGACCCCAAGCGGTACGCCAGCGCCAAGGCCCGCAAGAACTACGCCGGCACCAGCCCGATCACCCGGGCCTCGGGCAAGAAGAAGGTCGTCCTGGCCCGTTACATCCACAACGACCGGCTCATCGACGCCCTCGGCGTCCAGGCGTTCTCCGCGCTGCAAGCCTCGCCCGGCGCCCGCGCCTACTACGACGAGATCAGAGCCCGCGAGGTCAGCCATTACGCCGCGCTGCGCCAGCTCGCCAACCGGCTCGTGGGCATCCTGCACGGCTGCCTCAAAACCGGCACACTCTACGACGAAGCAACC
>NZ_JBHMQT010000076.1:0-9169 GCF_042435035.1 Sphaerimonospora cavernae
TCGTGCACCGGGCTGTAGCGGGAGGCCAGCCCGAGATTCGCGGCGATCACCTTCACCGCGGCGCGTACGGTCGGCTTACCCTCGCGGCCCTTCGTCTCGTAGGTGCGCGGGATCAGGTCGCAGCCCTGCGCCATGATCAGCTGCCCCTTGCGGTACGACTCGTGCGCGCGGATCGCCGCGACGCCGTAGACGACGACCTCCACCTGACGGGTGGGAATGTAGGTCGAGCCGTCCCGGCGCGGCGTGGGAGGCCCGTTGACCTCCAGCACCGCCGACCACATGGCCGGCGCCTCGTGATCGGGCGGGAAGAATCGCGGGTCGTAGGCGATCCTGCCGGTGAGGCTGATGTGGATGTCGAGCACGGGTTTCCTCCCCTTCGCCGTGGCACTGCCGCCACACGGGTTTCCTGCGTCCTTGGCCGGAAGAGGGAGCTGTTTCGGCGGCTGCCCCGTCCCGGCGAAAAGGCAGACGGAGCGACGGCGTGACCGGCCCCGCAACCCGGGTGGTGGTGGCCGTTGAAGATGTTTTGCGCCAGCAAAAGATCTTCAACGGCCACCACTCGCCCTCCGCGGCCCGCGGTGGAGCGCGGGCGAGAACCCGGGTTGCGGGGACGGGCTAAGCCGGCGCATAGTCGGCCGCCGGGATGGGGCAGCCGCCTACGGTGACCCCGGCCGGGACGCGGCGACCCTGGCGAAGGCCGAGCTCAGGAGGGCCGTACGACCTCCCACAATCAGGTCCCGGAAGCGCCTGCCGCCGTGCCGTACGGCTCGCAGAAGGGTGCGCAACGGCGTCGGTTCCCTTCTGCTAACGGCCGCGCTGGCCGCGACCAGGGAGCAGAGCCAGCGTTGCGTCACCTGCCAACCGGAGGACGGCTCACCGGGAGACAGATGGACGAGATCGACTACGGCACCGCCGCGGAGAAACGCGCTGCCCCCCACGCAGCTGACACGAAACGGCTACAGCGTACTTCTGGTGTGATCCAGGTCTGTCTTGACGCCGCCGACATTCCCTTCCGGAGCCCGAACAGGAAATACACCTGACCGCCACCGACGCGTTGGCCCGGCAACGCTGTGATCAGGAGTTGCTAGACTTCGCCGCATGCGGATTCCAACAGACATGGAGATTCTCGCACTACACTGGAAACATGCGCCGACGAGAGAAGCTTTCGATCTCGTCTACACCCATTGCGAAATAGTCTGCGGAATCGCCGAACAGCTCTTCTCGAACACCAACCGTGCCCTCAGTATCGACCTGGTCAGAGCGGGCAGCCTGCTCCACGATATCGGCGTCTATCGGCTGTACGACAACGACGGTCGGCTTGATCATGCGAGCTACGTGCGCCACGGCGTCCTCGGCTACGACCTGCTCCGAGCAGAGGGGTTTGACGAGGTCATCTGTCGTTTCTGCTCCTGTCACACGGGAGTTGGGATCAGCAGGAAGGACGTACTCGAGCAAGGACTCCCGCTGCCCGTAGTGGACTATTTGGCCGAGTCGGCCGAAGAAGAACTCGTTATGTACGCCGACAAGTTCCACAGCAAGACCACCCCGCCAACATTTGTTACCGTCGATTCTTACGCGACCCATGTTCGCCGCTACGGCGAAGACAAAGTTGTCATCTTCAAGTCGATGTGTGAGGCCTTTGGGGTTCCGGACCTCGGACCGTTCATCCGTACACACGGCCACAAGGTCGTTTAAATTGCCGACCTTCACCGCGCCGGTTGTTCGTCTATATGGACGCGGACGGTTCCTCGACGCCTGCATCAGCGGCGGAATGTCTTCCTCGACCTTCGCGGGGAACCGCCTGTCAGCCCTGCGTCATCCCACCCGCCGGAGTGCCCGCCCGCCCCGCACTCCGCCGCAGGCGGCTCCCGGCCACCGCCGCCGGCGCCTGCCACCTCCCGGGTCCGACCGCGGCCGTGGTGGGTGGACGCGATGACCGGTCGCACGCTCCCGGAATACCGCATCCTCACCGCGCGGCAGATCGCCGCACGAGTCCGCTCCGGGCAGTGCTCGGCCCGCGAGATCACGGCACAGGCACTGGACCACATCGCCCGCTACGACACCACGGTGCGGGCCTTCACCGAACTCTGGCCGCAGCACGCGGCATCCCACGCCGCCGAAGTCGACCGCCGCATCCAGGCGGGCGAGCACCTGCCGCTGGCCGGAGTCCCCCTCGCCGTCAAGGCCACCGAGGGACTCGCCGCGTACCAGACGAGGCGCCTGCTGGCGGCCGGCTGCGTCCCGGTCGGCGCCACCTCCACCCCGGGCCGCGGCACCCCCTGGCAGACCTGGGGCGCCACCGACCGCGGCCCCACGCTCAACCCGCTGAACTCCGAGTGGAGCCCGGGCGGCTCCTCGGCCGGATCGGCCGCCGCCGTGGCTTCCGGCATGGTGCCGCTCGCCACCGGAAGCGACGGCGCCGGTTCGGTACGCATCCCTGCTGCCTGGTGTTCCGTCATCGGTCTGAAGCTCACCAACGGCCGGGTCCCCGCCCGGGACCGGGCCGGGCTGAACGTCGCCGGACCACTGGCCCGGACCGTGGGCGACGCCGCCGCCTACCTCGACGCCATCGCCGGCACCGCGATCTTGCCCGGCCTCGGGCCTCCCGGCAGGCCACTGCGCACCGCATGGTCGGCGACGCTCGGCTTCGCCGACACCGACCAGCGGATCGCCGACACCGCCTGGGCCTTTCTCACCACCTTCCCCGACGCTGTCGCTCCCCGCGAGGTCCCCGTCGAGCTTCCCGACCCGGCCCCCTGCTGGGCAGCACTACGCGGGACCGATGCGGATGCACAGACCGGAGCCGACCCTCGTGCCGTGCTCATGAGCGCAGTGGACGACCTGTTCGCCGAGTACGACATCCTCGCCACGCCGACCACTCCCAACCCTCCGCACGGACACCAAGGCCCCGGCGACGTCATGAGCGTGGCCCTGACCTGGGCCTTCAACATCACCGGCCATCCCGCCATCAGCATCCCCGCAGGCCGGATCAGGACCGGCGAACCCGTCGGCCTCCAACTGGTCGCCCGCCCAGGCCGCGAAGCCGACCTCCTGTCCATCGCCGTTGCCGCCGAACAGCTCATCTCCTAACCGAAGACGAGCCCCGAACCTTCGAGATCAATCTCGATGCCCCGGGCGTTGACCGTCCGCACCCGATATGCGTCGTCGGCCCTGCACCCTGGGGAAGATCCACCCTTACCGGGGGGATCGTGCCGGGCCGTACGACTTCCCGGGATCAGGTCCCCCAGCGTTTTCCTGGGTTCATGAGCCTTTCGGGTGGGGCGGCCGGGCCTGGGGGAGGGTCAACCGGTCGGTGGCGGCTTTGCGGGCGCGTTCCTGCCGCCGGTCGTACCGGGCGGTGGTCGCAGGAGACGCGTGACCGACCAGGGACTGGGCGGTGGCCAAGTCCACGCCGGCGTCGAGGAGCTCTCCGACGTAGGTGCGGCGGAAGTCGTGCGGGGTCCGGCGGGCCGTACCGGCCTCCTGGAAACGCGCATCGAGGATGGTGCCGAGCGCCCGCGGGGCCATGTGCTTGGGCCGGCCGTGCGGGTCGACGCGAATGCGGCCACCTTTATATAGGGGCGGGAACAGGGCGCCGGGGGTCCGGCCGCGTACGGCGATCCACCGTTCGAGCCGGGCGA
Organism: Sphaerimonospora cavernae; assembly: GCF_042435035.1. Lineage (NCBI taxonomy): Bacteria > Bacillati > Actinomycetota > Actinomycetes > Streptosporangiales > Streptosporangiaceae > Sphaerimonospora > Sphaerimonospora cavernae. The sequence goes on from NZ_JBHMQT010000076.1 coordinate 3,642, forward strand.
CGGCGTCGGGGATGAGGTACACCCTGCGTTCCTTGTCGCCTTTGCCGCGGACCTTCAGCGACCGGTCACCCGGCCGGTAGTCGGCCATGGTGAACCCTGCGAGTTCGGAGCGGCGGCACCCGGTGGAGTACAGGGTCGCGACGATCGCGCCGTCGCGGGTGCCGATGAGCAGCCCGGCATCGGTGCCGTCGGCGGCTTCGGCGTCGCACACCCCGAGGAGGACGGCGACGACCTCCGCAGGGACGTCGTTCCCCGCCGGTTCGCGGGTGCCGTCGACGGATTCGACGTCGACAGCCCGGTGGTAGGTCTCGGAGTCCATCAGCTCAAGCCGCCACGCTTCTTTCAGGACGCGGCGGAGCGCGTTGAGGTGCTTGTTGACGTGGGCGGGGGACCAGCCCCGTTGCAGGAGCATCGCGCGGATGTGGGTGGTGTGGGCGTAGGTAAGCCGGGACCAGTCCAGTTCCGCGCCGAACTCGTTTCGCCGCTCGGGAGTGAGCTGCCGCCACTGCTCGTCGTCGAGGCCGGCGAGGATGCGGGCGATCCGGTTCAGGCAGCCTCGCATGGTCCGCTTGGACTCCTCGCTTTTGAGGTTGTCCAGGTAGACGTGGAACGGGGACCGGACAGGAGCGGCCGGTACGGCGGGCTGCCGACCGTCGGCACGGTGAAGGACGTCGGGCAGACCGGTCACAGCGCGGCCCGCGCCGGGCCGACCCGTACGAAGACGTGGATGCCTTCCGAGCCGTACCTCTGGCGGGCACCGCCTCCACTCTCGAGGGGGTGCGCTTCGGGACCGGTGGGGATGTCGTCGCGCAACTCGACTGCCGAGTTCTCGCGGAAGGTCCGGCCCATGTGCTCTCCTGGGTCGCCGACGATCGTGGGGTGGCGGGATTGGCAACCGGACAGCGGCGCGACACGACGACGACCGGAGATCCGACCGGGATACGGGGACGCCTAGATCATACTTCGATTAGTTCCGGGAAGTAGCCTTCTGTGAAGTCATCTCAGGGGAGGGTTTTTCAACGGGTATGAAGCTCGAGTATGACATCGAGCGTAGTATCAGCTGTATGCGTGATACTGCTACGAAAGAACGGGCCACCTTCACCCTCAGCCCGGCAGCCAAGGGCCTCGCCGAGTCATGTTCGGAGCAGGCCGGGCTCAGCCAGTCCGCGTGGGTGGAGAAGGCGATCGTCTACTACGCGCTGCGTGAGAGCGGCCCGACGTTCCAGCCCGACGACCAGACGTTCACCGAGGCGCTCGCCGACGAGGAAGAGGCCGCGCTCGCGGATGACGAGTTCCATCAGCGGGGCGCCGCGTGATCCAGCTCGTCTACGGAGGCGTCTACCTCTACTCCCCCAAGGGCATCGACCGCCAACGTCTCGTACTGACCATCGCCGCGCCGGGAGTGCTGGACTCGCGCCGGCGGTTCGTCACCGGCCTGACCGTCGAGGCCGCACACGACGGCGACCCGCTGACCGTGCCGATCACAGTGTCGGGCACCCGCCGCTTCGTCAACACCACACGTCCGAAGGACCTGATCCGCGACTGGTTCGTCGAGTACCACGACACGCTCTCCCGTCAGGAGATGGAAGCCGTGCGCGCGATGCGGCGGATCGCAGAAGACCTTTGAAACTCGGATTGGTCAGGAGTAACGCCGGGTTGCGCCGACGGCGGTCAGGGGTGGAGTGCTGGCGGCCCGTGAAGAACCGCTCCACGGCCGCCGTTAGACGCGCGCTCGACAGCCACGTCCCGCCTGGTCGATCATCACCAGCTCGTCCAAGGTCGGACGGATGCTTCGAAAAGTCAGCCGCCACTTGTGTCCTGTCTCACGGGAGCTGGCGAGCGTCTCACCGAAGTTGGCGCTATCCCTGGGCGGCGGTCCAGGTCAAAGGCTCCATGTGATGATCGCTGGGCCTTTTGCTAACCAAATGAGTCGCGGTCTATCCAATCGATGTCTTCCTGCATCGCGGATGGGATCCCGAAACGGGCACGGTCCGCTGACGTTAATTCAGGCAGGGATAGGGCGTTCGCCTTGGCGATCACTGCACTGCTGCCATCTGGCAGTGTCCACGTGCGGACGGTGCCATTGGACGCAGCGAGGGTGAGTTCCCGTCCAGAGCTAGACCAAACAAGATCATGCGCGGGATACTGGGGGGCGTCCAGGATGGCGAGAGTTTTCCCGGACAGCGGCGACCACAAACGGACCTCGCGTCCGTCCGCGCTCGCCAGCACGGAACCATCAGGTTTCCATGCGAGCCGCTGAATGCTGCTCTCGTGTCCGAGGCATTGGCTGACGAGCTCGGTCGCAGGGACATTCCAGATCTGGATTCGGCCGTCATCTGCCCCGACCGCTAGGACATCCTCTTGCGGAGACCAGGTCAGCTCCTTTGTCTTCGCCGCCGGAGGATTGAGCCTTGCCGATATGGCACCAGTGTGCGGGTCCCAGACGAGGATTGTGCCGTCTCCGTCGACGCCCGCGAGCCAAGTCCCGGTACGGGACCAGGAAACTGGACCGGAGTGAAGACCAGCCTTCGTCATTGTGGCGATTAGATGTCGAGCCTCGATGTCCCAAACCACGACCTGACTCTCCTCTCTAAGGAAGAAGTCGTGGCTCGACATGGCCATGTACTGTCCATCTGGTGACCATGCCAATCCTCCGAGGAGTGAGGGTGCGTAGGGCAGATTCCGAAGGAGAGAACCTGTGGTCGTGTCTCGCACCTCTACCGTTTCGAGAGCCAGGGCGACCCGATCTCCTTCGGGTGACCACGCGAGATGGCGCAAGCCGATCTCGGAATCCGAGGTCATACGCTTGGCAATTTCCAATCCTGTACCTTCGTTTCTGTCGATGAGAAGAGAGAGCTTCAGCGGTCTGCCATATCCAACGATGATCTTACCATCCCCGGGATTGCATGCCATGCGGCGAATTGAGGAATCCGATATGGCGGCGACCTCATTGCTGTCAAGGTGCCAGATCGATATGCGGGGATGGGGCCATCCCGTGGAGGCAATGTACTTTCCGTCTGGCGACCAGAGGAGATTGCTTTGATCGAAGTCTGATACGGTTCTGCGGCCCTGCGGGCGCCCTTCGATGTCCCTCACCTCCACAATGCCACGGCTATGTCGCTTGGGATTATCGGAGTCGACCTCGGGATCTCGGAGCCGCGATTTCATGGAGAACGCGATGCGCTGGCCGTCGGGTGACCATGCCATGCCGCGGATGAGGCCGACTACCCAAGACCTGGTTTCCAGGCCAGTCTGCCTGTCGATGATCCTGATGCGGGTCTTGCGCCGCCCCTTGATTCGTTCCGCGATCGCGACCGATCGGCTGTCAGGGTTCCAAGCCAGGAATTCACATGGGCGTTCGGCTTCGACACGAAGTGGCTCGGTATCGGAGCTTGCAATGCTCGCGATACATAGTGAGGAGTAAACAATCAGCGGATACGCGCGGTGCTTTCATGTGATAGCGGATAGTGACCGCCTCTGGGCGTGCCAGGGTGAACGGACGCCGGGAGTCATGCCGTGCCGGGAATGGGCGGCATCCAGGGATGTCCGCGTACGGCGTCACGCAGGACGGTGATCGCGTTCTGCCCATGTTTGATCGCCGTGGAGACATACCCGTAGATCCGGTACCGATCGGCGGCCCGCGCAGGGCTGGTCAGCCGTCCGGAGATGTTCTGGCAGATCTTGCTCGGTCGTAGATCGCGTTCGGCCTGGTTGGAGGTCGGGGGGACGTTGAGATCGTGGGCGAAGCGCAGTACGTCGTCCTGGCGGTCGCGCAGCACCTCCAGCAGGGCGCGGGCTTTGGCCTCGCCGGGACGATTCCCGTGGTTGACGGTGGCCGACAGGCCGACCCGCACGCCGTGGCGGAACCAGTGGATCTGCTGGTCACGGGTGGCGGTATCGATCGCGGTACGGCCCGAGTCGCGGGCGGTATTGGCGTGGTGGATCAAGGCTCGCAGGGCGTCGGTGATCTGGGTCGGCCACCGCTGGCCGGGATATGTCTGCGCCGCACCAGCAAGATCACGTAAGAGATGAGCCGTGCATAGTTGGTGGGTGAAGCGGCCACCCAGCTCGACCAGTTCCGCGCTGTCGTAGGCCTTGTACCGGTCATGCACGATGACCGCGCCGTTCAACTGCGCGAAGACGAACTTCTTGAACGTCTCCAGGGACCGGTCGCCGAGCAGGAACAGCGTGTAGGCCTCGGTGCAGGCGACCAGCAGATGCATCGTCGCGGTTTTACGGCCTGGCTTCGGGGTGGCCGGACCGACCTTGATCGGCGTCTCATCGACACACAACGCGTAGGCGACCGTCAGCAGGGCGCGAATCCGCGCCTCCACACCGGCGAGCAGACCTGCGGTCCGGGCCAGCATGCCGTGCACGAACCCCGCCGACGGGGCGGCCCCGGTCAGCGACTGCAGGATCGCGACCACCCGGCGGACCGGGACGAACTGCACCACCAGCAAAAACACCGCGAACGCCTGCAGACTCGGGCCATACCCCACGCCCTGGACCGACTGCCCCGCCGCGGCGCCCTCGGGCCGGGCCGCGGTATGGGTGCGCCCGCACCGGCAGACCACCGCATGCTGGTCGAACTGCGTGACCTTCACCGACACCAGCGGGATCTCATGCTGCTGGTAGCGGTCGACCACGCCCAGGTCGACGGCGCCGGCCAGGTCCTGTCCGCACGCGCAGGCGCCCTGGGGGAATCGATCCTCACGCGCGTCGGGCTTGTCACGCCAGGCCAGATGGGTTCCCGCAGCGCCCGGCTGCTTGCCCCGCGAACGCTTGGCTTTCCCCCCGGCCTGCTTTCCGGCCTTGTCCGGTGGCGTCTTGCCCACATCATCGTCACGGCTGGGCGGCATCGAGGAGTTCTGGCTGTTGCGCGACAACAGATGCAGCGCTTTGGCCAGCTGGGCTTCCAACCGCTCCACGGTCTCCATCAGCTCGGCGATCTGCGTGGCTCGGCGCGCGTCCCGCGCCTCCAGCGCGGCGATCGTCGCCGTCTGCTCGCCCACCAGCGCGATCAACTCATCGCGGGACAATTCCTCCAGGGCGGGCACCCGAGGATCTCACCACATCCGAGATCCATGATCAAGGCGAACCGCCGCTGAACCACCGCGGCCGCCACCCTCGGTGACCGCGGCAACAGCGTTGGCTGGTCATTGCCGCCGTTCGACGGTCGGTCAACGGTCATCCACCGCGTGCCGGCTTTGAGCCGGTCAGGACGTCGACGTCGGTCCGCCACCCGGTTCTTTCCGAGTTGGCCGTAGCCACGCCCGCCGCTTCCAGGCGGTGCAGAGCGCGCTCAGCGGCAGCCCGGCTCAGCCCGGTGCGTCGTGTCACCCCGTGGGCGGTGATATAGCCGATTCCGCCCCCCATGGAGTAGCCCATCTCGTGGTCACGGACGGCGTTGTCGCTGGACAACACGATGGCGGCGAACGCGACCAGGCAGTCTCGGTCGGCGAGAACGGACAGATCGTGGTGCATTCCAGCGAGCGTAGTGCCAGGTGGTCGTTACGCCCTGCGGCCCG
>NZ_JBHMQT010000077.1:0-615 GCF_042435035.1 Sphaerimonospora cavernae
TGAATCCCTGGTCGGCCAGCGCCGTGCGCACGCTGCCGGGTGGTGTGGCGGCGGCGACCCGGTCCAGCAGGGCGATTCCGGCGGTGTTGTCGTGCGCCGAGGCGGCCAGCACCACCGCGATGACCAGGCCTAACACGTCCACGGCCAGGCCGCGCTTGCGCCCCGGCACCTTTTTCCCCGCGTCCCGGCCCGTCGTGTCCGACGGCACTGTGGCCGCGGCGTGGACACTTTGCGTGTCCAGCACCACCAGGCTCGGGTCGGCTAATCGCCGGCGTTTCTCCCGTGTCTGCCAGCGCAGCAGGTCGTGGATCGCCTGGTCAGTGCCATCATCGCGCCACGCGGCGAAGTAGTAGTACACCGCGCTGCGGGGCGGCAGGTCGTGCGGCAGGTAGTCCCACTGGCAGCCGGTCCGGCTCTGGTAGAGGATCGCGTTGACGATCTCCCGCATCTCGTAACGGCCCTGGTGACCGCTGACTGAGCGGTGCGCGGCCTTCCACGCGGTGATCACGGGCTCGATCAGGGCCCACCGTTCGTCGGATAAGTCGCTCGGGTACGGTTTGCGCTCGCTCACGTCGCCATCCCAGCACACCCAAACCCGCCGACCGGCCGTAACGC
>NZ_JBHMQT010000078.1:0-2383 GCF_042435035.1 Sphaerimonospora cavernae
CTTTCATGGCATCCGGCTCAAGCAGGTCTCATGGGCTTGCGGAATCTGCCCGCGGTGTTCCTGCGCTGACTGGCGATGAGCCGCCGTCGGCAGGAGTCGTGCACGAGGCTGGTTGGTGTTCTGTCCGGTGAACCGGGTCCCCCGTGATGGGTGAGATAGTCGGCGGCTATCGCTTTCCGGGTGACCTGAAGCCACCATCTCTCCCAATCGCGGGGAGATTGAGGCGGCTGATCTGGCGCGAGGAGTGGTTCCCCGCAGAGCGGACAGCGGCCGTCCTGCCTGGTGAGCAGGTGCAGCGTGTAGCTGTCCAAAGGGGGTGGAACACGCGTGCGCCGGACCGCCCAGTAGCCGGCAAGCGCGGGGTCATCAGGAGATGCCGCGCCCTTGACGGCGACATGCCGGACAATCGCAGTCCAGGAGAACTTGACCAGGTAGGAGCCGCTGTCGCGGTCGCCGAACACCCACTGGTCGTTCCTGAACTTGTTGAACTTGCCGTAGTACCGGTTATACGTCCAGTACCTCGACTTGTTGGTGTGGCCGCGTCGCGCCCACCGCCAGGTGAGCCACCACACGTACTCGTCCAGCCTCTTGAAGATCCTGGACGACACCACACCCCGGTAGTAGGCCGCCCAACCCCTGACGATCGGGTTGAGTGCCCGGATAACCGCTTGCGCGTTGGCACCACGCAAACGGAGCATCTCGGACCGCAGCCGTTCCCGCAGCCTTGTCACAGCCGTCTTACTCGGCCTGATCAGCAACTTGCCGTGATAGCGGCGGACGTTGAATCCCAGGAAGTCGAACCCCTGTGAGGCATGGACGATGGATGTCTTGTCCTCGTTCAGGGACAGCCCCCTGAGCGCCAGCCACCCGCCAAGATCGGCCTTGACCTGCTCGGCCTGCCGCTGGGAATGACAGCAGACCACGAAGTCATCAGCGTACCTGACCAGGACCGGAGAGCCTCGCTTGGTGACCCCGGCAGAAGCGCCGGATGCACGTCGCCGGACTCCTGCGGCCTCCTCTAACCCGTGCAGCGCGATATTCATCAGCAGCGGGCTGATCACCCCGCCCTGGGGAGAGCCCTCCAGGGTGGGCGCGAACCCCCTACCTGGTTCGATCACCCCCGCCGTCAACCAGGCCCGGATCATGTTCCTGGAGGGGAACGAGCCGAGTGAGGTCAATAGCCGGTCGTGATCGATCCGGTCGAATGCCGCCGTCAAGTCCGCGTCCAGGATCCACAACCGTCCGGCGTTACGCTGGCCTAGGGTGGTGAACAGGATCCCGACCGCGTCATGACAGCCACGACCCGGTCGGAATCCATAAGATCTGGGCTCGAACCGGGCCTCCCACTCCGGCTCCAGCGCGTTCCGGACCCGTGCCTGATGACACCGGTCTATCAGCACCGGAATGCCGAGCGGGCGTAGCTTGCCACTACCGGGTTTCGGTATGTGCACCCGCCGTACCGGTAAGGGCTGCCAGGAGCTTCGGGTCCGGTGAACCTCCACCGCGACCTTCGCTCTGGCCTCGGACGTCAGCGCGACCTGACCGTCCACCCCTGCCGTCCGGCGGCCCGCGTTGTGCTGCGTCACCCGCCGCACGCTGGTCAGCGTGTTCGATTGGCTCCGCAGCATCAGCTTTTGCAGGTTCCTGACCTTGCGCCAGTCCTGCTCCCGCGTCGCCTTGAAGATCCTCTGCCGCAGCCGCCGTACTTCCTCCTCACAGGCACGCCAGTTCACCGCGTCCCATTCAGGGAAGTCCTCTGGTCCGTTCACCTCGTCGGCGCCTAACTTGTCCATCGGTGCCAGCATCTGCGTCAGGTCGTCTCCAACGACCCACCTGCCCACGTCAGCACGCTTTCGCGTCCGGCCACCAGGGCCGCTATCCGGCCGGTTATACGAGACCCTCGTGGAGGCACGACATGTGATCTCGCTTTCCCGTTCTCTTTCGAGGACCGGCGTTCGCTTCTTGGGCATCCCAGTCCCGCTCGGGAATTGGGCCTTCCTCACGGTTGGCTTACCGACTCAGCCGGAGCCGGACCCGGACGGGGTTTCCATGTTCCGCACACCCGAGACACGGCCGGATAGGGTGCCCTCTATACCCCGGGGACGGCGGTGTTCCCACGGCCTCCGACACGCTTCGGCCGTCGCCTGCCGCTTCCCTGCGGCCAGTCCCTGTGCATCCCGGTCTCGCATTCCCGCTCCGGGAAGTCGCTATAACGGGGCCTCATCAAGGGTTCAATCTCGTTCACCCGCCCGGCCTTCTCCAGCCTGTAGTCCCCGGCGGAAAGCGGGCACCCTTGGGCGTCAACCCCGAGCTTCATACCCGGCCGTTACCAACCGCGCATGTCGAGGCGGAGACAGGTCTCGAACACTGACCCGAGCTACAT
>NZ_JBHMQT010000079.1:0-663 GCF_042435035.1 Sphaerimonospora cavernae
GCTCGTGGCCGACCACGTCCATCGAGGTCAGCTGGTTGGTGCGGTTCTGGTTGTAGCCGAAGGCGGTGTAGCTGCCGTACCAGTAGGCGTTGACCGCGTTGAGGCCGACCCGCATCGAGAAGGAACGGCCCGAGCCGCTGTGGCCGTTACGGCCCAGCCAGTCGCGCAGCATGTCCCATTCCTTCTGCGCGGCGTACATCGCGTCCACGCAGGCGGTCTCCAGGTCGGTGCCCGAGCCGTTGCCCCAGCTGTCGCTGCTCTTGGTGTAGGCGGCGCCGTTCTGCCCGCCACACTGCAGGCCGGGCCGGTTGGGGTCGGTCATGGTGTACGAGCTGCCGGAGCGGCCGGTGTCGATGTTCACCTGGCCGACCAGGGCGCCCCGGCCGGTGCCCTCGCGGACCTCGTCCCAGGCGTCGATCACCTTGCCGGTGCGGGCGTCGACGTAGACGTGCAGCACGCTGGGGATGTTCTTCTTGCTGGTGCCGGTGACCACGACCTCCCACGCCAGGCGCGGCGTCTTGGTCGTGGCGTGGACCAGCAGTTCCGGGGTCTTCGTGTCCTCCACCGTGGCCAGCTCGGCGCGGGCCGTGGCCGCCGCGGCGTCCGCCTTGACGGTGGCCTTGGGGCTGACGTTCACCGTGGCCTGCTGGCCGGTGACGACGG
>NZ_JBHMQT010000080.1:0-713 GCF_042435035.1 Sphaerimonospora cavernae
TCTCGGCCTCGGCCCTGGTGTTGAAGGAGCGCTTGTCGACCCAGTTGCGGACCTTGTCCACGGTCTTGCCCTCGACCTGGACACCGTTGTACACGGTCACGAACGCGTAGTCGCGGTCGCCGTCCTCGTACACAGTGAAGTCGCTGTGGGTGTACGCGGTCTTACCCACGTAGATGCCCCACGGGGTCTTGCCCTGGTAGTAACCGGGGATGAAGACCCAGTTGTCCAGCGTCTCCTTGTTCTTGACGGTGTCGTAGACGCAGTGACCAGCGGTCGCCACCAGGTTCTTGTACTGCCCCTGAACCGAGGTGGCGGTGCACCAGTGGTTGTTGCCCTCGGAGTCGGTGAAGAACACCTTGCCCAGGGTCCGGGGCAGGTTGATGTTCTTCGTCTTGGCGGTGGCGGCCTTGGTGTCGCCACTCGACCCGACCGTGCCGGGCTTGTCGCTCGCCGAGACCGGCGAGCTGGACTTGACGCCACGGGCGTCGAGCTTGGTCTCCACCGGGTACGGCGTGGCGTTGACCAGGTTGGCCTTGTCCTCGCCGGCCCAGTACTGCACGACCTGCTTGGCCGCGAAGTTGGTGTTGGCCAGGTTGACTGCCGGGACCGAGTCGGCGTGAGCCGGCGCCGCGATGGCGGCGGTGGCCAGCATGCCGGCCACGGCCCCGCCGAGAGCGAGAGTGCGCTTCATTACTTTCTCCCTGGTCTGTCGT
>NZ_JBHMQT010000081.1:0-628 GCF_042435035.1 Sphaerimonospora cavernae
CTCCCAGCCTATCAACCCCATCATCTCTAGGGGGCCTTAACCCTCACGGGTGGGAGACCTCATCTAAAGGCAAGCTTCCCGCTTAGATGCTTTCAGCGGTTATCCCTACCGAACGTAGCCAACCAGCCATGCTCCTGGCGGAACAACTGGCACACCAGAGGTTCGTCCGTCCCGGTCCTCTCGTACTAGGGACAGCCCCTCGCAAGTCTCCTGCGCGCGCAGCGGATAGGGACCGAACTGTCTCGCGACGTTCTAAACCCAGCTCGCGTACCGCTTTAATGGGCGAACAGCCCAACCCTTGGGACCTACTCCAGCCCCAGGATGCGACGAGCCGACATCGAGGTGCCAAACCATCCCGTCGATATGGACTCTTGGGGAAGATCAGCCTGTTATCCCCGGGGTACCTTTTAGCCGTTGAGCGACACCGCTTCCACACGCCGGTGCCGGATCACTAGTCCCAGCTTTCGCTCCTGCTCGACCCGTCAGTCTCACAGTCAAGCCCCCTTGTGCACTTACACTCACCACCTGATTACCAACCAGGCTGAGGGAACCTTTGGGCGCCTCCGTTACCCTTTAGGAGGCAACCGCCCCAGTTAAACTACCCACCAGACACTGTCCCCCACCCGGA
>NZ_JBHMQT010000082.1:0-2326 GCF_042435035.1 Sphaerimonospora cavernae
TGTCAAGCTGCAGTGAAGGTCCCGGGGTCTTTCCGTCCTGCTGCGCGAAACGAGCATCTTTACTCGTACTGCAATTTCACCGGGCCTGTGGTTGAGACAGCGGGGAAGTCGTTACGCCATTCGTGCAGGTCGGAACTTACCCGACAAGGAATTTCGCTACCTTAGGATGGTTATAGTTACCACCGCCGTTTACCGGCGCTTAAGTTCTCACCTTCGCCCACCACAAAAGCAGGCTAAGCGGTCCCCTTAACGTTCCGGCACCGGGCAGGCGTCAGTCCGTATACATCGTCTTACGACTTCGCACGGACCTGTGTTTTTAGTAAACAGTCGCTTCCCCCTGGCCACTGCGACCCCCACCAGCTCAGACAGCACGTGCCATCACCAGCAGAGGCCCCCCTTCTCCCGAAGTTACGGGGGCAATTTGCCGAGTTCCTTAACCACAGTTCACCCGATCGCCTCGGTATTCTCTACCTGACCACCTGAGTCGGTTTAGGGTACGGGCCGCCACGGCACTCACTAGAGGCTTTTCTCGACAGCATAGGATCACCCACTTCACCACAATCGGCTCGGCATCACACCTCAGGCTTGAATGAGGAGCGGATTTACCTACCCCTCGCCCTACATGCTTACCCCGGGACAACCACCGCCCGGGATGGGCTACCTTCCTGCGTCACCCCATCGCTTACCTACTACCAGATCAGGCCGAGCGTTCACCCTCACCCGCCACCCGAAGGCAACAGGGGGCTAAGGACTCTTAGTATCACCAGGTTCAGTATGGGCGCACCACAGCGGGTACGGGAATATCAACCCGTCATCCATCGACTACGCCTGTCGGCCTCGCCTTAGGCCCCGACTAACCCTGGGCGGATCAACCTGCCCCAGGAACCCTTGGTCATCCGGCGCAGAAGTTTCTCACTTCTGACTCGCTACTCATGCCTGCATTCTCACTCGCACACCCTCCACCACACGATCACTCGGCAGCTTCACCGGCGTGTACGACGCTCCCCTACCCACCCACACCACACAGGTGCAGGTGCCGCGACTTCGGCGGTATGCTTGAGCCCCGCTACATTATCGGCGCGAAATCACTTGACCAGTGAGCTATTACGCACTCTTTCAAGGATGGCTGCTTCTAAGCCAACCTCCTGGTTGTCACTGCGACTCCACATCCTTTCCCACTCAGCACACGCTTAGGGGCCTTAGTCGACGATCTGGGCTGTTTCCCTCTCGACCACGGAGCTTATCCCCCGCAGTCTCACTGCCACGCTCAACTTACCGGCATTCGAAGTTTGGCTGACGTCAGTAACCTTGTCGGGCCCATCAGCCAACCAGAGCCCTACCTCCGGCAAGCACCACGCAACGCTGCACCTAAATGCATTTCGGGGAGAACCAGCTATCACGGAGTTTGATTGGCCTTTCACCCCTACACACAGATCATCCCCCAGGTTTTCAACCCTGGTGGGTTCGGGCCTCCACCCAGTCTTACCTGAGCTTCACCCTGCCCATGCGTAGATCACCCCGCTTCGGGTCCACAGCATGCGACTCAAACGCCCTATTCAGACTCGCTTTCGCTACGGCTCCCCCACCCGGGTTAACCTCGCCACACACCACGACTCGCAGGCTCATTCTTCAAAAGGCACGCAGTCACATCACAGACCAGAACCAAAGCTCCGGCCTACGCTCCCACGGCTTGTAGGCACACGGTTTCAGGTACTATTTCACGACCCCTCACCGGGGCGCTTTTCACCTTTCCCTCACGGTACTCGTTCACTATCGGTCATCAGGAAGTATTCAGGCTTACCAGGTGGTCCTGGCAGATTCACACAGGATTCCTCGAGCCCCGTGCTACTCGGGACAACCCCCAGCAGTCGATGCAGTTTCACCTACCCGGCTCTCACGGTCTCCGGCCGCCCTTCCCAGAACGTTCGACTACCACACCGATTTATCACTGCTTGAGGAGACGGCGGTCTCCTCCAGGGACTCCCACAACCCCGCACACGCAACACCCGCCGGCTATCACACGCGCACGGTTTAGCCTCCTCCGCTTTCGCTCACCACTACTCACGGAATCACTATTGTTTTCTTCTCCTACGGGTACTGAGATGTTTCACTTCCCCGCGTCACCACCAACCGCCCTATACATTCAGACGGCGGCAACACCACATGACTGGTGCTAGGTTTCCCCATTCGGACATCCCCGGATCAACGTCAGGTTGGCGACTCCCCGAGGCTTAACGCAGCCTCCCACGTCCTTCATCGGCTCCTGATGCCAAGGCATCCACCGTGTGCCCTAAACAACTTGGCCACAAAGATGCTCGCGTCCACT
>NZ_JBHMQT010000084.1:0-600 GCF_042435035.1 Sphaerimonospora cavernae
TTTTTTTCAAACGGAAATGTTTATTGCACATAAAACACAAAACATTGACAAAATTTATGGATCACTTATCACTTACTTGGTTTGAGCAAGAGCTGACGCTTGGGCATTAGCGGAGGCAGATCCTCCCAGGCCACCCAGACCCCCGTAGGGGCTGAACCCACCTCCCAAAGCTCCACCATTGGCCAAAGCCTGGGCTTCAGCCTGAGCTTGTGCCGAAGCTGAGCCTCCCCCGTAAGGACCATAAGGACTGTACCCTCCACCGTTAGCCAGAGCCTGAGCCTCTGCTTGTGCTTGCGCTAGAGCTGAACCGCCCCCGTAACCTCCTCCGTAAGGGCTCCATCCGCCACCGTTAGCCAGAGCCTGAGCCTCTGCTTGTGCTTGTGCCAAAGCTGAACCGCCAGCTCCTCCTAGCAGAGGGCCGTAAGGGCTGTATCCGCCACCGTTGGCTAGAGCTTGGGCTTCCGCTTGAGCTTGAGCCAGAGCTGAACCGCCCCCGTAACCTCCTCCGTAAGGGCTCCATCCGCCACCGTTAGCCAGAGCCTGAGCCTCTGCTTGTGCTTGTGCCAAAGCTGAACCGCCAGCTCCTCCTAGCAGAGGGCC